>VGCC01000020.1 GCA_016870195.1 Actinomycetota bacterium
GATGACGCCGTTGTCGGTGTGCTGGAGAGTACGCCGTTGACGGCGCTGAGGCTCATCCCCGCGGGCGGCGCGGGCAGGATCCCGAATGTGATGGCGGGAGAGGCCGGGAACCCCGTCGCGGCGAACAACGCCGAGGTCAGGGGAGTGCCGACTGTGCCGGTCACGTTCTGCTGTGCCGGAACGACAGCCGGGGTCGAAGACGGCGACGCACAAGGCGTCGGGGTCGACGATGGTGCGGTGACCTTGACAAGCAGACTGGCCTTGGCCTCGGCGTTTGTTCCCTTGATCGTGACGGCGTAGGTCTTGTCCACCTTCTGCCTCGGAATCCCGGAGAGTTCACCGGTCTTGGCATTGAAGGACAGACCGGGGGGCGCGGATGGTGACAGCGAGTAGTTCACATCCCCCACAATGCCGTGGGACTTCCACGGCCCTGAGGTGGTGTACCGACCGTCTGACCCTCGAGAGTCTGCGACGTGGGTGTCACGGTGCCCGCGGGGGCCGAGGTCGGCTGAATGTCCACGTGCAGAGTCCACGTGCTTTGCCTGGTTTTCCCTTAACGGTCATTACGCAGGTGTGTACCGTGGCCGACGCTGGTGCGCCGGACAAGGAGCCCGTCTTCGCGTCGAACTTCATGCCCGCCAGGGGTTTCGCAGATGGGGAGTAGGTCACCGTGCCGCCGAGGCTGCATGTCTGCAGCCCGGGCGTGGCGACGGCCTGGTTCACAATGGCGAAGATCGTTTGGTGCGATGGAATCGTCTTCGGTTGAGCGCCGGCAGATGCGCACGCACCCCGTGAGGAGTCGGCGCTTGGCACGGGAGTGGCTGAAGCCGGGAGCGCATGGCTTGCCAGCAGCACCGACACAACGAGGACGCCCAAACCGGCTCCCGACGAAACTCGCCAGAGTGATGCGCGATCCGCTTACCGCGTCAGGTAAGGGAAGGTCGCACGACATCTGCCGAGAGCAACGCGCTCTCGAGAGTGACCTCTAAGAAGCCGCAGCCGAAGTCAAAGCAGCCCGGGTAGGGCCACGGTGGCGGCGGAGCAGGAGCAGGTGCGGCGGACGACGTCGCGGGAGCAGGCGTCGAGGTACTTGACGATGCCGATGCACTCGGACTTGTTGTCGTCGCACTCGGCGTCGGGGCCCCGATCGTCGGGCTCGGGGAGAGGCTCGGTGTGGGAGATGGACTCGGTGTCGGGGTGGCGCTGGGCGTCGGTGAAGGGCTTGCCGACGTCGAAGGGGTAACAGATGTCGAAGGGGTAGCAGATGTCGAAGGGGTAGCAGATGTCGAAGGAGTAGCTGACGTCGGGGCGGGGGCGGCGACCGGTGCGGTGCCGGAGCCGGACGTTCCGGAGCCCGACGCCGGTGCGTCCTGCGTCGCGATGGGATTCGGGGGCACGGTCGCCTGCCCGGACTTGGTCGACGAGGGGTCGGTCACCGTGACGCCCAGTGTCGCCGTCGCCTGCGTCGTTCCATTTGACGCCGTGATCGTGAAGGACTGGGACACGGTCGCGGTGGGACTGCCGGACAACTCGCCGGTGGACGCATCGAAGGTGAGTCCCGCAGGCGCCGCGGGAGAGAGTGAGTACGTCACTACTGGGGAGGAGGGGAATCCGCTGGGACTCATCGGTGTCGATGCGAGTGGCGAGCCGATGGTGCCGGTGACGTTCTGAGTGGAGGGAGAGAGGACCTCGGGTAACGCGGGTGACGCGGGAGTGGTGATCGACACCTTGAGGTCGGCTTTGGTCTCGGTGTTGCTGCCCTTAATCGTGACCTTGTAGGTCTTGTCGACCTTCTGCCCGGGCGTCCCCGAGAGGATGCCCGTCTTCGAACTGAAGGACATACCCGGCGGCGGCGAGTGCGAGAGAGAATAAGTGATGGTGCCGTCGATGCCATGCACCTTCCATTTGCCGGACGCCGAGTGGTGGCCGACTTCGCCCTCGAGGGTCTGCGACGTTGGGGACACGGTTCCGGCGGGCGCGGATGCGGCGCTGACGTTCACATGCAGTGTCGATGTCGTCTGTGTGGTCTGACCCTTGGAGGTGACCACGTAGGTGTGTCCCGTCGGCTCGGTGGGGGTGCCGGCGAGTGAGCCGCTGGACGCATCGAGGGTCATGCCCGACGGAGGGTCGGAGGACAGTGAGTGGGTGACTGTTCCGTCGAGACCGCTGGCCTGGATGGGTGGGGTCGAAAGGTAGGTGCCGGTCGTCCCGTGGACCGACTGGTGTGACGGAGTGGCCTGCGGGTTCGCCGCTGGTGAGGGAGCATTACTGGCGCTGGCAACAGGCAGGGCCACGCGCTGGCCCCAATCGCCGGCGAGCACCGCCCAAATCAAGGTCAGCCCCAGGGCGCTCAGTCCGGCGATGACTCCCCAGCGCGGCTTGACAATGACCAGAACCAGGACGATCAACCAGATCAGGAAGAGGAGGGCCATGGCGTGCCTACGCCCACAACGCCATCGGTGGCATGGCCGCCATGCTAGGTGAGCCCTTCGACGATGTCAGTGAAACGACCCGTTGGTGGGCCCAACCGGACTCGAACCGATGACATCTTCCTTGTAAGGGAAGCGCTCTACCAACTGAGCTATGGGCCCGCAGGGAGGTTACCGATCCGGAACGCGCCGATCTGCCGCTGGGTAGCCTGCGGTCATGGCGTGCACCGTGGGCGATGTGCGTGCTGCCATGTGTCGTCACTACCCGGAGGACTGGGCGGCCGAGTGGGACGCCGTCGGTCTCGTATGCGGTGATCCCCAGGCCTCCGTCTCGCGGATCCTGCTCGCGGTGGACTCGGTAGCAGCCGTCGTCGATGAGGCCCTGCTCGCTCGAGTGGACATGATCATCACGCACCACCCGCTCTTCTTGCACGGGGTGCACGGGGTCAGTCCCGAGTCCCCGGGAGGGGCCGTGGTGCATACGTTGATCAGCCACGGGATCGCCCTCTACTGCGCGCATACCAATGCCGACCACGCCTCGCCGGGGGTCTCGGATGCCCTGGCTTCAGTTCTCGGCGTCGTGGACACGAAGCCACTCGAGGTGACGGGTGACGCGAGTGTCGGTGTGGGTCGAGTGGGCCGGCTCGAAGTGCCGTCCACGTTGGAGGAGTTCGCGATCCGGGTGACCTCGAATCTGCCGCGCACCGTCCAGGGGATTCGCGTTGCGGGAGACCTTGAGCGGCGGGTCGAGACGGTCGCCGTCTGCGGTGGTGCGGGTGACTCGCTCCTAGATGTCGTCGGTGATCAGGCGGACGTATATGTGACGTCGGACCTGCGTCACCACCGGGCCCAGGATCATCTGGCGGCCGGAGGGAGTGCACTCATCGACGTTGCGCACTGGGCCAGTGAGTGGCCATGGCTGAACCAGGCGGCTCAGTTCCTGCGCGAGGATCCATCGCTCGCGGGAGTCGACATCGTGGTCTCCGATACCGTCACGGATCCCTGGAATGCACATGTGAGGAGCGACGATGAAGGCTGATCCGTCGGCACAACTGGCGCTCCTGCAGGTGCAGGAGCGCGACACCCGCCTGACCCAGTTGACGCACAAGGCCGACAACTTGGCCGAGCGCGCAGATCTCGCGGAGGCGAATGCGCGCTTGGAGCGGCTGCGTAAGGAGATCATCGCCGCCCAGACCATCGTGTCCGACCTCGAGAGCGATCAGCGCAAGGCGGATGCCGATGTCGACCTGGTGCGCGAACGGTCGCGCAAGGATCGTGACCTCCTCGACTCCGGGTCGATCGGTGACCCAAAGCAGTTGCAGAACCTGCAACATGAACTCGAGTCCTTGGCCCGACGGCAGTCCGAGCTCGAGGACGTGGAGTTGGAGATCATGGAGCGCCTTGAGGGTGCGATGAAGGCGGTGGGTGTCCTCACCGCGGAACAGTCCGAACTCGCTGAACGTCACTCAGAGCTTGAATCCGCGATCGTGGCGCACATGTCGGTGATCGATGCCGAGCGTGCCACCGTCACCGAGGAGCGTAACCGCGTCGCCGCGGGACTCCCCGCTGATCTTGTCACTCTGTACGAGAAGGTGCGGGCCGATCACGGGGGCCTGGGTGCTGCACCACTGCATCGCGGCCGGTGCGAAGGGTGCCACCTGCAGTTGCCGCCCCAGGAACTCGTCGACATTGCCGCAGCACCTGCGGATGAGGTCCTGCGATGCGAGGAATGTCGCCGGATCCTGGTGCGAACCCCGGAGTCGGGTCTGTCCTGATGCCTGCGCGTCTCATCGTCGAAGCAGATGGGGGATCCCGCGGGAACCCGGGTCCCGCGGCGTTCGGAACCGTTGTGCGTGACGCCGATACCGGTGACGTACTAATCGAGTCGGCGGAGTTCATCGGTGAGGCAACGAACAACGTCGCGGAGTACCGCGGGCTCGTCGCGGGCTTGATCCTCGCCAAGCGACTCGACCCCGCCGCGATGGTCGATGTGCGATTGGACTCCAAGTTGATCGTGGAGCAGATGTCGGGGCGATGGAAGATCAAGCATCCGGACATGCGCACCCTGGCCCTTCAGGCACGGGATGTGCTGCCCGCGGGGCAGGTCACCTATACCTGGGTGGGTCGCTCGAACAACTTCCGCGCCGACGCCCTCGTGAACGAGGTCCTCGATCAGGCGCTGGGGGGTGGCGCGACATCCCTGCACCGCGAAGGCGCAGCTGTTGTGCGGGCAGCCACCACGCGGGCTGAGGACGTCGTCGGGTCTGCGCTGGAGGCCCAGACCCAGGCGTTGGTGCAGGAGGCGGTCGCCGCTCGCCCCGGGCGCGTGATGATCGGCTGGGAGGACATCGGCGCTCCCACCACGACCCACCTCGCCCGCCACGGTGCGACCCAGTACTCCCTCGAGCGTCGCTTCAGTGGTGGCGGTGGGATCGACCCGCCTCTGGCGCCTCTCGGGATTGCCCAAGCCGAAGCGCTCGCCGCCGAGGTGGCGCGGCGCGGCACGGCCCAGCGCATCGCCGCCTCACCGATGCTGCGCGCGCAGCAGACCGCGCAGATCGTGTCCGAGGCGACCGGCCTGCGCGTAGAGACCGTGGACGGTTTCCGGGAGTGCGACTTCGGGGAGTGGGACGGGCTGACGCTGTCCGAGGTGCGTGCGCAGTGGCCCGAGCATCTCGCGGAATGGCTCGCGTCGATGTCGATCCCGCCGCCGGGAGGTGAGTCCTTCGAGCACCTCCGTGCGCGTGTGGTGATCGCGCGTCAGCAGATCGTGGAGTCCTATCCGGGTGAGGACGTGCTGGTGGTTGCCCACGTGTCACCTATCAAGGTCCTGGTGGGTCTTGCGATAGGTGCACCGCTGAGCAGCATGTATCGCATGGAGTTACCACCGTGCTCGCTGACGTCCCTGGCCTGGTTCCCGGACGGCAACTCCTCGATGTTCTCCTTCGCGGAAGCGGGTCATCTCCTCGACGTGCAAGCACCGATGGGAACGTGAGGGCCCGGATCACCGGGCCCTCACGCGTATGTCCCTAGCGGATTGCTCCACGTGGGCCTTTGCCAGGCTTTCTTCCATCCCGACCGAGACGGTCGGCAAGTGCGGCCTTGACCGCATCCGCCTTCGCCTGGGTCAGGGTGCCCTTCGTCACGAGTGCCGAGAGTGCTGCCGTGAGATCCGCGACCTTCTCAGCGCGGTGCTCGTTCCTCAACTCGCTTCGACCAGACTTGAGAGCGTCGTGCACGGCGCGCCACTTCTCGCGCGTGACGGTGGGCCACTCCCTGACGAGATCGCGAATATCTCCGCGTTCCGCTGACGCGATGGCGTCCGCCTGCCCCTGAGTCAACGTGCCCTTCGCGACGAGGGGTGCGAGGGCTGCAGTGCGGGCGGCCTTCTTCTCTGCCACGTGCTCTGCGCGACCCGACTCATGCGCGGACCGCAGTGCGTCCTTGACGGCCGTGAGTTCGGCGGACGTCAGCGTGCCGTTGGTGACCAGTGCGGAGAGTGGTCCATCACCCCTGTCGTGCGCCTGGGCCCCTGTGGCACCCCCGAGGAACAAGCCGGCACTGGCGAGGACAGCGGTGAGTCCGATGGCCACGCGTCGTGTGCGATTCATGGTCGATCCTTTCCCCTCGGACGGTCGCCCGAGCACTAAGGGGAGTCTGCGTCAGCAAGGTGAGGGGACGCGCAGAGAGACATTCGAGCAATGTAAGCAATCACAGGTCGGTGACGATGACATCGAGCGTGGCGACACCCGCTCGATTCGGTTTCCCGTGCTTCACGCGATATCCCAGGTCACTGAAGGCATCGGCCACGCCATCGACATCCCGGGGTTCCCTAGCGTCGATGAGGAGGCCCGCCGTGATGCGACCCTTCGTGGCCTTGTTGTGGTGGCTCACCACGCTGAGGGCGCCCCCTCTGTCCTGCAGCACTCGAAGAGCCACCGCACGGTCCGCGCACTCCGCCGGCACGGGTGCGAGCTTCTCGTAGCCACCGGAACGCATGTCGACGATCACGCCCGCGGAATCCGCGATGGCGTCACCGACTGGTTCCGACCAGAGTTTCGCGAGCGGTGGAAGCCCGGGAATCCGGCTGTCTGCACTGAAGCGGTAGGCGGGGATGCGATCACCGGGACGCAGCAATCCCCATAATGCCGATGCGATGGCGATGCGCGCGTCACCGCGCTTGCGTGCAGCGGCAGGAAGTGCACTGAAGTTCAAGGCGTCGTACAGCACACCCGAGTACACCTCGATCGCCGGCGCAGCGGGGGCGCTGCGCAACCGGGCGTTCTGCGCGATGAGCGGCATCTGGGTTGCGGTGACACCGAGTACACCTGCCGCCCGCTTCGGTGACGTCGAGCTGATCTTCACGAGTGCGTCGAGGATCGTCGCGCGGGGTTTCTTCAACTCCGGCCAACTCAGTGTTCCAGGTGCGAGCGCGGAACCGGAATCCGGTGAGCACTTGCCCTCGGACGGCGGCAGCAGGATGAGCACTGACCGACGGTATTGGGTCATGACCATGCGCGCCCGAGGGGCGCGGGCGTACTCTTGTCGAGGACGAGTCGGCCGGGTGACCGCGGCGCGCAAGCGTCGAGGAAAGTCCGGCCTCCAGAGGGCAGGGTGGTGGGTAACACCCACCCGGGGCGACCCGCGGGAAAGTGCAACAGAAAGTAGACCGCCTCGAGCAATCGAGGTAAGGGTGAAACGGTGGTGTAAGAGACCACCAGCACCGCAGGTGACTGCGGTGGCTAGGCAAACCCCACCCGGAGCAAGGTCAAGCGGATCGGGCAACCGATCCAGGCGGAAGAGTGGCCCGCTCACATTCCGCTGGTAGACCGCACCAGGTCATCGGCAACGGTGATCGCAGATGGATGGTCACCCTCCGCAACGCGGAGACAGAAGCCGGCTTACAGGCCGACTCGTCCCCCACCCACGCCCGGCCCGCACCCCACATGGGGTGGTAGATCCCCACTTCGGGCGTCCTGCCCAGATCCAGGTCGTGCTTCACCTAGGGTTTGCCCACATCCACGACCGGGAGAACACATGCGCACACTGAGAGTGGCAACGGCCACGCTGCTAGGAATCGGGCTCGCGGCGAGCTCACTGGGTCTGTCTGGGTCTGCCTCAGCCGCACCGCGGACCTCTGTCAACAACTGCGGCGAGTTGGAGGTCAAGCCCACCGACCTCGTCCTCGCCTGTGCCGACGCTAATGCAATGCTTACGGACCTGAAGTGGTCAGGCTGGTCGAACGGTCGCGCGAAGGCGACGGGTACCTACGAGGTCAATGACTGCACGCCCACCTGCGTCGCCGGGAAGACCCGTGCATACCCGGTTCGGGTGAAGCTGGACAGGCCCAAGGTGCAGTCCGGTTCCCGCGTGTTCACGCGTGTCGTGGTGACCTATGTGAAGGCCACGCCTACGGGTCGCCCATCCGGGACCTTTCGACTGGGGGCGTACTCGCCCGAGCAGGCGGCGCCCTCGCCGTCCGTGACGGCAGCACCCGCACCCGCAGCACCCGCAGCACCCGCAGCACCCGCACCGACTGCGAGCGCGGCACCGACGGCCACGGCGACGGCCACTCCCACCGCAACACCGACGGTCACCCCGACTCCGACCCCCACGGTCGCAGCCGGAACCGCGCCGGTGGCAGCCCTGGTGAAGTCGGAGAGGTTCCAGAGCTCGAAGCTGCGGCTTTCGATCACCGCCACATCGAGTGCTGGAGGAGATCGCAAGGGGATCCGTTCGGTCACCGTCTACCGACCCAACGAGTACAATACGGAACTCGATACCAAGGCGTCGTACACCGGAGCGGAGACCGCGAATCAGGATGAGTGGACGGCCATCCTGAGTTGTGATGCCACGGCCAGATTCAAGGACACCCTGCGCATCGTGGTGACGGCTAACGACGGTGCAACCACGACGCTTCGTGGGAACGTGACGCCCACGAGCTGCTGATCGCCCGACTGAGGGGGGAACCGGACGAGTCGGTTCCCCCCTCAGTCGTGGGAACGTTCGGATGTTGTCCCGCAGTGGTCCGCGCCAGGAGTTGCTGGTTCGACGTTGACGACGGACTGGCGCACCAGTTCGTTGGACATACGCGCGATGATCTTGGTCGGATCGTGGTCGCCTGGACCGTGCTCGCCAGGATCGTGATCTCCGACGTGGTCGCGGCGACCTCGGGGATCGCTCAACCCTGTGCGACGTAGGACGCGGTTCCCAGGCTTGACAGGCTCGGGATCTTGATCGGTTCGCCCTTGCTGACGAACGTCGGGAAGCCCTGCTGCAGGTAAGTCGAGCGCTGCTGCAGCGGCTGGATGGGGATGCGCTCAACCTGATCTTGGGTCAGAGTGCTCTTTGCAATAGTTGTCGATGAAGCCATGAGAGGCCACTCCGTTTTGAATTGATTCGTTCGGCGTGGCATCTCACGTTGCCGCTTGGTGGCCTCTAGCCATGCATGATTATGCCATACTTTTTTTGTGGATCACGGGAAGCGTGCGGACGACTTCGAACCTGACATGAGATTGCCGGAACCTGGTCGGTCGGTCGGATGGTTCCTCCTCTGGTTCTTCTTGATCGGTCCACTTCTTGGTGGTGGGGCACTGCTTTTTTCAGGATCTCTTCTGCCGGTAATTGTTTTGTGGCTTGGCGGATCTGCCGTGGCGTTGTTTATTTCCATGCATTGGTCGTAGCCCACAGGAGTCTGCGTCCCCTCGGGTGTGCAGCCCGGGTGAGCGGTGTATCCCATCGCACCGAGAGCCACATCCATGGGCTGCCGGCACACGGGGCATTGGCCCCCGCTTCCCTTCCCTCGAATCTGCGTCACATCGGTAACGTCCGCCACGTTCCTTAGGGGCTCGGGCATGTTGTGACGTTTTCCAGGGGCACCCCCTCGGCGGTAACCCCTGCCCCACCCTTCGCTCCCGAGGAGGTGGGCGCGGCGCCTCCGCCCTGCCGACCGCCCGCTGGGTAGCCCCCTCGCTGGAGACGCGGGTGTCCTCTGCCACGATCCGGCCCATGACGTTCGCTGATTTCCTCATCGACGTGCCGAGCCTGATCCGACTCGCGCTCTGCATCGCGCTCTACGTGGCGTTCAGTATCCTCGCGACGCGGATCTTCCACCAGCGGGCGATCCTCATCGCCCAAGAGTACGAGCGCGATGCACCGAAGCAGGAGGCTGCAGAAACAACGCAGGCGGCGAGCACGGCGAGGGCGCCCGCCGCTGGGGTGAAGGCTGAGGATGCGGCCAAGGCTCCGACGCCTGACACGGTGGCTATTGCCGCAGCTAGCGCGCCTGCTGCGACGCCGGGGGTCGAGGAGGCTTCGAAGATTAAGATCCCGGCGGGCTATTACCTGTCCGGTCGCGGCATACAACTGCTTAACGTCGCCTTTGTTTTCCTCCTCGTCTTCACCATCGGCCAGTTTTGGAACAATACCCGAACGGCTGAACAAGCGACCGTCAAAGAGGCAGCGGCGTACGCGAGGGCTGGCATCCTCGCCGAGGGCCTCAACCCAGGCGCCCAGAGGCAAGCGATCGTAGTCTCCCTCGCCGCCTATAGAGCGACCGTACTCGATAAGCAGTGGCCGGTGCTCCAGCAGGCTGACATGGTCAAGGCCTACAAGCTTGAGGGCGATGCGGGGCGAATCCTTGTGGCAGGCATGCGCGATGCCCAGGCGGCCAGTGAGGACAACGCGAACCTGCTCGAAGAGATCGGCTCGTCCTTGGACGACATCACCTCAAGTGGCGTTGATCGCATCGCGGCGCTACCGGGAAGCCACGCGCCTCGCGTGCTCGGCATCATCTTCGTGCTGAGCATCGTGAACCTCGGGCTCGTCATCGCCTACCAGCCGGCGCGACGCCCGCTCAACCTTGTCGTTATCGGCCTCATGGCGGCGATCACAGGCCTGCTCATGTTCATCGTCGTTGAGGTAAGCAACCCCTTCCTGCCCGGCGGGAGCGTCTCGCTTATGAGCTACGTGCCCTAGTTCGTCGATTTGGGCGTCGGTGAGCCGGGCGTCCCGCTCCTCGGGTGTGCAGTCCGGGTGAGCGGTGTGTCCCATCGCAGCGAGAGCTCCATCTATGGGCTCCCGGCACACGGGGCACCGGCTCCGGCGCAAACCCCGATCATGCCCAGCAGCCCCCGGCGGGTTAATACATCCGCCCGATCCGTCCGGTCGGGCTTAGGAAACCGCCCATCGGGGCCGACCCCAGCGAATCCCATCGGACGAGATTTCAGTCCCATCCGGGGCCAGCGGCACGAGCGCGTTCGGAGAGTGCACAGGACCTATTCGGGGCCTTCCTCTCCGCCGAACAACGGCGGACTCGTCACGGCATCAAGCCCACACCGTGCCGCGCAGCCTTAGTCGATCACAGTCCCAGGCACCTCGCGATACCCGACAGCGATCGTGACCGGTACCGGCTCGGGCGAACGACCGCGAACGATGACCTGGTAGGTCCCCGCACCTCCGGTCTGTTCGACTCGCGAGAGGTAAAGGAAGGTCTTCTTGGAGTAGGGCTCGAAGAATTCGGTCCGCTCCTTCACAGCAAGGACGCTCCTGCGCCCCTGGGGATCAATCAGGGTGACCCGTGGAAGGGCGCCCGGGCGCAATGCGTTCGCCGGTGGCTCGTCGACGACCAAGTACTGCATGGCTAGGCGATCACCCATGGCCAACCGAAAGCGGAACCCTCGTTGCTGCCCACGCATCACGGTGGCATACACCGCGAAGGACACCGTCCCGTCCACTAGGAGGGGACCCGCGGTTGGAGTGGTGTCCCTGTCGTCCAGCACCACGGGCTGATGGGCCATGGCCGGAGCCGCCCCCGCGGCTACCAGACACATGACTCCTAACAGTGCGAGCATCCGGCAACGCATGTCCCTAACGTTATGCGACTCGGCCCGAGCCGGGAGGGCACTCTCCGAGGCACTGCGGCCGGGGGCGGCTGGGCGAGTGACGGAGGCAGCGACTGCCCGGAGGGCGCATGACCAGCGCGCCCCCCGACGCCGTTCGGCGAGACATCACAAGCCCCAGGAGCCCCACGTGCGCATGAATAAATATATGCTATTATCTTTATGTGAGTTTTTCAGAGGAGTCCGTTGACAAGGCGGCAACCCTGTACCGGGCACTCGGGAATCGCCTGCGACTTGGGATTCTGCTGCTGCTTGAGGATCGCCCCGCCTGTGTCCACGAACTCGTGGAGCACACCGGGGCTAGTCAGCCGCTGGTGTCGCAGCATCTTCGAGTCCTGAAATCGGTCAATGCGGTTCGGGGCGTCCGCTTGGGCAAGGAAATGGTTTATCAGATCGACGATGAACACATTGCGCACATCGTGCGCGAAGGCATACACCACATAGAGGAGAAGAAAGCATGAGTATTCACACACCTGCTGAGGTGCACGATCACCGCCATGGGGCTGATTGTGGGCACAAAGCTGTGCAACATGGGGATCACTTAGATTACCTGCACGATGGTCACGCTCACTTTGAGCACGATGGTCACTACGACGAGTGTGCGAAATGTAAGTGCCCGGGCTGCGACGATCTGTGTGCTGTCTGTGCCTGCAGTGATTGCACATGCGCGACCTGCAATCATGCCGCGTAATTTGCATAGGTGATGAGACCCGCTCCAACGCTGTAACGCTCAACCTGGCAGCAGGCAGCAGGGAGCGTCCTCATGAGTGAGAACAACAACTGTAAGTCTGCACGGCAGTTGCACTGACTCCTTCGTGAGCGGGGCGAGGACGTTGGACTCACCACTGTCTATCGGGTATACAAGTATTGGCCGAGGTTGGCGAGATCGACGTCTCGGTTAATTCCAACGGTGAAGCGCTCTATCGTCACTGCGGGTAAAGCCAAACACATGACCATCACCTTGTTTACTGGGCATGTGCCGTCACCGTTGGAATTCTGGTCAAACCGTCGAACGCTGGACCTAAGACATTGCAACAAAGTATGGCTTCGCAGACGTCAGTCACAATCCCGACATCTTCGGTGTGTACCCAAACCGCGCGGCCCGTAACCTACCAACTTGTCTTCCGGATACCCGGCATTTCACCGCTTTGCGCCCTATCGCAAAATCGGATCCGACTGATTCCAAACTTGCACAAGACCGCTCGCGGACGGCCGCCCACGATGTCGCGGCTACGGAGCGTTCCTACTCACCCTCGAATTTCCGGATCGTGAAGTACCAGGTGTAGTAGGCGGCGAGTGTCGGTCCACCGAGGATCATCGCGTAGGGAACGAAGCCCCCGACACCCTGATCGATGTAGTCCAATCCCTGACGCACGAGCATGATGGCCACGATGATCAGGACGACGCTGAGAACGAAGTTTTGCGGTTTTTTCGTCGACCAAGGTCTCGGGTCCCGACTCTTTGACATGGCGTTTCCCTTCATTCCACGACGCGGCGCGCGCCGGATCGTTCCACCAGATCGTCCACGATTATCGAGCATGTGTCACCGAATTCGGCGAACCTCTCGGGGCCGAGCAGGTCCACGAGGTGTTCGCGTACAGCCATGACGTGATCTGGTGCCGCGGCCATGATGGTCTTCCACCCATTGTCCGTGAGAACGGCGAAGGATCCGCGACGATCATCCGAGCACGCCTCGCGCGCGACCAGATCCGCCTTCACCATTCGATCGATCTGGTGGGAGAGACGGCTCCTGGAACTCAAAGTTCGTTCCGCGAGTTCGCTCATCCGAAGCCGCTGCTCCGGGTGCTCCGACAACTGAACGAGGATCTCGTAGTCGGCCATGGTCAGGCCGTGCTTTTCGGCGAGGTCCCGACTTAGCCGGTCGGGGAGGAGCAGGGACGCGTTTAGCCACGCGCGCCAGTTGCGCTGCTCATTGTCACTGAGCCAGCGGGTCATGGTCAGGGAGCCTAATGCGCGAGGTCCCAGGCCCGGACTCCTCCGATGATGCCCGCGGCATTCGACACGATCGTGCCCTTCGGTCCCACGTTCGAAGGATCCAGGTGCTTCGCGTTGCCACCGCCCACGTACGCGTGGTCAAAAAACAGCATTGCGTCGAAGATATCGATGGCCGCGCGAACCCGGGCGCGCCAGTGATCGCGTTGGAGGCGCTTACGTTCCACGTTGCCCAAGGCGGTGTCGATGCTGACGTCTTTCTTGAAGGGTCCGTGGGAGAGTTCCAGGTGTGGGAGCAGGTGTCCGTTGAGGAACAGTGCCGTGCCCACTCCGGTTCCCAGGGTGATCACGAACTCCAAGCCCCGGCCCGCGATGACGGCGCATCCCTGCACATCGGCGTCGTTGAGCAGCTTGGTCGGGATCCCGAAGGCTCCCTGAAGCGCCGATTCGAGCGGGAAGCGATCCCAGAGACGTTGCAGGTCGACGTCGGTCCCGCCGTCGTAGGTGGCGCGCGTGAGGGACGGCACGTGCAGGACGAGACCGTCGCGTACCAGTCCCGGGAAACCGACGGTCGCGCGGTCCGCCCGCCCGAGCGGTGCTACGAGATCGGTGAGGGTCGTCACGAGACGCTCCGGCGGGCACGGATACGGGGTGTCAACCCGCAGGCGCTCCGTGATCAGGTCACCGCGCAGGTCGACCCTGGCGGCCTTCAGGCCACTGCCGCCGATATCGACGCAGAGGGTCGTCGTCACGGAGTCCCCGAGGGCAGGGTGAGGATCTCGGCACCCTCATCGGTCACGACGATCGTGTGCTCGAACTGCGCGGTCCATCTCCGATCGCGGGTGACCACTGTCCAGCCATCCGACCAGATCTCGTAGTCGATCGTCCCCAGGGTGAGCATCGGCTCGATGGTAAACGTCATGCCGGGTTGAAGCTCGGTATCAAGGTCCGGGTCCGCGAAATGGGGAACGATCAGCCCCGAGTGGAACGAGGTGCTGATGCCATGGCCGGTGAAGTCGCGGACCACCCCGTAGTCGAAGCGTTTTGCATAGCTCTCGATCACGGTCCCGATCACGTTGAGCGGCCTTCCCGGCTTCACCGCACGGATGGCCCGCATCGTCGCCTCGTGGGTGCGCTCGACCAGATCCACGACGTCCGGGGCCACGTCTCCGGCAAGGAATGTCGCGTTGGTATCCCCGTGCACCCCGCCGATGTAGGCGGTGATGTCGATGTTGCAGATATCCCCGTCCTGGATCACGGTGGAGTCCGGGATCCCGTGGCAGATCACCTCGTTGAGTGAGGTGCAGAGGGATTTCGGGAAGTTCCGGTAGCCCAGGGTCGACGGGTAGGCGCCGTGGTCGCACAGGAACTCGTGTCCGATGAGGTCCAACTCGTCAGTCGTGACGCCGGGGGCGACGTGGCGCCCGACCTCCTGCAGCGCATCGGCCGCCAGGCGTCCGGCGACACGCATCGCATCCAGGATCTCCGGGGACTGGACATCGGAACCGCCGAAGGGCGACGGTGCGGGGCGACCGACGTACTCCGGACGCTCGATGTGCTGCGGAACCGGCCGAGTCGGCGAGGTGCGCCCAGGGCTCAACGTGCGCATGTCGAGTGAGTGTACGGGTGAATACCTGGGGCAGCAGACCTCAGATCGCCGGAGTGAAGTCCCCATGAGTTGGTACTACTGCCTGACCCATCAACGCGTGGAGCCCGACGATGGGTGCGCCAACGACCAGCGAATGGGTCCGTATGCGATGGAGGCCGAGGCCTCGACGGCACTGGCCCGCGCTGCGGAGCGCAACGCCACTTTCCACGCCCAAGACGACGACTAGACATATGCAAAGGCCCGCATCCCGAAGGATGCGGGCCTTTGCTGACGCCTGAGGCTCTACTACTTCTTTGCGCGAGAAGCCTTCTTGGCTGCCTTCTTAGCAGGACGACGCTTGGCTGCCTTCTTCGCCGCCTTCTTGGCCGGACGCTTCTTTGCTGCCTTACGCGGAGCTGCCTTCTTCGCTGAGCGCTTCTTGGCAGGGCGCTTCTTGGCCGGAGCCTTCTTCGCTGCCTTCTTCGCTGTGCGCTTGGCTGCCTTCTTGGCAGGGCGCTTCTTGGCTGCCTTCTTGGCTGCCTTGCGAGGTGCCGCCTTCTTGGCCGACGCCTTGCGAGCAGTCTTCTTTGCGACCGCCACATTGCCTCCTGTGTTAGCGGGCCGTGCTCCTGTACACGGTCCTCTGTGAATACTCTGACAGAGCACGTGTCAAAAACCAAAGATATTCGCGTCGCGCGCGTGTTTCGTGTCGCGACCGTGGTAGTCAGAGGCCATGTCAGAGTCCCCGAATCCCGATCCACGCGCACTTCTGGACGTTGCACATCTGCATGTGGGTGTTCTCGGTGGAACGGGGGAGCAGGGTCGCGGACTCGCGCGTCGCCTGGCCATGGCAGGGCAGCGCGTCACCATCGGATCGCGCGATGGCGGGCGCGCCGCCGCGATCGCTGCGGACCTGGGTCACGGAGTCCGCGGTGCGGACAACGCCACGACCGCACGCGAGGCAGATGTGGTCATCGTCGCGGTGCCATGGGATGGACATGCGGAGACATTGATGTCGCTCCGCGACGAGCTCGCCGGCACCATCGTGGTTGATTGCGTGAACCCCCTGGGATTCGACAAGCAGGGCGCCTTTTCCCTTGCTGTTGCTGAAGGATCGGCTGCCCAGCAGGCCGCGGAAATCCTCCCCGAAAGCACCGTCGTCGCCGCGTTCCACCACGTCTCGGCGGTTCTTCTCCTGGATTCGGCAGTGGACAGCATCGACACGGACATCCTCGTTCTCGGAGACGATCGTGCGGCCACGGACGTGGTGCAATCCCTCGCCAGTCGAATCCCCGGAGCGCGTGGCGTATACGGCGGCCGGCTCCGCAACGCGGGCCAGGTTGAGGCGTTCACCGCCAATCTGATCTCGATGAACCGCCGCTACAAGATCCATGCCGGGATCCGCGTCACCGACCTCTGAACTACGAGTAGGACTCCTGCTCGGACGGGTAGCGACCCTCGATCACGTCGGTGTTCCACCGCGACACGGCTTCGGATATGTCGGTCCGAACATCCGCATAGGTACGGACGAATTTCGGGAGCGGTCCCGGGGTGAGTCCGACGAGGTCCTGCCACACGATCACCTGGGCGTCGGTTCCCGAACCCGCGCCGATCCCGATCGTCGGGATGGTCAGCAGGGCGCTGATCCGCGTCGCGAGCTCCGCTGGCACGAGTTCCAGGACGACGGCGCTCACGCCGGCAGCCTCGAAGGCCTTGGCATCGCGCTTCAGGATGTCCGCGGATTCACCACGACCTTGCACTCGGTAGCCGCCCAGGGCGTTGACCGACTGCGGAGTGAGGCCCAGATGGGCAATGACCGGGATGCCGGCGGAGATAAGTGCCTCCACCTGGGGAAGCATCGGCGCCCCGCCCTCGAGTTTGACCGCGTGGGCACCGCCGCTCTTCATGAATTCGGACGCCGTCTCCAGAGCCTGCGCAGGGGAGGCCTGGTACGACCCAAACGGAAGGTCCGCGACGACCATCGCGTGCTGGGATCCGCGGCGCACCGCCGCGACGAGGGGAAGCAACTCCTGAACGGTCACCGGGACCGTGGAGTCATATCCGTAGACGACCATCGCGGCGGAATCACCGACGAGCATCGCCGGAATTCCGGCTTCATCGAAGATGCGCGCGGTCATGGCGTCATACGCCGTGATCATCGACCAGCGTTCACTACGCGCGGTCATCGCCTGAAGATCACGGATGGTGGTGCGCTTCTGCGCAGCATGAACAGACATGTCACTCCCGTCTCGAGGCTCCCTGCGGAGTCCCCGGATACGTGAAGTGTGTCACGTCGGCTCGGGCCGTGCCAGTGCACTCGGGCGAGTAGCCTCGGGCTGATCGCCCCGCATTAGGCGTCGGGTAGCCATGAAGGATTCCGTGACCTCACCTGAGACCGTGTCCGAGCAGCCCGACTGGATGACCTCGGGGGAGGGCCACCCTCGGCGCTGGGCGATCCTCACCGTCGTCGTGGTGAGCCTGCTCGTGGTCGTCCTCGACAACACCGTGCTGAACATCGCCCTCCCCACGATCCAGAAGGATCTCGGTGCCACCCAGGGCCAGTTGGTCTGGGCGGTGGACTCCTACATATTGGTGTTCGCCGCTCTCCTCTTCACCTGGGGGGTACTCGGGGATACGTGGGGCCGCAAGAAGGTCCTGACGATCGGCTTGGTGATCTTCGCCGTGGCATCGGCGATCTGCGCGTTCTCGAGCAGCGCGGGCATGCTCATCGGGTTTCGTGCCGTGATGGGGATCGGCGGCGCGGCCGTGCTCCCCTGCACGCTGGCCATCATCACCGTCGTCTTCCCACCCCACGAGCGCGGAAAGGCCATCGGGGCCTGGGCGGGTGCGGTCGGCGCCGCTGTGGCACTCGGACCCGTTCTCGGGGGCATCCTGCTGCAGCACCCCTCCTGGTCCAACTGGCTTACCGGGAACGACTGGGGCTCCGTGTTTCTGATCAACGTCCCGATCATTGCTGTGGGCCTCGTCGCGATCTGGCGGGTGGTTCCGGAGACGCGCAACCCGCAGGGCCGTCGGCTCGATTTGCTCGGTCTCGTGATCTCGATCGTGGGACTGACGTCTTTGCTGTACGGGATCATCCATGCGTCGGAGACCCGCGACTGGCTTGCCCCGCTCGTGCTCGGTCCGATCATCGCCGGCGTCGCGATCATTGCCCTCTTCCTGTGGATGGAGACGCGAAGTGATCACCCCAGCTTCGATGTGGCCCTGTTCAAGAACCGCGGGTACGCGATCAGTCTGACCGCCGTCTCCCTGGCCTTCTTCGCGCTCTCTGGTATCACCTTCACCATTCCGTTCTACCTGCAGATCCTCCGGGGTTACGACACCCTGACGGCCGGTCTGTGCTTCCTTCCGTTCGCGGTGGGTCAGTTGCTCGCGGCTCCGCGAAGCGCACGCATGGTCGACCGATTCGGGTACCGGGCGGTGATGACCACCGGACTAGCCCTCGTCACCATCTCCTCGGTGGCGCTCGTCTTCCTGCGCTTGGAGACGCCGATCTGGGTCTTGCTCGTCGTTTTCTTCATCTTCGGGTTCGGGATGGGCAACGTGATCGCACCGGCCTCCACGGTGATGCAGAACATCCTTCCGCTCATGCGAGCAGGCGCGGGGTCCGCGGTGCAGAACACTGTTCGCCAGGTAGGTGGTGCCCTCGGAGTGGCCGTGATCGGGACGGTGCTTGCCACCCAATACGCGAGCAACCTCGAGACGTCCCTGGCCCAGGCTCCCCTCCCCCTTCCGCCGGAGGCCGCAACCGCCGCATCCGAGTCGGTGGTGGCATCCGTGGCCATCCTCGATGCGGCTCCCGGTGTGCCGGATGCGATTCGGGCGCAACTGGAGACGGGTGCCTTCGAAGCTTTTCTCTCGGCCTCGCACCTCACGTCGATTATCTCGGCGGTCGTGGTGTTCATCGCAGCCCTGGTCGTCGGGATCTGGTTGCCGAAGATCACTCCCCCCACCACGAAGGCGCAGCCAGCGCAGGACGACACCGACGCCCTCGTCCAGGACGAGGTGGCCGACTACCCCGAGCAGGCTGCGGAGGAGTACCCGTCCGGTCCTAGCTCTCGTGCCAGTGATGCGTGATCGGCAGTCGCCGGTCACGCCCGAACGCACGTAGTGAGATCTTCGTTCCCGGTGGATACTGACGTCGCTTGTACTCGGCCCGGTCGGTGAGCGCGATCACGCGTCGGGCCGTCTCTCGATCGAATCGGGTGGCGAGATGGCCCAGGTCGTGGTCGCCGGAGACGTACTCCTCGAGCATGGCGTCCAGTTCGGCGTAGTCCGGCAGGGAGTCGGTATCCAATTGGCCGGGGCGCAACTCCGCACTCGGCGGCTTGGTGATGCTCGAGGGTGGGATCGGTTGGCCCGGTCCCACGTCGTTGCGCCACCGGGCCAGTTCCCAGACGAGCGTCTTGGGCACATCCTTAATGGGTGCGAACCCGCCGACCGCGTCGCCGTAGATGGTCGAGTATCCGACCGCCAACTCGCTCTTGTTGCCCGTCGCGAGGACCAGGTGCCCTTCCGCATTCGACAGGCTCATCAGGATCATGCCCCGGATGCGCGCCTGGAGGTTCTCGGCGGCGAGACCAGCAAGGGCCAATGACTCCTGGCAGGCCGCGAACATAGGTTCGATGGGCACCTCGCGGAACTTCAATCCGGTGCGCTCCGCAAGGTCTCGCGCATCGGAGCGCGAGTGCTCGGACGAATAGCGGCTGGGCATGCCCACACCGAATACCCGGTCCGCACCGAGGGCATCGCAGGCAAGGGATGCCACGAGTGCGGAGTCGATGCCGCCGCTGAGACCCAGCATCACAGAGGCGAAACCGTTCTTTTCCACGTAGTCGCGCAGCCCGAGGACGAGAGCACCGTGCACCTCGGTCAGGTCATCTACGCGCGGCCGCGTCATGGACGGGGGAGTTGCAGACGGCGCGTGTGAGCGCTCGATGCGGATCGGCAGGGAAATACGGCTGCGCGGCACCGAAATATCGACGGTGAACACACCCGATTCGAATTGTGGTGCGCGCAGCAGGACGGAACCGTCGGCATCGACCGTCATCGAATCCCCGTCGAAGACAAGTTCATCCTGACCGCCAACGAGGTTGACGTAGACGAGAGCGGAGCCGGCCTCCCGTGCCCGCGCTTGACACAGCGCCAGGCGGGTGTCGTCCTTGCTGCGTTCATAGGGCGAGGCGTTGAGAACTGCAAGCAACCCCGGGCCGGTCTCGCGAGCCCAGGCCACCGGTCCGCCTGCACGCCAGAGGTCCTCGCAGATCGCGATACTCACTTTCGCTCCGCCGAGGAGGAACTCGACGGGTGTGTCACCCGCGACGAAGTAACGGGCCTCGTCGAAGACCCCGTAGTTGGGCAGGTGGTGTTTGACGTAGCGGGCGCGCACCTGACCGTCGTGGACGAGTGCGGCGGCATTGAGCGGTCCACCCGCCGGTTGATCGGCGCGGAGTTCATCGCTGTGATCGAGGTAGCCGACGAGGCAGGGCAGATCACCGAGTCCGAGTGCGTGCACCTCCTCGGCCCACGCGTGCATCGCGGCGCGACTGGCGCGCTGGAACGAGGGGCGCAGAGCGAGGTCCTCGACCGGGTACCCGTCCAGCGCGAGCTCCGGGAAGACCACGAGGTCTGCGCCGGCGCTGTGGGCTTCACGCAGCGCCTGGGTCATCAGCGATGCATTAGCGGACAGGTCACCCACGGTGGGGTTGATCTGGGCGAGGGCCACCCGGAGGGTGGTGTCACCCGTGCTCTCGGCCACGTCGCGAGCGTAGTTCGGCGTGCTTAACCTCCCCGTAACAACCCCGCCACCACTATGGACCCGTGGATAAGCAATCAGAGTTCGTTCTCCGGACGATCGAAGAGCGCGATATTCGCTTTGTTCGAC
This sequence comes from Actinomycetota bacterium, assembly GCA_016870195.1. Taxonomy (GTDB): domain Bacteria; phylum Actinomycetota; class Actinomycetes; order S36-B12; family S36-B12; genus VGCC01. Next base: position 20,776 of record VGCC01000020.1, read on the forward strand.
TGTGGTTCACCGACGTCCTGGGGACCCTGAAGTCCGTTGCGATCGCCCCTGCGGAGTTGGAGGGCGCCTTCGCCGAGGGCATCGGCTTCGACGGTTCGGCGATCGAGGGTTTCGCGCGCGTCTACGAGTCGGACATGATCGCGCGCCCCGATCCGAGCACCTTCTCGATCCTTCCCTGGCGCACCGAGGGCCCGGGTGTTGCACGTCTGTTCTGCGACATCCTGTTGCCCGACGGGTCGCCGTCGTATGCCGATCCGCGCCACGTGCTTAAGCGCAGTCTTGCCAAGGCAGCCGATCTTGGATTCACCTTCTACACGCACCCCGAGGTGGAGTTCTACCTGTTCAAGGGGATGCCCGAGCTGGGTGCGTCACCCGTTCCCGTCGATCACTACGGCTACTTCGACAACGCCCCGCACGGGATCGGTCACGACTTCCGACGTCAGGCGATCACGCTGCTCGAGGCGATGGGCATCTCGGTCGAGTTCAGCCATCACGAAGGGGGTCCCGGTCAGCAGGAGATCGACCTGCGCTACGCCGATGCACTCACCACCGCGGACAACCTGATGACCTTCCGCTTGGTCGTGCAGGAGGTGGCACTCGAGCAGGGACTGTTCGCCTCCTTCATGCCCAAACCGTTCCGGGACCACCCCGGCAACGGACTGCATACCCACCTGTCGCTGTTCGAGGGGGACCGCAACGCCTTCTTCGAACCGGGCGCGGAGTATCAGCTCTCCAAGATCGCCCGCTCCTTTATCGCGGGACTGCTCGTGCATGCGCCGGAGATCACCGCGATCACGAACCAGTGGGTCAACTCCTACAAGCGCCTCGCCGGAGGCGCGGAGGCACCGGCCTGGATCTGTTGGGGTCACAACAATCGATCGGCATTGATCCGCGTTCCCATGTACAAGCCATCCAAGGGCAATAGCACCCGCATCGAGTACCGCGCCATGGACAGCGCCACTAATCCCTATCTCGCCTTCGCCGTCTTGCTCGCTGCGGGGATGAAGGGCATCGAGGAGTCCTATGAACTTCCGCCGGGATCCGAGGACGACGTCTGGGCCCTGACGGCCTCCGAGCGTCGGGCCCTGGGTATGGAACCTCTCCCGGCGAGCCTCGATCAGGCCATCGCGCTCACGGAGAAGTCCGAGTTGGTCGCCGAGACGCTGGGCGAGCACGTCTTCGACTTTTTCCTGCGCAATAAGCGGGCGGACTGGGAGGACTACCGCCGCCAGGTGACCCCATGGGAGCTCGAGAGGTACCTTCCCTCACTGTGACCAGCGAGCGTCAGTCAGCCCCGGCAATGCGGCTGGCTCGCTCGGGTTTCCGTGATCCGGAGCGTGCCGAGCGGCTCCTCGACTCCGAGGTGTTCGCGCAGGTGCACGCAGAAATGGGTGATCACCTTGCATCGGCTTTGGGTTCGTGCGCCGATCCCGATCTCGGCCTGATGCAACTTACGCGACTGATCGAGTCCGGATCGGACCCCGATCGCCGCCGCTGGGTCCGCGAATGGGCCGCGGATCCCGATGCACTCGCTCGACTCCTGGACATCATGGGTCTGTCGGTCGCGTTGGGCGACTTCCTCATCCGACACTCGGAAGTCCGCACCGTGGTCATCGACTCGGAGGGGCTTACGCGGACGCCCACACCGGAGGGCATGCGCACAGCGCTCCTGCATTCCGTTGGTGGCGATCCGCACGACGAGGCTCCGACCGCCACCCTCGCGGAGGACGCGGCCATGGATGCGTTGCGTATTCGATACCGGGAGCTCCTGCTCGGCGTCGCGGTGCGCGACGTCACCGGCATGGCATCGGTCGACATCGTTGCCGAGTGGTTGTCTGATCTCGCCGATTCCGCTCTCGAGGCAGCACTTGCCATCGCCCGGTCCGCGAACCCTCACCATGCGGCCTCGACGCGGCTGGCGATCATCGGCATGGGCAAGTGCGGGGCACGCGAGTTGAACTACATCAGTGACGTTGACGTCATCTTCGTCGCGGCGGCCCCCGAAGGCGTCGAGGAATCCGACGCGGTGACCAGCGCCACGGTGCTCGCGAAGGCCGTGATGCGCATCTGCAGCACCGCGACGGCCGAGGGTGGCCTCTGGGAGGTCGATGCGGGCCTGCGGCCGGAGGGCAAGCAAGGGGCACTCGTTCGCACACTCGAATCCCACCTCGCCTATTACGGGCGCTGGGCGAAGACCTGGGAGTTCCAAGCTCTGCTGAAGGCTCGATTCTCGGCCGGCGACCGGGCCCTCGGTGACGCGTACGTCGACGCCGTTTCTCCGCTGATCTGGTCCGCGGCGGACCGCGACGGCTTCGTCGTCGAGGTGCAGGCGATGCGTCGGCGGGTCGAGGAGAACGTGCCGGCTGCGCTCGCCGAGCGTGAGATCAAGTTGGGTCCGGGTGGTCTGCGCGATATCGAGTTCAGCGTCCAACTCCTGCAATTGGTGCATGGGCGAAGCGATGTGATGTTGCGGCGTCCGGCCACGCTGTCCTCGCTGGAGGCGCTCGCGACCTGGGGCTACGTCGCTCGCTCCGATTCGTCGAGTCTCGCGGATGCGTACCGATTCCTGCGCACCCTGGAGCACCGCCTCCAACTGCGTCACCTACGTCGAACCCATGTTCTCCCCGAGGACGAGGATGAACTCCGGGTGATCGCCCGATCCCTGGGGTTCCGCTCCGACCCCATCGCGGAGTTGATGGCCGAGTGGCGTCGCCACGCCCGCGAAGCGCGGCGACTGCACGAGAAGTTGTTCTATCGACCACTGCTCCAGGCCGTGGCGCGCCTCGACGCGGGGGAGGCGCGGCTGTCACTGCAGGCGGCCGAGGAGCGCATGGCGGCACTGGGCTATGCCAACCCCAGCGGTGCGCTGGCGCACTTGACCGCGCTCACCACCGGGGTGAGTCGACGCGCGACGATCCAGCGCACGCTCCTGCCCGTCCTGCTCGGATGGTTCGCAGACGGGCCGGATCCCGATGCGGGACTCCTGGGTTTCCGTCAGGTGAGCGATGACCTCGGTGCCACACCCTGGTACCTGCGCCTGCTCCGGGACGAGTCGATCGTGGCCGAACGGATGGCCCACATCCTCAGCTCGAGTCGCTACGCGACTGATCTTCTCCTGCGCGCACCTGCGTCGGTGCAGATGCTCGCCGCGGATGAAGAACTCACCCCGCGGTCACTGGAGTCCCTGACGATCGAGGTGGATGCGATCGCGACCCGGCACGACACACCGGAGGCGATCGTCTCAGCGATTCGCGCCATGCGCCGCAAGGAGCTCTTCCGCCTGGCGGTGGGGGAGATCCTCGGGACCACCGGTTCCGCGGACGTGGGTCGCGGACTCACGGATGTCGCGACGGCGTCCATCGATGGAGCGTTACGTGCCGCATGGCAATCCGTCGCAGGTGATGGGGTGCATCACGCCCGGATCGCGGTGATTGCGATGGGCCGTTTCGGTGGATCCGAACTCGGGTTCGCGAGCGATGCCGACGTCATGTTCGTCTACGAAGTGCTGCCTGACGCCGACGAGACGGAGGCGGGCAAACAGGCCTTCGCTGTCGCCAATGAGTTGCGCGCACTCCTGATGACCGCCTCGACCGATCCGGCGCTGGAGATCGACGCGGATCTGCGCCCGGAGGGTAAGTCCGGCCCGCTCGTGCGGTCCCTGGATTCGTATCAGACCTATTACGCGCGCTGGTCCTCACCCTGGGAGGCGCAGGCCCTGCTGCGGGCCCGCGCCGTTGCGGGTGATCCGGATCTCGGTGCCCGGTTCATCGCGATGATCGACCCGCTGCGCTACCCGATCGAGGGACTCGCACCCGATGCCCTGCGCGAGATGCGCAGGGTCAAGGCACGCATGGAGTCCGAGCGCCTCCCGCGCGGTGCGGACCCACGCCTGCACATGAAGTTGGGCCCGGGTGGGCTCAGTGACGTGGAATGGGTGGCTCAACTCCTCCAGTTGCAGCACGCGCACCACATCCCCGACCTCCAGGACACGAGCACGCTGTCGGTGCTCGACGCCGCGGTCACGCACTCACTCCTGAGTGTTCAGGATGCTGCAACCCTGCGTTCGTCATGGTTGCTGGCAACATCGATCCGCAATGCGGTGATGCTCGCCCGTGGTCGTCCGAGCGACATGGTTCCCACCGACCCCCGGGAGGCGATGGCGGTGGGCTTCATCCTCGGCCGCGGTGCTCGCGCTGGGACCGAGATGCGCGAGGAGTACCTCCGAGTCAGCCGACGGGCTCGGCAGGTCATGGAGCGCGTCTTCTACGGCGAGTGAGGCCCGCTTGAGTCGGGGCATCACCCCGAGGTCTACGAGTTCCGCCTAGACCATGGAGGACGCGCCGTGTGTCCGGTGGCGACACGTACGCCGTCGAAACCCTTCTGTTTCCTTTCGGAACACCCGATCAGGGTGCGGCGACGAGGACCAGGAAGCCGGCCAACAGCGATAGGTGGATGCTGCCCTGCAGCACGGTCGCGCGTCCTGCGAGCACGGTCGCCAAGCCGGTGAACAGGGTTGCGGCGAGGAGCACGATGGCTGTCGCGTCGAGGCCCAGGATCAACTGGTAATCGAATAGCCAGGAGATCACGGCAATGGTGGGGATCGTCAGCCCGATACTCGCCATAGCCGATCCATAGGCGAGGTTCAGACTCGTTTGGATCCGGTTGCGCCGAGCGGCTCGGACTGCCGCGATCGACTCCGGAAGCAGAACCAGCAGGGCGATTGAGACCGCCACCGCGGCCGACGGAAGTCCAACATTGACCAGGCCGGCCTCGATCAGCGGACTCGACACCTTGGCAAGACCGACAACGGCGACCAACGCGATCACCAACAGGATCAAGCTGCCCAGAGCGGTTCGTCCGGTGGGGGGTACCACGTGCACGGACTCCGGCAGCGGGGTAGGCGTTGCCTCGTCCGCGTCGGGAAGGAAGTAGTCCCGATGCCGCACCGTCTGGACGAGCACGAACACCAGGTAGACGGTGAGTGCCGCCAAAGCGGCGAACGCGAGCTGGGTCGGGTTGAGCGTCGGTCCGGCCGTGCTGGTGGTGAAAGTCGGGAGTATCAAGCAGAACGTCGAGATGGCGGCGATCGCGGACAATCCCGACACGGCGCCTGCTGCGTTGAAGGTCGCCTCACCACCCCGCAGAGTCCGCGTGATCAGTGCGATCCCCACAATGCCGTTACAGGTGATCATTAGGGCGGCGAAGATGGTGTCCCGGGCCAAGGTCTGCGTCCCGAGTGGGTCCGAAGTCATCAAAGTGACGATCAGGGCGACCTCGATGATCGTCACCGCCACGGCCAGCGTGAGTGACCCGAAGGGTTCACCGACCTTGGCGGCGACAACCTCGGCATGGTGGACCGCACTCAGGATCGCCAGTGCGAGCACGAGGGAGGTGAGCACCAGGGTGAGCGTGGGCAGTTCCCTGTTCCAGGTGAGCGCGAGAACGATGACCGCCACGATCGGCACCGCGACGTGCCAGACGCGTCGCCGGGTGGGAATCTCTCGTCCTGCCATGGTCCTACCCTCGCACGTTCTGTGGACCCCTCCAACTGAGAACAGCCCCCCGGGAGTCCCGGGGGGCTGTTCGTTTCCCAGTGCGCGCGAGGCGAATCGACGCGACGGGGGGATCAGATGTCGTAGTACATCTCGAACTCGTGCGGATGCGGGCGGAGACGAATCGGATCCACCTCGTTGCTCCGCTTGTAGTCCACCCAGGTCTCGATGAGATCCGCGGGGAATACGCCACCGGCCTGCAG
>VGCC01000021.1 GCA_016870195.1 Actinomycetota bacterium
ACGTCCAGTCTGCCAGATCATGCCCCACGCATTCGACCTGTTCGAGGAGCGATATCGGCTCGGAGAGCCCTTTTTCACGGTGCTCGCGCGGCTCGGCGGAGTGGGTGTCTTCCGCGTGCACGAAGTGCCGGACGTGGCTCGTGTGCTCAGTGCGATGGGTGAACTCTCGACCTGACCGGGAAACGCTGGCGTCGACGGCCTCCCCTGGGTCACGATGGGGGAAGTCACCCCGAGGAGGCCGCATGTCCGAGAACTCCACGACCAGACTCAGCCGCGCTGCAGCGAAATACAAGCCCCATCGTGCCGAGGATCGATTCTTCGCCGCGCGCACCGATGCGCGGCACGCGTGCGAGGAATTGCGTTCGACCATCCGCCGATCGTCGATGCACGATGCGAGCAAGCAGGATTTGCTGGGGGCTGTGGCGCGCGCAGAGACAATGGTCGCCGCATTGATCCCCACGGCGCATCATCCGGGGGCCACGGCGAAGGAGATCGCCAAGCAGGTGGGACACCTCCGGGTGGCCGAGACCTGGATCGCCGCCGCGGATCGTGTGCTCGCTCGGCTGCGTGGCGGTGGGCCGGCGAATGTTCGGCGCGAGGTGGAGGAGCACCAGGACGCGGTGCTGTGGTGCGTGCGCGCACAGCGATGGGACGGGCACCTGACCGCCGCGGTCACCCACCTTGAGGCCGTGGTCAAGGAAGCGGAGGTGCACGCTTCGCGTCTGGCTGGGTGAGCCTGCCGAGTGAGCGGGCTGGGTGAGCGCAGCTGTAAGGGATGGTGCAGGCTTATCTCTCCGGGATCTGTGGGATTGCTCTCGAGGGACGTCGGGTATACCCTACAAATCTTGTATGGAATTGGAGGGGTTGTGTCCGATACGCCGGAGTCCATGACGATCATCGCGTTCAGCGGTGACCTGGACAAACTGTGGCCCACGATGATCCTCAGCTCCACGGGAGCTGCCAGCGGCATGGACGTCACGGTCTTCTTCACCTTCTGGGGGCTCTTCCCGCTTGTGCGCGACGACGTCCGCATCACCGGCTACGACGCGATGACCAAGATGCTTGCGGGGATGAACGCACCGGGCTTCAAGAAGGCCAAACTCTCCAAACTGAACATGGGCGGCATGGGCAGTTGGATGATGCGCAAGGTCGCCGGGAAGAACAAGGTCCTCCCACCCGAGCAACTCTTCGAGATGGCGCAGGACATGGGCGTGAAGATGTGGCCCTGCCAGATGACGATGGATCTTCTCGGCATCAAGCTCGATCAGATGCGCTCCGGCCTCGGTGAGCCGGTGGGTGCTGCCACGGCCCTGTCTCGCATGTCGAAGTCCCAGATCAACCTCTTCATCTAGCGAGATACCTTCCTACGGACCCACGAACGAGACGAGGAAACAGTGGAGACCAGCGACACGGTGGACGTGGTGACGACCGTCGATGCCAAGGGACAGTCATGCCCCATGCCGATCCTGATGGCGGCCAAGGCCGCGAAGGAACTCCAGCCCGGCCAGGTCATGCTGATCGAGGCGACCGACAATGGCTCCCGCTCGGATGTGCCCGCGTGGGTCGCGCAGACCGGCAATGAGCTCGTCGACTCCCGTGAGGATGGCGCGGTCCTGCGCTTCTGGGTCCGCAAGAACTAAGCGAGGGTTCCTCGCTCTGGCATCCTTACCGCCGTGCCCGAGCCGGTGGTGTGGCAGCCCGATGTGGAATCTGGTCGCGCGATGCGCGCCCTGGTCGCACGACTCGGTGTCGACGATTCGATCGGGGCACATCGCTTCTCGGTAGCCGATCCCGGAGCCTTCTGGTCCATTGCCTGGGATGACCTGGGCATCGTGGGCGAACGGGGCGAACGCTCCTGGGTCCCCGGTGGATTCGAATCACGTTTCTTCCCCGATGCGCGTCTCAACGTGGTCGACACCCTGCTCGCCGGAGACGGTGCCGACGTGGTGCTTGTCGGTGTCGACGAGGGAGGCACGGCGCGGAACCTGACCCGGGAGGAGGTGCGCGCCGCAGTCGGCGCCGCGGCCGCGGCGATGCGCGCGGAGGGCGTGGTCGCGGGTGATCGTGTCGCCGTGTGGGCGCCGAACGTCCCCGAGGTGGTGATCTTCGCCCTCGCCGCGCTCAGTATCGGTGCGGTCGTCTGCACCACACCGACGGACATGGCCCCGGATGCGGTCCTAGATCGGCTCACCCAGGTCGGCCCGGTCCTGCTGCTCGTCAGCGCACGGCACACCTACGGCGGTCGCGACTTCGATGATGCCCAGTCGGCCGAGATCATCTCCGAGGGAGTGGCGTCCGCGCGTATGGTGATCCGACTCGACGATTGGGACGCGTGGGTGGGGACGCACCAGGGCGCGCCGCTTGCACCCACCCCGCTGACATTCGACCATCCGGGGTTCATCCTTTTCACGAGCGGGACCACTGGAAAACCGAAGTGCATCGTGCACTCGGCGGCGGGGGTTCTCCTGAAGGTTCTGAGCGAACAGGTGTATCACCTGGATATTCGTGCAGGTGATCGAGTCACGTTCTATACGACCACCGGCTGGATGATGTGGAACTGGTTGCTGATGGCGCTGGGTGCGCGAGCCACCGTGGTGCTGATCGATGGCAGTCCGGTGTGGCCGCACGCACAGCGACTCGTCGACATCGCAGCACAACTCGACCTCACCTTCCTCGGCGTCTCAGCCAAGTACCTCGACCTTCTGCGCGGTGAGGGACCGCTGGATGTCGATCTGCCGCGACTGCGCACGTTGGCCTCGACCGGCTCCCCGTTGGCCCCCGAGTCCTTCGACTTCGCACGCGAGGAGTTCGGTTCGCAGGTGCATGTGGTGTCGATGTCCGGTGGGACGGACATCTGCGGGTGCTTCGTGCTCGGGGATCCGACGCGACCCGTGCATCGGGGGGAGATCCAGGGTCCAGCCCTGGGGATGGATGTGGATGTGGTCGACGAGTCGGGGACATCCGTCGGCGTGGGCGAGACCGGGGAATTGGTGTGTCGCACCACGTTCCCGTCGGTTCCGCTCGAATTCTGGGGTGACGATGGAACGCGCTTCCGCGACGCCTACTTCGCGCGCATCCCCGGGGTGTGGACCCACGGGGACTTCATCACGCGCACGGAATCCGGTGGCTTCGTCATCCACGGGCGCTCGGACGCCACCTTGAATGCGGGTGGTGTCCGCATGGGAACTGCCGAGTTTTATCCGGTGGTCAACGACCTGCCCTGGGTCGCGGATTGCGTCGTAGTGGGGGTCAAAGAGGGCCTCGATGAAGTGGTCGCCCTCTTCGTCGTGCCGGTCGCGGGAGAGACCCTCACGGCGGAGCGGGTGGCAGAGATCCGCGTGGCCCTGCGTGAAAAGAGAAGTCCCCGTCACGTCCCGGCGATCATCGAGGCGGTGCCCGACGTCCCCCGGACGCGATCGGGCAAACTCGCCGAGTTGGCCGTTGCCGATGCGGTGAACGAACGTCCCGTCCGGGACCTGTCCGGGGTGGCCAACCCGGAGTCACTGGATGCGTTCGCGCGCTGGGCGCGTGAAGGGTCGAGTGGCTCCGATCGAGCCGTGAAAGGAGGGGATTCCAGGTGAGTGAGCGATTCGATGTCGTCACCGTGGGACGCGTGAGCGTGGACCTCTACGCCCAGGAGGTAGGTGCGTCGTTCGCGGACCCGCAAACCTTCACCAAGTCGGTGGGTGGAAGTCCCACCAATGTCGCGGTGGCCGCAGCGCGGTATGGCCACTCATCCGTGGTGCTCACCGGCGTCGGTGACGACGCGCTGGGTGAGTACGTCTGCACCCGGCTGCGTCACTGGGGTGTCACCACCGACTACATCGCGCGTGTTCCCGGTGTCCTCACTCCGGTGGTGCTCGCAGCACTCGATCCGCCGGAGGAGCCGACGATCGTGTTCTATCGCGGTGAGGCTGCGCCGGATACCCGCATCGAGCGCACCGCCGAGCGTGATGCCATCGTGCGCGATGCGCGGGTGTTCTGGATGAGCCAGGGTGCCTTGGCGCAGGGCGAGACCGCCCGCAGCAGCCACGCCTGGTTGGAACAGCGTGCGCGCGCACCGTTCACGATCCTCGACCTGGACTATCGACCCACCATGTGGCCTGACGTGGAGACCGCGCGTGCTGCCGCGCAGCGGGCCATCGCCTGCTCATCTGTCGTCGTCGGCAATCGCGATGAGTGCACCATGGCACTTGAAGTGTCCGACCCCGACGCGGCGGCGGACGCACTTCTCACGGCTGGTGTGACGTTGGCCATCGTGAAGATGGGTGGCGGTGGCGTTCTGCTCGCGACCGGCACCGAGCGCGTGCGGGTCGCCCCGTTGCCCATTTCGGTTCTCTGCGGTCTCGGTGCCGGTGATGCCTTCGGCGGGGCTCTGGCGCACGGACTCCTGGCCGGATCGGACCTGCGGGAGATCGGTGAGTTCGCCAATGCGGCGGGCGCGTACGTTGCAACCAAGCTCACCTGCGCCGACGCAATGCCCACCGCGGGCCAGGTTGCCGCGTTACGCACGAAGGGAAGGACGCAGTGATGGACCGGACGGCCTATACCGACCTCATCGAGGCGCGGCTGCGCAACCCCGAGTCACTGCGCCGGGCGCTCCGTGAACGTCGTCGCCGCGACCTCGTGGGAGCCGACGGAAACCTGTTGATCGTGGCGGCGGACCACACGGCACGCGGAATGCTCGCGGTGGGCTCCGATCCGCTCGCCGTCGCCGATCGATTCACGTTGCTGAGCAATCTCGTCGCTGCCCTCTCCCTTCCGGAGGTGGACGGCGTGCTCGCCAGTGCCGATCTACTGGAGGAACTCGCCCTCCTCGGTGCCCTCGAAGGGAAGCTCGCGATCGGCACGATGAACCGTGGCGGCATCATCGGCGCGCGGTGGGAACTCGACGATCGGCTCACCGCGTACGACTCCGAGCACGTCGAGGAGTTCGGTCTCGACGGTGGCAAGGTCCTGCTCCGAATCGAGCCAACGGATCCGGGTGTGGCCCGGACGCTGGAGATGGTCGCCGCGATCACGACGGAGCTCTCGGATCGAAGGATCATGTGCCTGGTCGAACCGTTGCCCTACCTCAAGGACGAGGCCGGTCGGGCCACGATCGACACCTCGGTCGAGGAACTCGTACGTGTCGTCGCCATCGCCTCGGGCCTGGGATCGTCGTCGGCGTACACCTGGTTGAAGATCCCGGCCGTCGCTCGCATGGCCGAGGTGGCTGGCGCCACGACCATGCCGATCCTGATGCTCGGCGGGGATCCCGGTGATCGTGCCGATGCGGTTTTCGACCTATGGCGGTCCGCGATGGCGCAGCCCAATGTGCGGGGCCTCGTCGCCGGTCGTGCTTTGCTGTACCCCTCCCACGGCGATGTGGTGCATGCCGTCACCGCAGCCGCTTCCATCGTTCACGGCTGAGGCGGATATGACCTGGTTCCTTCCCGCGGGAAGCGCAGCAACCACGGATTCCCTCGTCGACATCACCCCGGAGCGTGCGGGATGGCCGTACAGCGGGATGCGGATCGTGGAGTTGGCCCGTGGCCCCGTCTCGGTCTCCCTGGCTCGCGATGAAGCCGTGATCGTGCCGCTGTCGGCGGAGAACGTGACCGTGACGATCGACGGCGCCCCGTACACACTCGCCGGTCGGATCGGAGTCTTCGATGCGGTCAGCGACTGGATCTACGCCCCCGTCGGTAGCCATGTCGAAATCCGCGGCACCGGGGGAGAGGTGGCGATCTGCACCGCACGCGCGAGCGAAGTGTTCCCGGTCGCGTACGTGCCCGCAGCGGATGTGCCCGTCGAGGTGCGCGGGGCGGGGCGGGCCACCCGCCAGGTCACCAACATCGCCACCCCCGATTCCTTCCAGGGAGCACACAAGATCAATGTGTGCGAGGTGATCACCCCGGGTGGGAACCTGTCGTCGTGGCCACCGCACCGTCACGACGGGATCGGTGACTGCGGAGTCGAGAACGAGGAGATCTACTACTTCCGCATGGGTCGCCAGGACTCACCGCACGGAGACCCGCTCGGGCAGGGACTGCTGCACGTCTACACCGTGGACCGTCGGGTCGACGAGACGGTCACGGTGCGCGACGGCGACGTCTACCTGCTTCCCGAGGGGTATCACGGGCCCACCGTGGCGCCCCCGGAGTACCCGATGTACTTCCTCAACGTCCTCGCCGGACCCGCGGAGGATCGGACCATGGCGTTCTGCGATGACCCCGACCACCATTGGATCCGCGCCTCGTGGGCCGACCAGGAGCAGGATCCCCGCCTGCCGATGACGTCGGCGACCTCCCGGACGCGCCCATGACGGACATGCGCGTCGGTGTCCTGGGCGCCGGGCGCATCGGTTCACTGCACGCGCGCATCGTGGCCGAGGACACCCCGGGTGCCGTGCTGGCTGGCGTTGCCGACGTGCACGCGCCCAGTGCGGAGGCTGTTGCCGCGCGGTTCCGCGTTCCCGCAATGGCCGTTGACGAACTCGTAGCCAGTCCGAATGTGGACGCGGTGGCGATCTGCACGAGCACGGACACCCACGTCGATCTCATCGTCGCCGCGGCACGTGCAGGGAAGGCGGTGTTCTGCGAGAAGCCGATCAGCCTGGATCTCCCCGCCGTGGATCGCGCCCTCGCGGCGGTCGCCGATGCCGGGGTTCCGTTCATGGTGGGCTTCAACCGCCGATTCGATCCGGCCCACCGCTCGGTCCACGATGCAGTGGTCGATGGGGTCGTCGGCGACGTGCACCTTGCCCGGATCTCGAGCCGCGACCCGTCACCTCCGCCGCTGGACTACATCCGGGTCAGCGGGGGGATCTTCGTGGACATGATGATCCACGATTTCGACATGGCGCGGTTCGTGGTGGGGTCTCCGGTGGTGGAGGTCTACGCCAAGGGTGCGGTGCTGATCGATCCGGCGATCGGTGATGCGGGGGACTTCGACACCGCATCGGTGATGCTCACCCACGCCAACGGTGCGGTGACGATGATCGACAACAGTCGTCAGGCCGTCTACGGGTACGACCAGCGGGTGGAGGTGTTCGGTTCGCTGGGCCTTGCCGCGTCGGAGAATCCCGATGTGCACAGCGGGATCACGATCACGCGCGAGGGGTTGCGCGGTCAGGTGATCCCGCACTTCTTCCTCGAGCGCTACGCGGAGTCCTACCGCCGTGAGTGGCGGGCGTTCACCGACTACGTGCGCGATGGCGGCCCCTCGCCGGTTCCGGGTTCGGATGCGCGGGCACCGGTGGTCCTGGGATTGGCCGCGGGTGAGTCCGCTCGCACGGGGGCGCCCGTGCGGGTCACCGAGGGCTGACGATCCGCCCCGGTGGAAGGCGGGTTTCGACGACCTCGCCGCCCACAAGTTCCACCCGGTATGCCGCGCTGTTCGGATCGGTGTCGCGGTCGGCGATCACCTCGACCGGTGTGGTCCCCTCGTAGAGGATGCCGATGTAGTCGTCGGTGGCGTACGAGGTGGGAAGCACACCGTCACCGACGAGTTGGTGCAGCAGCGGTCGCCGCTGCTCCTCGGAGTCATAGTGGACACCGTTGCCATAGGGCAGGAGTGCGAGTGCGTTCGTGACGGGTTGCAGCACCTTGCCGAAGGAGTCGGTGGGTCCACCGACGTGCCAGCAGATCGATCCCGCGCTCACGCCCGCGAGAATCGTTCCCGACTCCCACGCCTCACGCATGGCGGCGTCGACACCGTGCAGGCGCCAGAGGGCGAGCAGGTTCGCGACGCTTCCGCCCCCCACCCAGATCAGATCCGCACTCGGGAGTAGTTCCGCGGGATCACGATTCGGTTGCGTGAAGAGGGCGAGGTGATCCACATCGCATGATGCGTTGGACAACGCCGAGTACATCTGGGAGAGGTAGGTGGGGTCATCACCGGATGCGGTCATGACCAGAAGGACGCGCGGCCTGTCCTTGCCCGTGAGTTCGAGTGCACGCAGGAAGGTTCTCCCCGGACGCTGCACCCCCCACAGTCCGGTACCGACGAAGCCACCGCTTGTTGCCAGGATGCGAGGGGTCACAGGCACGTTCTACTGCACGCACCTCACTGGGTTAGCATCGGGAGGCGCCCGCTGGCAGGAAGGCTGTCGGCGCGCACTCCCCAAGGAACATCCGTGAGTCGTTCTACTCGCATGCACGAATTCGATCCGCACCTGATGGGCACCGTGCTCGGATACGTCACCGAACGCCTGGCGCTCACCGAACCCCCGATCGACGGGCTCGGCGATCGCGCGGCCATGCGCGGGGCACTCGAGGGGTTGATCGGTGATGGACCGCGCGATCCGCGCCAGGTACTCGACGTGTACATCGACCATCTCGCGGACACGATCATGTCCGCGGACAGCCCACGCTTCCTCGCCTTCATCCCCGCGGCACCCACCAAGGCGGCCCTCCTCTTCGACATGGTGGTCTCGGCCGCCTCGCTCCAGGGGTGTTCGTGGCTCGAGGCCGCCGGGGCGGTGATGGCGGAGAACCAGGCCTTGGAGACCCTCGCCCGCATCGCTGGAATGCCGGCAGATGCAGGTGGTGTGTTCGTCTCTGGCGGCTCGGCGGGGAACCTCTCCGCCCTCGTGGTGGCCCGCGATACCGCGCTGCGGGAGTGCGGGGAGCAGACCAACAAGTTCCAGGTGATCGTCAGCGACCAGTCGCACTCCTCGATCGCAAATGCGTTGAACATCTGCTGGATGGAGCCGATCGTCATCACGACGACGGATGGTCGCCTCACGCGGGAGGAGTTGACGCGACAACTCGCGGGACGTGACCTTTCGAGAGTCGCCGCCATCGCCGGGACTGCGGGCACGACGAACGCCGGCATCATCGACGACCTAGCGGCATGCGCCGATCTGGCCGAGGAGCACGGATGGTGGTTCCACGTCGACGGTGCCTATGGCGGCGCTGGAATGCTGGATGATCGCGTTCGCCCCCGATACCGGGGTATCGAACGCGCGGACAGCCTGGTGATGGATCCGCACAAGTGGTGGTTCGCGCCGTTCGACTCGGCCGCACTGATCTATCGGGATCCGCGCCTCGCGCGTGCCGTGCACACCCAGGACGCGTCGTATCTCGACGTCATCCACACCGACGACTCGGACCTCAACCCCAGCGACCTGGCCTTCCACCTCACCCGACGCGCCCGGGGGATGGCACTGTGGTTCTCCCTCGCTGTGAACGGTCTCGATGCCTATCGGGATGCGGTACGTGCGGCCAATGACATGGCCCGGTACGCGGCGAAGCGCATCCGTGCCACGTCTGGACTGGAACTGATCCTGGATCCCGATCTCTCCGTCGTGCTCTTCCGGGTGGAGGGCTGGTCCGCCGAGGACTATGACAGCTGGAGTGAGCGGTTACTGCGGGAACAGATCGCCTTCGTCACCCCGAGCAAGTGGCGGGGGGAGACGGTGGCGCGACTGGCGTTCCTGCATCCAGCGACCTCGGCCGAGGTGGTCGACGAGGTCCTAGCGACGTTGCAGTAGTCGCCAGACTCCAGGAAGCACTCCCGCCGCTGCGGCGATCTTGATGGCGTCACCGATCAGGAAGGGCAGCACGCCGAGAGTGACGGCTTCCACCCAGGTGACGTCAATGGCGAACTTCAGCCAGGTCACACCGACGGCGTAGATCGCCAGGTTCCCGACCACCATGAGCCCGGCCGTGCGCAGCACGCTGTGGGTGGAGCCGTTCTCCGCGAGTCGACCGACGATGTAGGCGGCGATCACGAAGCCGAGGATGTAGCCAAAGGATGCGAGGGCGAAACCCGACTCCGCCTGGGAGAACCAGGGCACCCCGACGACCCCGGCCACGACGTAGAGCAGCATCGACAGCACGCCCCGCAGCGAGCCAAGGCTGGCGCCGACGAGGAGGACCGCGAAGGTCTGCAGGGTCAGGGGCACGGGGGTGAACGGCAGGGGGATTGCGACCTGCGCGCAGAGGCCCACGAAGGCGGCGCCTCCGACGACGAGTGCGACCTGCGCAGCCCACGTGCGGGCGGCGAAGTCCGCGAGGACACGGGGTGCCGGGGTGGCCAGTGCCATGGAACCTCCAGGTCGGTGGTGTCCCGCACTCTAGCGAAGGGGTGCCGGGTTATCCTAGCTTTGAGTGTGATCCCTCGGGAAGTCGCTGGGGAAGGCGTCCTTCACGAAGGAGGGTCACATGACGGTCGTCGTTACCGCGCAGGAGGCGTCTCCTGCGCGTGGTGTGTTGTTCGTGCACTCGGTTCCTCGGGCGCTGTGTCCGCATGTCGAGTGGGCGCTAGCCACGGTGTTCGCTGTGACGGTGTCCATCGACTGGGCCCCCCAACCGATTGCGTCCGGTGCCATGCGGGCGGAGATCCTCTGGTCGGGTCCGGCGGGGACCGGAGCCCGCATCGCCAGCACCCTGCTCGCCTTCCACCAGGCGCGCTTTGAGGTGACCGAGGATCCCGCCGGTGACCGCGAGGGGGAACGTTTCGTCGCTACGCCCGCGCTCGGGCTCTTCCGGGCCACGATCGGCGTGCACGGCGACGTCATGGTTCACGAAGATCGACTTCGGAGTCTGCTGGGCCGGTCAGGTGTGAGGGGTGAGTCGCTCGCCGACGAAGTACGGCGGCTCATCGGAGAACAGTGGGATGACGAGCTCGAGCCCTTCCGCGTGGCGCACTCGGACTCCACTGTCCGACTCCTGCACGAGGTCGTCTGATCAGAGCGGGATGTTCCCGTGCTGCCCGCGCACACCCGGTGTGTTCCAGATGACCTCGGCTACGGCCGTGCGGGTTCTCGTGGGGTCGACCACCTGGTCGACGACTCCCATCTCGACCGCGCGCGCGATACCACCCGAGATCACCTCGTGTTCTGCAGCAAGTTCCAGTTCGACCTGCTCGCGTGATTCCTCCGGGATCTCCGCGAGACGCCTGCGGTGCAGGATGCGGACTGCGGCAACCGAACCCATGACCGCGACCTCCGACGTGGGCCACGCGTAGACCCGTGTTGCGCCCAGGGACGCGGAGTTCATCGCTACGTACGCGCCGCCGTACGCCTTGCGCGTCACGACCGTCACGCGGGGCACCACGCATTCCGCGAATGCGTGCAGGAGTTTTGCGCCGCGTCGAACCACGCCCTCCCACTCTTGGCCGAGACCGGGGAGGTAGCCGGGGACGTCGACGAGCACGACGAGTGGCACGGAGAACGCGTCACACATGCGCACGAAGCGCGCCGCCTTCTCGGCACTCGCGGAGTCGAGGCACCCGCCGAGTCGCAGGGGATTGTTGGCGACGATGCCGACCGTGCGCCCGCCCAAGCGGCCGAGTCCGACGACGATGTTCGGCGCCCAGCGCGCGTGGAGTTCCATGAAGCTGCCCGCGTCCACGAAGCCCTCGACCAACGGGTGCACGTCGTAGGCGCGACGCGAGGACTCGGGCAGGAAGGCGCCGAGGTCGACGTCATCGATGGCTGCCATGTCCATGGAGCCCTGGGAGCCGAGGAGGGACACCAGGCCGCGGGCCTGATCGAGTGCCTCCTGCTCGGACTCGGTGGTGATGTGCACGACTCCGCTGCGGCGGCCATGGGGCTCCGGTCCGCCGAGGGTGTCCATGTCGACGTTTTCGCCCGTCACCGACCGCACCACCTCGGGGCCGGTGACGAAGATGCGACCCGCGGGACCGAGGATCACGATGTCGGTGAGTGCAGGACCGTAGGCCGCGCCACCCGCAGCGGGACCCAGCACCACCGAGATCTGCGGCACCTTTCCCGAGGCGCGGGTCATGGCAGCGAAGACGCGACCCACACCGTCCAGGCTGGCCACACCCTCGCGCAACCGGGCACCGCCCGAATGCCATAGGCCCACAACCGCGCAGGAGTCGGCGAAGGCGCGGTCGTATGCCGTGACGATGGCGCGACATCCTTCATTGCCCATCGCGCCACCCTGCACCGTGGGGTCGGTGGCGAAGGCGACCACGGGAGTCCCGTGGGCCAGGCCCACGGCGACGAGCACTCCGCGGTCATCCTCGGGAGTGATGGTGGTGAAGGTCCCGTCGTCGAAGAAGTGGGACAGGCGGGCACGCGGGGATCGAGGATCGAGCTCGTCGCTCATGTCAGGCGGTCCGGAAGACGACGGCGACGTCGTGGCCACCGAACCCGAACGAGTTGTTCAGTGCGGCGAGATCACCGGCCGGGAGTGGTCGCGGAGACCCGCTCACCACATCGAGATCGATGGCGGTGTCCAGGGTCACCAAGTTCGCGGTGGGGGGGACGACGCGGTCGCGGAGCGCGAGGATCGCGAAGATCGACTCGACGGCCCCCGCGCCACCGAGCAGGTGACCCGTCATCGACTTCGTGCCGGTGACCACGGCGTGATCGGTATCCGAGCCGAGCACGCGGCGAATGGCGACCGCCTCGGCGATATCGCCCTGCGGTGTCGAGGTTGCGTGCGCATTGATGTGCGCGACGTCTGCGGGTGTGAGTCCGGCGTCAGCGAGTGCTGCGGTGATGGCACGTGCGGCACCCGCGCCATCGGGATCGGGCTGGGCGATGTGGTGACCGTCGGAGGTGAGACCCGCCCCGCCGTAGACCCCGTGGATACGTGCACCGCGTGCCCGCGCGAATTCCTCCGACTCGAGGACCAGGACTCCTGCACCCTCACCCATGACGAAACCATCGCGGTCGACGTCGTAGGGGCGGGAGGCGCGGGCCGGATCGTCATTACGTGTGGAGAGAGCGCGCATGGATGCAAACCCGGCCATCGTGATCGGGTGGATGACCGCTTCGGTCCCTCCGGCGATGACGACATCCGCACGCCCGGTCTGGATCATGCGCGCCGCGTAGGAGATGGCCTCGGCACCGGAGGCGCAGGCACTCACCGGCGTGTGGACGCCGGCGCGGGCACCCACCTCGAGACCGACGATCGCCGCGGGGCCATTGGGCATGATCATCGTGACCATATGCGGGGAGATACGTGAGGGCCCGCGATCGAGCAGGAGGTCGTAGGCCTCCATCAACGATATGAGCCCGCCCATCCCCGTGGCGATCACGGTCCCCAAGCGCTCGGGGTCGACCTCGGGTGCACCGGCATCCGTCCAGGCTTCGCGTGCGGCGATCAACGCCGCCTGCTGTCCGCGATCCATGCGTCGGGCCTCAACGCGGTCCAGCACCTCGCCGGGTGGGACCTTCAACTGACCAGCGATCTTCGACGGCTGGTCGGCGACCCACTCCGCGTCGATGGTGGTGATCCCGGATACACCCGCCAAGGCGGCAGCCCAGGACGTGGCCACATCCCCACCGAGGGGTGTGGTCATACCCAGGCCGGTGACCACCACGGTGCGTGCCATGGTGCCTACGAGTTCGCCTCGATGTAGGCGACGGCATCGCCCACGGTCTTGAGGTTCTTCACCTCTTCATCGGGGATCTTGACCCCCCACTTGTCCTCCGCCGCCATGACGACCTCGACCATCGAGAGCGAGTCGATGTCCAGGTCGTCGATGAAGGACTTGCTGAGCTGCACGTCGTCGACGGGTACGCCGGCAACCTCGTTCACGATGCCGGCGAGGCCGACCAGGATCTCTTCCTTGCTCATCTCGCACCTTTCGTCGGGATTCCCCACGCAGGGGGACATTCTGTCGAGTGGCTAGGGGAGGGTGACCACCTGTGCCGCGTAGACCAGCCCCGCGCCGAATCCCACGATCAGAGCGGTCCCCCCATGGGGTGCCTCCCCGTCCGTGAGCATCCGGTCCATGGCCAGGGGGATGGAGGCCGCGGAGGTGTTTCCGGTGAACTGGATGTCCCGGGCCACCGGGACCTCCGGGGGAAGGGCCACCGCCTTGATCATCGCGTTGGTGATGCGCATATTCGCCTGATGGGGGATGAAGGCGTCGAGATCCTGCGCGGTGATGCCCGCGGCATCGAGTGCTCGCTGACACACCTTCGCGATCTCACCGACCGCCCAGCGGAAGACCTGCTGCCCCTGCATGACGAGGGTGGGGAAGTCACCGCCTCCGTCACGGAAATCGATCAGCGACTGCGTCATCGTGATCGCCTCGCACTGCGAACCGTCGGCACCCCAGACGACCGGCCCGATCCCGTTGACATGGGAGGGCCCGACCACAGCGGCGCCCGCGCCGTCGGCGAAGAGGAAGGCGCTGCTCCGATCATCGAGATTCACCCATTCGCTGAGTTTCTCGACCCCGACGACGAGCACGTACTGTGCGCTGCCCGCGCGGATCATGTCCGATGCGAGTCCGATGCAGTAGCAGAAGCCCGCGCATGCTGCGGAGACATCCATCGCCGCGGCGTTGACCGCACCGATCTGGTGACCCATCACCGCAGCCGCAGAAGGAGTTTGGTACGGATGGGTCACGGTGGCCATCACCACCATGTCGATCTGTGCCGGATCGATACCTGCCCGTTCGAGTGCGATGGTCGCTGCGGCCCGACCCATGTCGACGACGCTTTCGTCGGGGTGCGCCCAGCGACGCTCGATGATCCCGGACCTCTCGCGGATCCACTCGTCGGAGGAGTCGATGCGCTGGCAGATCTCCGCATTGGTGACGATGCGCTCAGGGCGGTAGCTCGCAACGCTCATGATGCGAGCGAACTGTGCACCCGTCGTCGTGGCTAGGGCGTGGGTCATGCGGGGACCTCCCCGCTGATCGGGTGCAGGCGGAGGAGTGGTTGCCCGGGGTTCACCGGATCCCCGTTGTCGGCGAGCCACTCGACGATCGCGCCCCCATGCGGTGCCTGCACATCGAGGGACTCACGCAGATTCGCTACGGTGCCCACCACCGAACCGGGGGCGAACTCGAATCCGGTCACCGCATCGGTGACACGTGTGAAGGCCCCTTTGGCCGGTGACACGATCAATCGCCAGGTTGGCTTGCCATCGAGTGGTGACACGGTCCCGTGATCGCGGATGAGTCGCCATGCGGCGTCCAGGTCGTCGGGTGTCTTGACGGCCAAGGTCTCGACGCCGGGCAATGCGCGTTTGGCGAGTCCGGTCAGGGTGCCCGCCGGGGGGATCTCGATCAGGGCCGTGACCCCGAGGTCGGCCATGGTCTGCATGCAGAGATCCCAGCGGACGGGGTTGCTGACCTGGGAGACGAGTCGACGAAGCACCTCACGCCCGTCATGCACGACCTGCCCGTCGGCATTCGAGATGAGACGCAGCCGCGGATCGTGCGTGCTGATCGCATGCGAGAGACGCTCCAGGTGCGCGACCGCCGGTGCCATGTGCTCGGTGTGGAAGGCGCCGGCGACCTCGAGCGGTCGAACCCGAGCTCCCTCCGGAGGTGCCTCCCCGAAGGACGCAAGTTGCGCGAGGGTGCCGGCTACCACGATCTGTCCGGCACCGTTCATGTTTGCGGGGGTGAGGCCGGCCGAGCGTGCTGCTTCGACAACGACGTCGGGATCGCCACCGAGGACGGCGCTCATCCCGGTGGGCGCGATCGCCGATGCACGTGCCATCGCCGCGCCGCGTTCCCGAACGAAGATCATCGCCTGCTCCGCCGTCATCACGCCCGCGCCGACGGCGGCGGTGATCTCGCCGACGGAGTGCCCCGAACCGGCACCGATCGACCCGTACGCCTCGGAGGGATGCGGGAAGAGTGTGAGCAGGCTGACCAGGCCGGCGCCGACGATCAGGGGTTGGGCCACCGCGGTGTCACGGATGGTGTCGGCGTCCGAGACCGTTCCGTGGGTGACCAGATCGATCCCGGAGACGACCGACAGCCACTCGAGCCGCTCGCGAAATCCGGGAACCTCGAGCCAGGGGTTCAGGAAGCCCGGGGTCTGAGCACCCTGACCGGGTGCGACGACAACGAGCACGGGCACCACCTTCCGAGAGGACGACGACCGCAACCTACCGCAGCGCGGCTAGCCGACGTTGACGCCGACGATGCTCCCGACGAGGTACGTGACGCCCGCAGCTCCCGCACCCCAGAGCAGTTGACGACCCGCGGAGAACAGCGCCCCGCGTCCGCTAAAGCGACCCACCAGGCCTCCGACCACGACGAGGCCCAGGACCGCGAGCACGATCGCTGTGATCAGCGCTGGAACACCGCTTAACAGGGCGTAGGGAATCACGACGACCGACGCCCCGATGGCGAAGGAGACGAAACTGAATGTCGCGGCCTTCCAGGCGGAGCCGAGATCGCTGGGGTCGAGTCCGAGTTCCTCGCGCACCAGGGTGTCCAGGGCGGTGTCGGGGTTGGCCATGAGGCGCCGCGCCAATTGCGCTGCCTCGTCGCGGGGCACGCCCTTGGCGCGGTAGATCAATTCGATCTCGCGTTGTTCCTCTTCGGGCTTCTCCTGCAACTCCGATGCCTCGAGTGCGATCTCTCGCTCGAACAAATCACGTTGACTCGCCATCGAGACGTACTCACCGGCGGCCATCGAGAAGGCACCGGCGAGCAGTCCGGCGAGTCCGGCGAAGAGGACCGTGGAGTTGTCGATGGCACCGGCGATGCTGGCTCCTGCGAATCCCATGACGAGCGCCGCATTGGACACGAGACCGTCGCTCACACCGAAGATCGCGGCGCGGATCGAACCGGACTTGTCCGCTCGGTGCCAGGGTTCACCATCGCCCTGCTTCAATGTGCGGTGCGGGAAGGTGCCTTCGGGAAGTACGGGAACGACGTGGCCGTCCTTGAGTGCGCGGAACATCTCCGCATGGCGTCGTTCGTCGGTGGACATGGTCGCGCTGGCTTCGGGCTCGTCGTCGTAGATCCCCGCATTGGCACCCTCGGTCTCCTCGAGAACGTCGAGGATCGAGGGGAGTCCCAGGGACCTGGCCCGGGTGACGAGTTCGACGTCGTCGGGTGCGAGGGCAGTGGGCAGGGGCGGAACCGCAACCCCGTACTCCGCGCACTTGGCCACCCAGTGGGCGGCGTGCTCGTCTTCGATATCGGCGAGTTCGAGTAGCGCCTCGCGACGCTCACCGTCGGTGGTCTCCGCGAGTGCGCGATAGAGCAGCGACGCGTTGCGCTCCGCCTCGAGGTACGCCAGCAAGCGCTTCGGATCCGACGAACTCATCCCGACCCCTCTGTGTTCCCGGCTTCTGCGGCGGAGGGATCCCGCAACTGGTACTTCTCGATCGCGTCGGCGACGGATGCGGCAGGGACGTCCCCGGATTCAGCGAGGGACGCCAACGTCTGCACGGTGATGGACTCTGCATCCACGAGGAAGTGTCGCCGCAGTGCACCGCGCGTGTCGGAGAGCCCCCAGCCGTCGGTTCCGAGTGACACGAATTTCTGGGGGACCCATTCGCGGATCTGATCCTGCACCGCCCGCATCCAGTCCGACACGGCGATGACCGGCCCCGGTCGTCCCTTCAGTGATTCGGTGACGAAGGGCACCTGCGGTACATCACCCGGATGGAGCAGGTTGTGCCGGTCACACGCGAGGCCTTCGCGGCGAAGTTCGTTCCACGACGTCACCGACCAGACGTCGGCGGTGGCCCCCCAGTCCTGGGCGAGCAACTCCTGGGCGCGCAAAGCCCAGTTGACACCCACACCGCTGGCCAGGATCTGCGCGCGGGGTCCGGTACCGGTTCCGGGGGAGAGCAGGTACATGCCCTTGAGGAGCGCAGCGACATCGAGCCCGTCGGGCTCGGCGGGTTGCGGATACGGCTCGTTGTAGACGGTCAGGTAGTAGAAGACATCCTCGGAATCCGGGCCGTACATGCGGCGCAGGCCATCGCGGACGATGTGACCGAGTTCGTATCCGTACGCCGGGTCGTAGGCCACCACGGCCGGGTTCGTGCTCGCGAGGAGATGCGAGTGACCATCCTCGTGCTGCAGGCCTTCGCCGTTGAGGGTGGTGCGCCCCGCGGTGGCGCCGAGGACGAAGCCCCGGGCCATCTGGTCACCTGCGGCCCAGAATCCATCGCCTGTGCGCTGGAACCCGAACATCGAGTAGAAGATGTAGATCGGGATCATCGGCTCGTCGTGCGTCGAGTACGACGTTCCCACCGCGGTGAACGATGCGACCGAACCGGCTTCGTTGATGCCCTCGTGCAGGATCTGCCCGGTCTCGGACTCCTTGTAACTGAGAATCAACTCACGGTCCACCGATGTGTACTGCTGGCCGTGCGGTGAATAGATCTTCGCGGTGGGGAAGAGCGAATCCATGCCGAAGGTGCGGGCTTCGTCGGGGATGATGGGGACGATGCGGGCACCGATTCCCTCATCCCGCATCAGGTCCTTCAACAGGCGGACGAAGGCCATCGTCGTGGCCACCGGTTGCTTGCCGGACCCGCGCTGGATGACCTCGTAGTGGGAGTCCGACGGGAGCGGAAGCGGACGCGATGTCCGTCGCCGCGTGGGCAGCGAACCACCGAGCTGACGCCGGCGTTCCATCAGGTACTGGATGTTCGGATCCTCGGGACCGGGGTGGTAGTACGGCGGCAGGTACGGGTCGAGGGCGGAATCGGGAATTGGTAGGTATAGGCGATCCCGGAACTCGCGCAGGTCCTCCACCGAGAGTTTCTTCATTTGGTGGGTGGCATTGCGCGCCTCGAAATGCGAGCCGAGGGTCCATCCCTTGATCGTCTTGGCCAGGATCACCGTCGGTTGCCCTGCGTGATTCACCGCGGATTCGTACGCCGCATACATCTTGCGGTAGTCGTGGCCACCACGTTGGAGTGACCAGATCTCGTCATCGGTCCAGGTCTCGACGAGTTTGGCGGCGCGTGGATCGCGTCCGAAGAAGTGCTCGCGGACAAAGGCGCCGTTCTCCGCCTTATACGTCTGGAAGTCGCCATCCGGTGTGTTGTTCATCAGGCTCACGAGCGCGCCATCGCGGTCGGCCGCGAGCAGTTCATCCCACCCGCGACCCCAGACGACCTTGAGCACGTTCCAGCCTGCTCCGCGGAACAGGCTCTCGAGTTCTTGAATGATCTTGCCGTTGCCGCGCACAGGGCCGTCGAGTCGCTGCAGATTGCAGTTCACGACGAAGATCAGGTTGTCCAGTTCCTCGCGCGCTGCGAGCGTCAATGCACCCACCGCATCGACTTCATCGGTTTCGCCGTCGCCTAGGAACGCCCACACCTTCTGCGCGGACGCGTCCTTGATTCCCCGGTGGGTCAGATACTTGTTGAAGCGGGCTTGGTAGATCGCGTTGAGCGGGCCGAGTCCCATGGAAACGGTGGGGAACTGCCAGAACCAGGGCATCAGGCGAGGGTGGGGGTACGACGGTAGGCCGCCCGCGGGATGCGACAACTCCTGACGGAATCCGTCCATCTGGGCTTCGGTCAGCCGTCCCTCGACGAAGGCACGTGCGTAGATGCCGGGTGAGGCGTGCCCCTGGATGAACAACTGGTCGGCGCCATCCGGGTGGTCGGGGCCCTTGAAGAAGTGGTGGAACCCGACTTCATACAGGGTCGCCGAACTCGCATACGTCGAGATGTGGCCGCCGACCGACACACCGGGTCGCTGCGCGCGGTGGACCATGATCGCCGCGTTCCAGCGGATGATGTTGCGGATCTCCCGCTCCAGGTACTCGTCCCCGGGGAAGAAGGGCTCGCGCTCGGGCGGGATCGTGTTGATGTAGTCGGTGCTGCGCAGACTGGGGACACCCACGTTCTGTTCGGCCGCACGGCGCAGCAGGGAGAGCATCACGTAGCGGGCCCGCTGGTTGCCGGAGCGTTCGACGAGGGCGTCGAAGGAGTCCAGCCACTCGCCGGTTTCATCGGGATCAACGTCCACATATTGCGTGGGGAGGCCCCCGGCCAGGAGGGGGTCACGGTCACGGGGGGTTGTCACGTGGGCCTCCGTTCAACCAGCGATCGGGGTCTCCGCCACTGGTGGTGCCGTGCTGCGATGGCTCCCATCCTTCCCCATCCGCGCACTTATGCCCGCCTCGGGCCGAGAGATTGTCCTGATGCACTTGCCAAGCAGCCCCCATTTCGGTGGACTACCCCCTGAGCCCGACGAATCGGGCACCTACTGTGAGGAGAGATGTGGCCGCGTCCGCGGGAGACGGCAGGGAACGGGCTGGTCGTTTCGGCCTGGAAGCCGGGCTCACGGTGCAGGAACTGGGCTACGACTCCGACGTCGACGAGGGCCTTCGAGCCGGAATCGAGGCGATCGTCGGGGACGACATGGTCGACGAGGACTTCGACGATGTCGTCGATGTGGTCATTCTGTGGTGGCGCGACGACGATGGTGACCTCGTGGACGCCCTCGTGGATGCGATCGGACCTCTGGCCGACCACGGGGTCGTCTGGCTCTTGACGCCGAAGCCCGGTCGCGACGGACATATCGAACCCGAGGACATCTCGGATGCCGCACCCACCGCCGGCCTCCAGCAGACCACGACCATCAGTGCCGGGTACGACTGGCAGGGGACCCGGTTGGTCGCACCGCGCTCCAAGCGCTAGCGTCGCGCCTGGAGGTATGACATGTCGCAATCGACTCTCGCCGTCGGCCAGGTGGCCCCGGATTTCACTGCCAAGAACCAGTTCGGGGACGAAGTACGCCTCTCCGACTTCCGCGGCAAGAAGAACGTGCTCGTGATGTTCTACCCGTTCGCCTTTACCGGGCTCTGCACCCAGGAACTGTGCACCATCCGGGATCGGGCGCCGGAGTTTGAGAACGACACCACCGAGGTCCTCAGCGTGTCCTGTGACTCGCCCTACACCCTGAAGGTGTTCGCCGAGTCCGAGAAACTCGAGCACCAGTTGGTGAGCGACTTCTGGCCGCACGGGGATATCTCCCGGGCCTACGGGGTCTTCCTCGAGGACAAGGGCTTCGCCACGCGCGGATCCTTCATCATCGACAAGGAGGGCGTTATCCGCTGGATGGTCGTGAACGGCCCCGGCGAAGGACGCAACGCGGACGATTACGCAGCGGCCCTGGCTGCCCTCGACTAGTCGAGATGCGCGAAAGCGCATCCGGGTGTGGACTAGAAGTCCGTGGCCGCCCGGGCCCGAGACCGAGGCGGCCACGGACCTCTAGTCATCCGGCAGGGTCTCGGTCGCCGAGGCCTGGTTGATCCGGTTCACATGCGAGACAATTCCGCCGATGAGGGCGATCTGCGCTGTCGCATCGACACCTCGTACCGCCTCGTGTGCCTCCGTGCGACCCAAGGAAGTGGCCGGATCCTCTGCGGCGACGTTCTCCGCAGCCATCGCGATCAGATCCGCAAGCGGGTTTACCGCCGCCGGCGGCAGATTCGATGGTCCGTTGCCCCTCAGATCGGCCGCCAGTGACAACACGCGTGCGCTCATCGTCTGATTCGC
This sequence comes from Actinomycetota bacterium, assembly GCA_016870195.1. Lineage (GTDB taxonomy): Bacteria > Actinomycetota > Actinomycetes > S36-B12 > S36-B12 > VGCC01. The sequence continues at coordinate 21,201 of VGCC01000021.1, forward strand.
CGACATGATCGCCTCGAGGCGTTCGACGTCCGTTGCCGAGGTGCGCGGATTCCACTTGCGGTTGCGACTCAAATCTTCGAACTGCACGGCGAGGCCGAGCACTCGGTTGCGCAGGTCCACAGCCTCGTCGAAGCGGGTGCTCGCGATCGCGGGGGTGAGACCGTCGCGCAGATCCTGTGCGATCTGGTTGAGCAGATCGCTCAGCGCCTGCTGCACCTCGTCCATCTCGGTGCGGAGGGCACGCGACTCCTTCGTTGGTGCGGTCAGCACGGTGGCGATGAGCGCGAAGAGCGCACCTACCGCCACGCCGAGGAAGCGTTCCACGGCCAGCCCCGTGGTCAAGTGCGTGCCGACCACGAGGATCACGGTGACGGAGAGACTGGCCGCCACGAATGGGGATTCCTCCGGAGACGCGATCCGCATGATGCGCGCCATCGCGAAGGACAGTAGGACGAGTAGCAGAATCACGAGCGGATTGCTGCCGATCAAGGACACGATGCCGAGTGCGAACGCACCGCCCAGGAGTGCGCCGAGGACCTGGAAGAGACTCTCCTTGATGGCACTGTGGAAGGTCACGCGAACACCGACCACCGCGGTGATCGCGGCGGGGACGGCGGCGGTATAGGGGATGAGCTCGGCAACGACGTAGGCAGCGAACGCGGCAACAGATGTGAAGATCGCCAGACGCAGATAGGCGCTATCCAGTGCCTTCGTCCAGGGCGTGCTCACCAGGACAGTATCTCGCTGCAGATGAGTGCAGCCTCCTCTGGATCATGGGTCACGTGAATCGCGGGAATGCCGAGCGACTCGATCCGCTCACGCGTCTCCAGTGCCAAGCGCCGCCGCAGGGGCGCATCGAGGGCGCTGAAGGGTTCATCCAGGAGCAACGCACGGGGTGCAGGTGCCACCGCACGTGCCAGGGCGATCCGCTGCGCCTGCCCACCTGACAGGGTCGTGACGGAGCGTTCGTCGAAGTCGGGCAGGCCAATCCAGGTCAGTAACTCCCGGGCACGCGCACGTGCCTGCGACCGCGGGACGCCCTGGCGGCGAAGGCCGTAGGCCACGTTGTCGGCAACGGAGAGGTGGTCGAAGAGCAGGGGTTCCTGGAACACCAAGCCCACGCGTCTCTCGTCGATGCGGAGGTCGGTGATCCTCTCACCGTCGAGGAATACATCACCGCCGAGCGCTGGCACGATGCCCGCGATCGTGGACAGCAGCGTCGACTTCCCGCACCCACTGGAGCCGAGGATCCCGAGGATGCGACCAGGATGAACCTGCACGTTGATCGGATCCCGCAGAGGTGCGGTGTAGCCGATGATGAGGTTGTCCAGGATCAGTTCCGAAGACGCGTAACTGATGGTCACAGCGGCACCCCTCGCTGTCGCCCGAGTCGATCGATGAGGCCGACGAGGACGAGGGTCACGGCCATAAGTACCACGGACAGGCATGCCGCAACGCCGAATGATGCGTCACCCGGTCGCCCGAGAAGCCGCTCAATGAGTACAGGGACGGTGGGGGAGTCGGCACGGGCCAGCACCGACGCCGCACCGAACTCACCCAGGGACACCGCGGCTGCGAGACCACCTGCCGCGATCATCACCACGCGGAGGACCGGTCCGTAGCAGGTCCACCAGGCGCGTAGCGGGCGCGCGCCGAGGGTTGCGGCGACCAGGCCGCGCTGGTTGCTGGTCTCGGTGAGGGCGGGCACCGCGACCGCGATGACGAGGGGCACTGCCACGAGTGCGTGCGCGATCGGGATGAGGAGACCCGTTGCGCGCAGGTCGACCGGGTCGCGCCCGAATGCGAGCAGCGTGCCGACGCCCAACGTCGCGGCGGACACGCCCAGCGGGAGGAGACCTATCCCCGCGACCGTTCGACCCGCGCGGTGTGCGAGAGCGGAGGCTGCGGCCAGGCCCCCGATGAGCGAGGCGAGGATCCCGGTTGCGACGGCGATGCCGATGCTGCGGATCAAGGCGCCTTGTGGCGAACCCACTCCGATGCGTCCGTTGAGCAGTTCCGGCCACCAGGTGATTGTCCACGCGCCATCCACGCGCACCGACGCGAGGGCCATGGTCGCCAGGGGTGCGATGAGCATGACTCCCACCACGATCGCGGATGCGTGAATGCCGATGCGCGTCCTCGGACGTGCTGCCGGACGCGGGTTCCAGGTTCGCCCGACGGTGCGAGGGGACCGGGTTCGCACTGTCACGACGAGCACGAGTGTCACCACGAGAACTTGGAGGAACGCGGCGGCGGCCGCACCCGGGAAATCAAGCAGCACCGAGGTGCGCCGCACGATCACCGACTCCAGAGTGCGCACGGTCCCGTCGCCCGCGACAGCGATGATGCCCAGGGAGGTGAACGAGAAGACGAACACCACCGCCGCAGCCGCACCGATTGACGATCTGAGTGCCGGCACGGTCACGGTCCGCCACGCTGTGAGTGGGGACGCACCCAGGGTGCGCGCCACGGCGACCGTTCGTGGGTCCACGCGTGACCAGCGCGCTCCGACGATGCGGATCACCACCGCGAGGTTGACGTACACGTGCGCGATCAGGACGAGCCCGAGTCCCTGGGGCACCACATCACCGAGCAGGGTGCGCAGTGCGAGGGCGACCACCACCGTCGGCAGCACGAACGGCACCGTCGCGAGCGCCAACAGGCCGCGGCGACCCTGAAAGTCGCAGCGGTACAGCAGCCCCGTTATCGGAATCCCGATCACGAGCGTGAGGAGGACGCTGGTCAGTGCCTGCGTGGCCGCCAGCCCCGCCACCCGCCATAGTCCGATGTCGCCGAGCCCGGTCAGTGTTGCGGCGTCCGCGACCACGCCGATCAGGACTGCGATCGGGATGAGCAAGAAGGCGGTGATGAACCCCGCAGGCACCAGCCACGCGTATCGGAGGGCGACCGGGACGGTCAGCGTCCGAGGATCTCGTCCCACCGCGCCAACCATTCGTCGAGGTTCATTGCTATCTGATCGGCAGGTATCTGCTCGGGCTTCTCCACCTGCGCTGCGAAGTCGGTGAAGACCTGTGGCAGCTGAGCATCCGAGCGCGCGGGGAAGACGAACATGTTTAACGGAATGTCCTCTTGCACCCTCCGACTCAGCAACCAGTCAATGAGGAGACGTGCACCCGCAGGGTTCTCGGTACCGGCCAGAACTCCCGCGTACTCGATCTGCCGGTAACACCCATCGGTGAGCACCGATGTAGACGGCCGGGCGGGTGGGGTGCCTTCTGCGAACACGATCTCCGCTGGTGGGCTCGTGGCGTAGGACACGACGAGTGGACGTTCCCCACCCGCGGGTGTGAAGTCGGAGTAGTACGCATCGGTCCAGGAGCCGGCAACCTTCACGCCGTTCTCGCGCAGTCGAGTCCAGTAGTCGGGCCAGGAATCCCCAAATCGCGAGATGGTCGCCAGTAGGAAGGCGAGTCCGGGGGAGGACGTCGCCGGATCCTGCACGACGAGCAGGTCCCGGTACCGCGGATCGGTGAGATCCTCCAGCGATGCGGGTGGGGTGATTCCCTCGCGTTCGAACCACGCATCGTCGATGTTGACGCAGACGTCTCCGTAGTCGATCGGCGTGACGGCGTCGGTGTCGAGGTAATCGGCGATCTCCGGGGTGATAGTCCCGCGCTCCATCGCCTCGTAGGGCTCGAAAACCCGAGCGTCAATCGCCTTCTGCACGAGGGTGTTGTCGGCACCGAACAGGACATCCGCGGTGGGAGCGCCGGCAGCCAGGATCGCACCGGCGACCATGGAACCCGCGTCGCCCCCCGCCAGCACTTGCACCTCGATGCCCGTCTGCGCGGTGAACGATGCCAACACCTCGTCGCTGAGCAGGAAGGAGTCGTGCGCGAGGAGGCGCACCGTGCTCCCCGGCTCCGCTGTCTGCGGCGCCGAAGACGTGCACGCGAGGAGTGACGCGCCGCAGAGGACTGCTCCGAGAAGTCGAACGATCATGGCCACCATCCCTCGCGCTGGCATTACCCAGGTCAGGTTCAGTGGGTCGGCAGAAGCGTCTGCCCTCTCAGCCCACCGATCTCGTGAGCTCCCCGGGTGCCTTAAGCATAGCGAGTGCCCATGGGGCGACGAGCTTTGAGGGGTTGAAGAGGATTTGTGCGAAAGCGAAGCAGACGGGCCTGCCCGCGGTCAGACCTGGACCCACCCGTTTCCGAGGGCGCTGCACCCAGGCGGCGGGGAGATCGTCGCGTAGCCGAAGGCCGCGTTGTAGCAACTGACCTGCGTCTACGTCGGCGTGGGAGTTGACGTGGGGGTTGGTGTTGACGTGGGGGTCAGCAGGGGAGCTGGGGGCGCGGGAGGCGCATGCGGCGGTGCGACCGACTGCCGCGAGGGCGCACTGTGCGCCGCAAAGATGGTGAAGCCGAGGACGGCGCTCGCTTGCAGGGTCCCGTTCGAGGCCGTGATCCTGTGCGCCTGCGATGACGCCGTTGTCGGTGTGCTGGAGAGAACGCCGTTGACGGCGCTGAGGCTCATCCCCGCGGGCGGCGCGGGCAGGATCCCGAATGTGATGGCGGGAGAGGCCGGGAACCCCGTCGCGGCGAACAACGCCGAGGTCAGGGGAGTGCCGACTGTG
>VGCC01000022.1 GCA_016870195.1 Actinomycetota bacterium
AACTGGTAGATCGTGAAGTCGAGCGTCTCTCGCGCGGAGCGGATGAACTCGATGATCGGGCGATACCCATCGCCCGGTTGGACGTGCAGGACCACCTGGGAGGTGGCTGGTTCGAGACTCGTCGACGCCTGAGCCGGGAGGGCGGAGGGCCAGGTCAGGGCACAGAGACTCACGACTACTGCTGCAATCCGGCGCATTTCTGAATTCTATGAATGACCAGGCCGGAAATTGTCCAGCCCTAGACGTCCAGTACTGGACAATACAGGTGTATAGTGCTGTACTAGACAGGTTGAACTGCGATGTGGAGGTGCTTCCCATGAATATTCGCTGGCTCCATCGTGCCCCGAAGGCTGAATCCGCTCGAACCCCGGAGAGCCCCGTGGACCTGCATCGGGTCTCCTCGGACTTCTGCTACGCGATCTGCCGCTTCACCCTCGACTGCACGTGCGGGGCGCACTTCGACACCCCGTTCATCGACGAGGCGTTGGAGTGGCATGAGATGCATGAGCGCCTCGCCCCTCTCGCGGACCAGATGCCGGTCACGGCGTGAGCGCCGTGGGGGGACTTACCAACGATTCGTCGGCAAAGAAGGCCCTGCAGAAGGCGGCCAAAGATTGGAAGGCCGCCAAGAAGAAGGAGCGCGCTGCGCGCAACGTGCTGGCGGCCCTGGTCGTCGAGTCGGTGAAGAAGGGCCTGCTCACCGAGAACAAGGTCTCGTCGGTGACTGACATTCCGCGGATGACTATCCGGAAGATGCTCGGTAAGGACTGATTGTCCACACCCCGGTGATTCATCCCGGGATTTCCAAAGGGTCTGGATTCGGCCGAACGGTGGTTGTGGACTCCTGACATCACTTTGATGCTCAGGAGGAGCGATGAACGATATTGCGATGACCGTGATCGGCAACGTAGTCAACGACGTGGAGATGCGCTTCACGCCGTCCGGTGAGCCGGTTGCCAAGTTCCGCGTGGCGTCCAGCACGCGTCGGTACGACCGGGTGCACGAGCGCTGGGTGGACGGAGACACCCATTACCTGTCTGTGAGCTGCTGGCGTGGGCTGGCACACAACGTCGTGCAATCTGTGAAAAAGGGAATGCCGGTGATCGTGGTTGGTCGGCTGCGGAGCCGGCAGGTCGAGCGGGAATGCGGGGATACCCGGCACATCACCACTTTCCACGACATCGAGGCGTCGGCCGTGGGACCGGATCTGTCGCGCGGCATCGCGGACTTCGAGCGCATCCGCCGCACCGCGGTGACCGAGAGCGAGCAGCGTGAGCTGGCCGACGACATGGAAGTTGAGCGGATGGTTGCAGAGGATGCGTCCTTGGAGGACGACGGCCTCGATGTGGATCTTGAGACCGGGGAGATTCTCGAACCCGTCGGTTAGGACTACGTGAGGGGCGGCGAGAGTCGCCCCTCACGTCCGCTCCCATCGTCCTGAATAGGCTTGTCCATATGGCCGAGTTCATCTACACCCTTTCCAAGGCGCGCAAGGCACATGGCGACAAGGTCGTCCTCGATGACGTGACCCTCGCCTTCCTCCCAGGCGCCAAGATCGGTGTCGTCGGCCCGAACGGTGCGGGAAAGTCCAGCCTGTTGAAGATCATGGCCGGCATCGACGATGTCTCCAACGGCGAGGCGAAGTTGATGGAGGGCTACACCGTCGGGATCCTGATGCAGGAACCCCGACTCGATGAATCCAAGACCGTGCTGGAGAACGTCCAGGACGGAGTCGCCGAGACCAAGGGCATGATCGATCGCTTCAACGAGATCTCCGGCCTGTTGGCCGACCCGGATGCCGACTATGACGCATTGCTCGCTGAGATGGGGCAGTTGCAGGAAGCCATCGACCATCGCAATGCCTGGGACCTGGATGCCCAGCTTGAGCAGGCGATGGACGCGCTGCGCTGCCCACCGCCGGATGCCGACGTGTCGGTGCTCTCCGGAGGTGAGAAGCGGCGGGTGGCACTGTGTCAACTGCTCCTCCGCCAGCCCGATCTCCTGCTGTTGGACGAGCCCACCAACCACCTCGACGCCGAGAGCGTGCAGTGGCTCGAGCAGCACCTGGAGAAGTACCCCGGGACCATCGTCGCGATCACCCATGACCGCTACTTCTTGGACAACGTCGCGCAGTGGATCCTCGAACTCGACCGTGGCCGCGCCTACCCGTACCAAGGCAACTACTCCACGTATCTGGAGACCAAGGCCGCGCGTCTGAAGGTCGAGGGGCAGAAGGACGCCAAGTTGCAAAAGCGCCTGACCGAGGAACTCGAGTGGGTGCGATCGAACGCCAAGGCCCGCCAGACCAAGAGTCGCGCACGCCTGGATCGGTACGAGGAAATGGCCTCGGAGGCGGAGAAGACCCGCAAACTCGACATGGAGGAGATCCAGATCCCACCCGGCCCGCGCCTGGGCGATGTGGTCGTGGAGGTCAGTCACCTCACCAAGGCATTCGGTGACCGCATCCTGATCGACGATCTGTCGTTCACCCTGCCGCGTAACGGCATCGTCGGTGTCATCGGGCCCAACGGCGTCGGCAAGACCACGCTGTTCACGATGCTCGTCGCCGCCGCAGAAGGACGCGACGACGACAAGGACGAACTCCCCACGGCGGGCGACATCAAGGTCGGTGAGACCGTCACGCTCTCCTACGTCGACCAGAGTCGGTCGGGCCTCGACCCGAGCAAGAACGTGTGGGAGGTGGTCTCCGACGGCCTCGACTGGATCAAGGTCGGCAACGTCGAGATGCCCTCGCGCGCGTACGTCTCGGCCTTCGGGTTCAAGGGACCGGACCAGCAGAAGCCCGCGAAGGTGCTCTCCGGCGGCGAGCGCAACAGATTGAATCTGGCGCTGACGCTGAAGATGGGCGGCAACCTGTTGCTGCTCGACGAGCCCACGAACGACCTCGATGTGGACACTCTTGGTTCACTCGAGAATGCACTCCTGGAATTCCCGGGCTGCGCGGTGATCACTTCCCATGATCGCTGGTTCCTCGACCGCATCGCCACCCACATCCTCGCGTACGAGGGTGACTCGCAATGGTTCTGGTTCGAAGGCAACTTCGAGTCCTACGAGAAGAACAAGATCGAGCGACTCGGTGCCGACGCTGCGCGCCCGCACCGCGCCACGTATCGCAAACTCACCCGGGACTAGCCGTGGCCATCGATATCCCGGTCGAGCGTCGGTTCAAGGATCTCGATCCCCTCAACCACGTCAGCAATGCCACCTTCCTCGACTACATCATGGAAGCGCGCGTGCGCCTGTATCTCGCCATCGACCCAGACATCATGCGGTCCGGTGACCAGGTGGTGGCGCGACAGGAGATCAACTACCGCGCCCCAATCGAGTACTCGACGGAGCCGTTGGTCCTGCGTACCTGGGTCAGCCATATCGGGAACACCTCGTTCACCATCGAATGCCAGATCTGGGATGGGGGTGCCCTCGCTGCGGATGCGAAAACCGTGGTGGTGTGTTTCGATATCGGCTCAAACAAGCCGATTCCGATCCCGGAGGACTTCCGGGCCGGGCTCGCCGCGCACCACGCGGAGCAGCCGCCAACGTAGGGAGCCGACATGGACGTGCGCCTCGGTGACGCCGAACGCCGCGTCCTCGCACTTCTCGGCCGCCGTCAGGTCGAGTGGGACGCACGGCTTGCCGCCCGAGTCATCAGTCGCGATGGTGCCCTCGGGATTTTCACCGCGCCTCCGATGGATGTGCTGGCCTTCCTCGCCCTCCCGGCGCAGGTCGAGGAACCACTCGACGTCACGGTGCCCATGGCGGCGCTCGTCGCCGCAGCCAAGGAATCTGGGGACATTGCCTTCGCATCGCTCCCGATGACCCAAGCCCCGTTCGCCTCGGGCGTGTCCCTCGCGCACCTGCCGCCGGCCGACGGCTGGCAAATGCCGATCCCGGCCGTTGCGAGCGACGTCCTCCCCGCGGTCGACGAGGCGATGGCCGAGTTCCGTGCGCGCTCTGCGGGCCTCGGACCGCGCGGACAGCAGACGGTGGCGGAGGAGATCTGGTCGCGCACCGCGTGGGCCGGACTTCCCCTGCGGGTGCTGCACGCGGGCTACCGCTTGCGTTTCCTTTCCCGCGATCGGATGCGCATCGCGGCTGCGACGAACGGCCCTTGGCGCCGGTTATCGACGCCGCGCGGCCAGGTCTTCAGCTACGTCGCAGGGATCCAGGCCCAGTTGAGCCTGCACGCGGTCAGTTGAGCGGTCAGCTCGGCGTCATCCAGATGCAGGATTCACCCGCGAGCAGGTGATCCGCGGTGACGGCATCGGCCATCGACGCGATCTCCACGGTTCCACTCGGCAGGATCGCGGGTGCGTCACCGAAGTTGATCACGCACATCAGCGGCGTATCGCTCGCACGTCGGAAGGCGAGGAGGTCTCCATCGGTGTCCCACCACTCCAACGCTGACTCCCCGAGACTCCGGGCACGACGCAGACGGAGAGCCGCGCGATAGAACTCGAGAGTCGAGTCGCCGAGTCCGTCCTGGGCCTGCGCACAGAGGGTTGCCCAGCTCGGCGGCTGCGGCAACCAGGAGGCGGTCCCCGAGTTGAATCCGTAACTGGGCGCATCCCCGGACCAGGGCAGCGGCACCCGACACCCGTCGCGGCCGAGGTCCTCACCCTGACTCCGGTGCCAGGCTGGGTCCTCCCGCGCTGCGTCGGGGATGTCGAAGACCTCGACCAAGCCCAACTCCTCACCTTGGTAGAGGTAGGTGCTGCCCGGCAGCGCCAGCGTGAACAGCGTGAGTGCTCGGGCGCGGGCCAGCCCCCGCACCTCGTCGGGTCGGCAGTGTCGATCCTGCGGATAGAAGCCCGGTGCGAGTCGCGTGCGGTGGCGCACCACGTCGTGGTTGGAGAGCACCCAGGTAGGCGGCGCCCCGACCTTCGCGTGATGCAGGAGCGTGTTCGCGACGGAACGCTGCACCGCCTGCCGATCCCAGCTGGCCTTGAGGTAGTCGAAGTTGAAGGAGGTGTGGAGTTCATCCGGCCGCTGGTAGAGCGCGAGCCGCTCCGGACTCGGTGCCCACGTCTCACCGCAGAAAATGCGCGGGGGATCGTAGGAATCGGCGATGCGACGCCACTCCCGATAGATGTCGTGCACCCCCTCCTGATCCCAGTAGGGCGCCTCGGGGGAGGAGCCGAGGAGTTCGGCCTGCCGCATCTTGGCGTAGTCCACATTCGGAAGCGCCGGATCCTTCACCATCCCGTGCGCCACGTCGATGCGGAAGCCGTCGACCCCGCGGTCGAACCAGAAGCGCAGGATGTCCGCGAACTCCTCGCGCACCTCGTCGTTCTCCCAGTTGACGTCGGGCTGGGTGCTATCGAAGAGGTGCAGGTACCAGTAGCCGGTATCGACGCCGTCGGCCGTGACGAGTTTCGACCAGGCAGGTCCGTGGAAGATGCTGTTCCAGTTGTTGGGCGGACCATCGTCGGACGCTCGGATGATGTAGCGATCCCACGCTTCCGATCCGGGACCGCTGCGCAGGACCTCCTGCCACCATCGGTGCTCGCTGCTCGTGTGGTTGGGGACGATGTCGAACAGCACCTTGAGACCGCGCTCGTGGGCGCCCGCGATGAGCGCATCGGCATCAGCGAGGTTCCCGAATCGCGGGTCCACATCGCGGAAGTCCGCGACGTCGTACCCGGCGTCGTGTTGGGGAGAGGTATAGAAGGGGGACACCCAGATGGCGTCGATCCCGAGTGCGGCGAGGTAGGCCAGCCGGCTGATGATCCCGGGAAGATCACCCAGGCCGTCACCATTCGCATCCGCAAAGGAGCGCGGGTACACCTGGTAGATGACGGCGTCCCGCCACCAGGGGCGTGCACTCACGGTCGACCCTCCGGGATGTCGGCGATGGTGTCGGATCGGCCATCGGGAACGTTCTGCATCGCGAAAGCCGCGGAGAGCAGGTAGTTCCACAGCACCTCCTCCTGCTCCGGAGGCATGTTCTGCTCGTCCACGGCCGCGCGCATGTGAGTCAGCCAGCGATCCCGGGCCCGCCCGTCGATGGTGAAGGGCATGTGGCGCATGCGGAGTCGCGGGTGTCCGCGCGCCTCACCGTAGGTCTTCGGACCACCCCAGTACTGCTCGAGGAACATCTGCAACCGCCAGCGGGCGTCGGTGAGATCCTCGTCCGGATACATCGGTCGCAGGATGTCGTCGGTTGCCACGCGGGAGTAGAAGGCGCCGACGAGTCGTTCGAAGAAGTCGTGCCCACCGAAATCGTCGTAGAACGTGACTTCGTCGCTCATGCCTTCTCGCTCATGATCTCTCCAGGCCTGTCCAGGCAGCGAGGAAGGCGAGGATGTCCGCGGTCTCGTCGACCGCGCGGGTCACCGAGCGCGCGCCGTGGCCGACATCACCCTCGGTGCGCACGAGGATCGGTCGCGTTCCCGACGTTGCCGCTTGGACCGCAGCGGCCATCTTGCGACCGTGCATCGGATCAGTGCGGGTGTCGTTGTCGAAGACGACGAACATCGTTGCGGGGTAATCGGTATTCGGTGCAACTCGGTGGTAGGGGGAGTAGGCGTGCAGCCAGCCGAACTGCTCTGGATCCTCCGGATCCCCGTACTCCACGGTCCAGGTGGGACCGAGTTCGGATGTGGTGTAGCGGATCATGTCGAGCAGAGGTGCCACGCACACCACGGCGTTGAACAGTTCCGGTCGCTGTGTCAATGCCGCACCGACCAGCAAGCCGCCATTGGAGCCGCCGTAGATGCCCAGTTGCTCGGAGGTGGTCCACCCTTCGGCGATCAGGTACTCCGCGGCGGCGTGGTAATCGTCGAACACGTTCTGCTTGTTGCCGAGCATCCCGGCGCGGTGCCAGTCCTCACCCTCTTCACCTCCGCCGCGCAGACTCGCCACGGCCCACACCCCGCCGGCTTCCACCCAGGCGAGGATCGCCGCTGAGTACCCCGGCTGCATGGGGATCCCGAATCCGCCGTAGCCGTAGAGGACGGTCGGACGGGGACGGTCCGGTGTCTGGGTCGGGGAGATCACGAACATCCGCACCTGCGTGCCGTCCGCGGATGTGTAGGTGACCTGGCGGGAGTGCACGACCGGGGGTTCCACCGATCCCGGGGGGCTCGCGTAGAGAGTCAGCGCACGCGTGCGTCCGTCGAACTCGAACACCCGCGGCACGGACGTGTGATCCGTGTAGACGATCCATGCAACGGGACCGCCGTCGATGTGCTCGACGGGGCCACCCACCGTTCCCGCACCGGGGAGCTCGATCTCCTGCAGCGTGCTGCCATCGCTCGCCCGGTGCAGGGTCATCCGGTTCACGCCGTGACTCGTCCAGGTGGCAAGGAGCAGATCCTCGGGGAGGCCGTCGAGGATCGCGGCACCGTCGAGGACGGCGTCGGCGGCCTCCGGGAGCAGGGTCGTCCACTGCTCCGGTTTCCAGGCACCGGAATCCGTGACGAGCATGCGTCCCCGCGGTGCATCACGGTCCGTGAATATGTACACCCGTCCGTCGCGTCCGAAGGTGAGCGAGGTCTGCGCATCCACATCGCCTTGCACGAGCGTGAAGGCGGGCGCGTCGATGGGCGAGGTGGTGAGATCCGCGACCCAGAGATCGTTGCGGGGCTCCGTTCCTTCGGACGCACTGATCTGCAACCAGTGGCCGTCGCGGGACACCTCGACGCCGTAGTAGTTGGTCATCGTCATGCCGGCACCGAAGATGCAGACGTCCTCGTCGGTGCTCGTGCCCACGCGGTGCAGGAAGACGCGGCGATGGAAGTTGCGCTCAGATTCCGGCAGATCCTCCGGCGGGAGTCTGCGGACGTAATAGAAGGAGTGCTCCCCGGGGATCCAGGCCACGGGGGAGTAGCGGCATCGGTCGATCGGTCCTTCGATCACGCCACCGCTGGCGACATCCATGACGTAGAGCACAGACTCCTCGGTGCCACCCTCCGAGACCTGGTACGCCAGCAGGTTGCCCTCCTTGGACGGCTGCCAGCTGTCCAGGGTCGTGGTGCCCTCCGGGTCGAGGGCCATCGGGTCGATGAGCACGCGCTCGTCATCGCCGTCTCCGACGTAGAGCACGGCAAACTGCTGATCAGGGTTGCGGCGGGTGAAGAACCGACGTGACCCGCGGAAGTAGTCCGGGGAGATCGACCCCGAGCCCAGGAGTTCGGTCACCCGGGAGGCGAACCGATCGCGGGTGGTCCAGCGATCCCGCTCCGCGGCCATCAGTTCGGCCTGCTGGCCCAACCAGGTCCGGGTGCGCGGATCCTCCCCGTTTTCCAGCCACCGATAGGGGTCTGCGACCTGGACACCATGCAATGTTTCTGCAACGTCATCCCGGGGCGCATCGGGATAGGTCGGTCGGGTGTTCGGGCTCATGCACCAACCTTATGAAGTGGCCTGAAAACGGTTACTGTGCGGCCGTGCCCGCCACCGACGCGCACCTGCGCACACTTGCCGATGCCTACGGCGTCGCCACCGAGTACTGGGACCAGGCCGGTGCGCGCGTCGACGTCTCTGATGCGACCGTGCGCGCGATCCTGCACTCCCTCGGCGTCGATACCGACAGCGCGGAAGCCATCGAGGCAGCGATCGCGGAGCTTCCGTTGCGGCACTGGCGACGATTCCTCCCGCCGTTCTTCATCACGCGCGAAGGTGAGGGCCGTCGGGCGTGGATGCACGTGCCCCATGGTGATCCGGCACGCATGTGGGTCGAACTTGCCGACGGCTACGTGATCGACCTCGCGCAGATGGATGTGTGGGTCGATCCGGTCGACGTGGACGGCGTGCTCACCGGTGAGGCGTCGTTCTGGGTACCCGACTCCCTGCCCATCGGCTACCACACGCTGCACGCGGTCAGTCGTGCCCGAGCTGAGAGTTGTGATCTCGCGGTTGCGCCTGCACGCCTGCACCCGGAGCGGATCCTCGGTCAGCGTCAATGGGGGTTGATGACCCAGGTGTATTCACTGCGCTCGCATGCGTCGTGGGCGATGGGGGATCTGCACGACCTGGGCGACCTCGCGGCATGGAGTGCGCGCGAGCTCGGTGCCGGCTTTGTCCTGGTGAATCCGCTGCACGCGTGCTCACCCGTGTCACCTGTGACCCCGTCGCCGTACTCACCCGTCACGCGTCGGTTCGCCAGTCCGCTCTATGTCCGGGTCGAGGACATTCCGGAATGGAATCGAGTCCCCGATCGCGGCGACATCGAGAAGCAGGCCGATGCCCTCCGCGCGGCCAACACCACGCCCGACCTTCTGGAGCGCGATCCGGTCTGGGCGGTCAAGCGCGCGGCACTCGAGCGGACGTTCGCGGTGAGCCTCGATGCGGAGCGTCAGCGCGAGTTCGACGCGTATCTGGCGCAGGAAGGCGTGGGCCTGATCGACTACGCGCGGTGGTGCGCACTCGCGGACCGCTACGGACCGATTACGGATGACTGGCCCGCGGAATTCAGGCATCCGCGCTCGGCGGCTGTATCGGAATTCGCAAGGACGCATGCCGATGACGTCAACTTCCATCTCTGGATGCAGTGGGTGACGTACCAGCAACTCGCGGCCGCGCAACGGGCAGCCGTCGACGCGGGCATGGTCGTGGGCGTGGTCAACGACCTCGCCGTCGGGGTGCACCGCGCAGGCGCCGACGCATGGGCGCTGCAGGACGTAATCGCGCCGGGCGTGATGGTCGGTGCCCCACCGGATATGTACAACCAGATGGGCCAGGACTGGCAGCTTCCACCCTGGAGACCCGAGGCGCTCGCGGACCACGGCTTCCGTCCGTTACGCGACATGTTGCGCACGGTGCCGCGCACCAGCGGCGGCCTGCGCGTGGATCACGTCCTCGGTCTGTTCCGCATGTGGTGGATCCCGGAGGGAAGCACTGCCGACCATGGAACCTTCGTGCGGTTCGACCACGACGCGCTGCTAGGGATCCTGTGTCTCGAGGCCCACCTGGCGGGCGCGGTGGTGATCGGTGAGGACCTGGGCACCGTCGAAGACTGGGTGCAGCGTGAGTTGGCCTCCCGCGGGATTCTTGGGACGTCGATCCTCTGGTTCGAACCCGAGCGGGACTCCCGCCACTGGCGGCGTGACGTCCTTGCCAGCGTCGCCGTGCACGATCTGCCGCCCACTGCCGGGTATCTGCGTGATGAGCACGTGCGCATCCGCTCCGAGCTCGGTCTCCTCTCCACCGATTCCTCCACCGAGTACACCCGGGCGCGCGTCGAGCGCGAGGAGTGGGCGAAGTCGCTGATCGATCAGGGCTATCTCAATCCGAGTGTGGACCTTGAAACCGACACTGGACTCGAGGAGATGCTGCTGGCACTGCATCGCGCCCTCGAGGCCTCGGCGGCCAGGATGATCGGTATCGCGGTCACCGATGTTGTGCGCGATCGTCGCGCCCAGAACCAACCCGGAACGGATCAGGAATACCCAAATTGGCGGGTGCCCCTGTGCGGGGAGGACGGCACCGCGGTGCTGCTTGAGGAGTTCATGGCCGACCCGCAGGCAGTACGGACACTCGTGCTCGGTCGGTAGGCTCCCGCCGTGGAACCACTCACCGTCATCCTGGTCTTCATCGGGATCCCCGTCACCCTCGCCGCGGTTATCGCGCTCTTTCTCGCTCTCCCCGGCTGGCGCGGGAAGACCCACGATCGAGTGGGGGGAGACACCGCCACCGACACCACGATCATCAGCGGTGCGGCCCTCCCCGACCCGACGCGCGTCCCGCTCGGGATCTCCGCCGAGGAGACCCTGCTGCGTCGTGGGGGAGCATCCGGGGAGTGGCGGGGGAGCGACGACGTCGCCGGCATCACCGAGGGTCTGCGCGAGAACCTGCAGGAGGTCATGGATCGGGCTCGGGAGATCTGCGGCCTGGAGTTCGCGATCCACATTGGAGCGTTAGCCGCAGGCCGTGAGTCCGCGGAGGCGATCCACGGCAGGCTGCGCGACCCGCGGTCGGCGGTGCTGCTCGCCGTCGATCCGGCCGCGAAGTCAGCGGAGGTCGTCACCGGTCCGGATGCGCGAATCCACGTGGATGACCGGACCTGCCAGTTCGCGCTGCTCGCCCTGCGCTCAGGTGCGGATGTCGATGATCTGCCCGTGGGTATCCGGGACGCGGTGCTGCTGCTCGCCGAGCATGCACGTGCACCGCGTGTGCTCCACCTCGACGAACCCGTCTGAGCGCGTCGGTCTACGCGTCCTTGGCCCGAGCGTGCAGTGCCCGCTCGACTCCATCGCGGCCCTCACCGAGCAGTCTTCGTAGGGCTGCGTTCATCTCCCGATCCAGGTACGCCGTGGTCAGATCCACGGTCTCCTGGCTCACCAGGAGTGCCGGGTAGAGACCCATGGTGATCGACTGCGCCGTCTCCATGGTCCGCGACGTCCAGACGGATTCGAGTGCATCGAAA
This sequence comes from Actinomycetota bacterium, assembly GCA_016870195.1. Lineage (GTDB taxonomy): Bacteria > Actinomycetota > Actinomycetes > S36-B12 > S36-B12 > VGCC01. The sequence goes on from VGCC01000022.1 coordinate 11,387, forward strand.
AACGTCGCCCGGTAGGGAGTGATGAGATGCAGCTGATCACGCTGTTGGAAGCCAGCGATCGTCGCGTCGAGAATCGCATTCGGGAGTTCCGGGCGATCGATGATGTCGTGCCAGGCCTGAGCCTTCGCATCCGCGGTGGGCTGTGCTGCGCGCGCTACCGCAGCCTGGCGGCGACCAGTCGCGGTGTCATCGGAGGCCAACTCTGCATCGATGTCATCTGAACCACGAGCCCCGGCGATGACCAGTTGTGTCAGCAGGAACCAGCGCAGGTCCGTGTCGATGACCAGGCCGTCCCATGTCACGCGGCCATCCAGGAGACCGCCGACGAGTTCGAGGTCCGCATTCGTCACCGCGGAACCCGCGAACGCGCGGGCGAAGGCGAGCTGTCGATCGCTACCGGGTTCCGCCTCCTCCGCCAATGCACGCACGCACGCAGACAGACGGATGAGGTACTCCCCGCGGTGCTTCTCCGCCGCGAACTGATCGATCGCGAGGCGCACGTGGCGCAGCACGCCCTGCACCACGCCGATATCCGTCTCGGCGGCGATGCTCGAGGTGACCAGATGCACGAAGTCACCAGTCGAGACTTCCGCGTCCCGGGTCATGTCCCAGGCGGCTCCCCAGATGAGTGCTCGCGCCAGGGAGTCGTCCACGGTGCCGAGGTGGGCGAGTGCGGTGGCCCACGACTGGTCGTCTAGGCGCACCTTCGCGAAGGTGAGGTCGCCGTCGTTGAGGAGGAGGAGATCTGCCCGGGGTACTCCGGCGAGCGCGGGCACCTCCGTCCGCGCACCCACGACGTCGACCTCGATCCGGTCGCGCAGGGTGAGCCGACCATCGACGAGGTCGTAGAGCCCGATCCCCACGCGATGGGAGCGCAGGGTGGGGGCGATTCCGGCGGGCACACTCGGTGGCTCCTGCTCAATCACCACCGATGCGTAATGACCATCGCCGGCGATCTCGATCCGCGGACGCAACAGGTTCACGCCACTGGTCTGCAACCACTGCTGGGTCCAGGTGGACAGGTCGCGCCCGCTCGTCTTCTCCAACTCGGTCAAGAGGTCGGAGAGTTCGGTGTTCTTCCAGGCGTGCTTGGTGAAGTAGGCGTGCAGGCCGGCCAGGAATTGCTCCTCGCCGACCCAGGCCACGAGTTGACGTAACGCAGATGCCCCCTTCGCATATGTGATCCCGTCGAAGTTCACGCGCACCGAATCCAGGTCGACCATGTCCGCGGCGATGGGATGCGTGGAGGGAAGCTGATCCTGGCGGTAGGCCCAGGCCTTGCGCAGGTTCGAGAAGGTCGTCCAGGCCTCGTTGTAACGAGTCGCATGCACATTCGCATGGTGCGCCGCCCACTCAGCGAAGGATTCGTTGAGCCAAAGGTCGTCCCACCAGGTCATGGTGACGAGATCGCCGAACCACATGTGCGCCAACTCGTGGAGGATGGTGTTGGCGCGCTGCTCGTAGGCGGCGAGTGTGACGCGGGAGCGGAATACGTAATCCTCGAGGATGGTGACGCACCCGGCGTTCTCCATCGCACCCGCATTGAACTCGGGGACGAAGAGCTGGTCGTACTTGGCGAAGGGGTAGGGGACCTTGAACTGTTCCTCGAAGAACGCGAAGCCCTGCTTGGTTACCGTGAGGATCTCGTCGGGATCGAGATAGGGGGCCAGGGACGTGCGGCAGAACACCCCCAGCGGGTAGGTGCCATGCGGACCGCGGTACTCGTCGCGCACCACGTGGTAGGGCCCTGCCACGAGAGCCGTGATGTAGGTGGACATGCGCGGCGTGGCCTCGAACTTCCAGCGAGCCGTCTTCTCGGAGGCGGGGGTCGGTGTGGGCGTGGGGGAGTTGCTCACCACCTGCCAGTGCGCGGGTGCGGTGACCGTGAGGGCGAATGTGCCCTTCAGGTCCGGTTGCTCGAAGCAGGCGTACATCCGGCGGGCGTCGGCGGACTCGAATTGCGAGTAGAGGTACATCTCGTCATCCACCGGGTCGATGAATCGATGCAGACCTTCACCCGTGTTCATGTAGGCGCAGTTAGCCACCACCGTGACCGTGTTGTGTTCCTGCAGGTCGGGCAGGGTTATCCGGGATCCGTCGACGGCGTTCTCGAGTTCTCGACCATTCATCGTCACACTGAGCACCTCAGGGGCGATGAGGTCCATCCACGTGCTCGCCCCCGGAGTGCGGCACTCGAACTCGCACGTGGTGACCGAACGGAAGGTCGGCCCTGTGCCCGTGAGGTCGAGTTCGACTCGGTAGGAGTCGACGGCGATGAGTGCGGAGCGCCCCTGAGCCTCGGCGCGGGTGATGTTCTCGTTGGTGGTCACCTCTGGATCTTTCCACTACGTTTCGGGGTGTGACGACCAAGGTGGAATTCTGGTTCGACCCCATGTGTCCGTGGGCCTGGATCACCTCGCGGTGGATGACCGAGGTCTCCCGCGTCCGGGACATCGACATCACCTGGAGCGTGATGAGCCTCGCCGTCCTCAACGAAGGACGCGACCTCCCCCCCGAGTATGTCGACATGCTGAAGATCGCCTGGGGTCCCGTCCGGGTGTGCATCGCGGCACGCGAGGCGCACGGTGAGGCGGTCCTCGCCCCGCTCTACACCGCTTTCGGCACGCGCTTGCACGTCGAGGGCCGCACCGACTACGAGAAGATCATCACCGAATCCGTCGCCGACGCCGGCCTCGAGCCATCGTTGGCCGCGGCGGCTTACGACCCGGCGTTCGACACCGCACTGCGCGCGAGCCATCAACGGGCCATCGACCTCGTGGGCGACGAGGTGGGCACCCCGGTGATCGCCCTCCCGGGTCCCGACGGTGTCCCGGTCGCCTACTTCGGGCCGGTGATCACCCCCGCTCCGCTGGGTGAGGACGCCGCGCGCTTGTGGGATGGGTTGGTTCTCCTCGCCGGCACCCGCGGGTTCTACGAACTCAAGCGCAGCCGCTCGGTGGGGCCCCAGTTCGACTGAGGAATACTCCGATCGTGATCACCGACTCCTGGCGCGGATTCGCCAGCGACAACTACGCAGGCATCCACCCGGAGATCCTCGCCGCGATGGCGGCGGCCAACGTGGATCACCAGTCCGCCTATGGCGACGACGTCGTGACCGCGCAGTTGCAGGAGGCGATCACCGAACACTTCGGGCCGTCGGCGCGGGTCTTCCCGGTGTTCAACGGGACGGGCGCGAACGTGGTGGCGTTGCAGGCGATGACCGAGCGCTGGGAAGCGGTGGTCTGCGCGCAGTCCGCGCATATCCATGCCGACGAGGGTGGTGCACCGGAGAAGATGGCCGGTCTGAAACTGTGGACCGTTCCTGGGGTGCAGGGCAAGCTCACCCCGGATCTCATCGACACACAGGTCTTCGACATCGGGTTCGTCCATCGCGCGCAGCCCACAGTGGTCTCGATCACCCAGAGCACCGAGATGGGCACTGTCTACTCGGTTGAGGAGTTGCGCACCCTCGTGCATCACGCGCACGTGCAAGGGCTCCTGGTTCACATGGACGGTGCGCGGATCGCGAATGCGGCAGCGCGCCTCGGTGTGACTCTGCGCGCGATCACCACGGACGTAGGCATCGATGCGCTCTCTCTCGGTGGGACCAAGAACGGCGCGATGATCAGCGAGGCCGTTGTGACCTTTTCCGACGATCTCGCGGCGAAGGTGCCCTTCCTTCGCAAGACATCCATGCAACTGTCCAGCAAGATGCGATTTATCAGCGCGCAGTTGCTGGCACTGCTCACCGATGATCTGTGGCGACGGAACGCCGAGCACGCGAACGCGATGGCCGATCGCCTTGCAGCGGGAGTGGCGGTGATCCCGGGTGTGACCCTGACCTCGACGGTGCAGGCGAACGCGGTCTTCGCGATCCTTCCTGCTGAGGTCACCCGCCGTCTGCAGGAGCGATTCCACTTCTACGTGTGGAACCACATGACCGGCGAGGTGCGGTGGATGTGCTCCTGGGACACCACGGAGGAGGACGTCGACTACTTCGTTGCGGCGATCGCGGGGGAGATGAGCACGGCCGGTGCCTGAGGGCAACGTCATCCATAACCAGGCACGCCGCCTGCGTCGGTTGTTCGCCGGTCACGTGGTCTTGGTCGATAGCCCGCAGGGCAGGTTCGCTGCCGACGCCGCAATCGTCGATGGCCACGCGGTCACGAAAATCGAGGCGCACGGAAAGCACCTGTTCATCGGCTTCGACAACGGCCTGTGGATCCACGTGCATCTGGGTCTGTTCGGCAAGTGGCGGATTGCGCGCGGGGAGATGCCCGATCCCCGGGGTGAGCTGCGCATGCGGATCTGGGATGACGAGGGGTATGCGGAGCTCCGCGGTCCCACCCGATGCGTGGTCATCGACCAGGAGGCAAAGAAGGCAGCTGTGGGCCGGATCGGCCCGGATCCGATCCGCAAGGCCGACCCGGAGCCCGCGTGGATTCGCGTGCAACGCTCGAGTGCGCCGATCGGTTCGCTGCTGATGAACCAGCAGGTCTTCGCCGGGGTGGGGAACATTTATCGGGCGGAGGTCCTCTTCCGGCACAACATCTCCCCGTTCCGTCCGGGGAACCAGGTGTCGCGCTCGGAGTTCGACGGCATGTGGGAGGACCTGGTGCTGCTCATGTCCGCGGGGACCAAGCGCGGTCGCATCGACACGGTGCGGCCCGAGCACATGCCCGAGGTGATGGGTCGCGCCAAGCGTGAGGATCGGCACGGCGGTGAGGTGTACGTGTACCGACGCGATGGTCGCGAGTGCTACCTCTGCGGTGCCGTGGTGGAGATGGCGGACATGCAGGGCCGCAAGCTCTATTGGTGCCCGGGCTGCCAGCCCGCTTAGAGCGGTGTGCCGTCCGCGGAGCGCGGGTGGCGGATCCCCGGGTGGTCTGCGGGAAGTGCGCGCTTGATGATCACCCAAGACAACAGCACGGTGATGATGACAAGCACGTAGAACACTGGGCGGATCGCGGCGAGCGCCCACAGATCCTCGCCCTGAATGAGCGGGATCTGTACGACGCCGCGGATGATGTTGAGCAGCACCCACAGCCAGGATGCCCGCGAGTACGCGCGCAGCAACTCCGGGTCCTGGCGCCAGCGCATACCGGTGCCCATGATCGGACCGACGATCACGCCGAGCAGCGGCCAGCGGATGAGGATGGAGAAGGCGAAGGCGAGCGCGGAGGCGAAGTTCGCGAGCACCAACGGCCAGAAGTACGCGACGGCGCTGCCGGTGTAGTACGCGACGAAGGCGGCCAGCGCCACGACGAGCAGTGCCCCCACCACGCGCACGGGCTTTTCACCGCGGCCCAAGCGCAGGATGGCGAGCACCACACCGGTGACCACCGCCGCGACAACCGCGTACGTCAGGTTGTCCGAAAACGCGACGTAGACGACGACGAACACGACCGGGGGCAGCATCCCCTCTATCGCCCCACGCGGACCACCGATCAGGGCTTTCAGTGGATGGCCGGAGGTGGGGGTCGGCTCACTCATGATTGACAAGACTATCCGTCGTAGCGTTGCGCCATGGCCGGACGTGACGTGGGCAACGCGCAGCGCTTGGCCGCGCAGTGGAAGGCCGATCTCGCCGCGTGGGCCATCCCGCAGCACATCCTCGATCAGGCGAATCAGCCACCGTGGATCCATCCCGTTGCGATGTTCACCGTCGACACCGTCATCCCCGACTCGCATTCCCACCGCGTCGCGCGTGAAGCACTGACGTCGGGGGGCAGCGTGCTGGACGTGGGGTGCGGCGGCGGTCGCGCCGCCATGGCACTCATTCCTCCGGCAGGAACGGTCACGGGTGTCGATCATCAACACGACATGCTCGATGAATTCGCCGCGGCCGCCCAGGCGCGCGGTGTGGTGCACCACGAATACCTCGGTGACTGGCCCGATGTCGCGGATGACGTTCCGCTCGCCGACGTCGTGGTGTGTCATCACGTCGCCTACAACGTGGCCGACATCGTCCCGTTCCTCGAGGCACTCCATGCGCACGCGCGAACCAGAGTGGTTCTCGAGGTGCCGATGTCCCATCCGCTGAGCACCATGAATCCGCTGTGGAAGAAGTTCTGGGACCTGGACCGCCCGATGCGCCCGCGCGGTGAGAACCTCGCCGCCATGGCGCGATCCCTCGGATTCGACGCGCATCTCGACGTCTGGGTGGACGAAGCGTGGGGAGCGCGCGTGGCGATGCCCGAGGCGGAGAGGGTCCGGTACGCCCGCATCCGGCTGTGCCTGACCGAGGACCGGGATGCCGAGGTGGCCGCCGCGCTGCTCGAACTCCAGGACGCCCAGCCGCGCGAGGTGGCCACCCTCTGGTGGGATGTGCCATGACCTACGCACCGGATCGGCTCCGCGCCGCCACACCGGCGCTTGCTTCAGGTGTTGCGTTCTTCGACGGACCCGGTGGCACACAGATGCCGCAGCCGGTCATCGACGTCATGGCAGCCGCGATGCAGGCTGGCCTGTCCAATCGCGGGAGGCTGACCGTGGCTGCGCGTCACGCCGACGACATCACCGTTGCTGCCCGCCAGGCGTGCGCCGATCTCCTGGGTGCCGATCCGCGCGGGATTGTCTTCGGCCGCAGTGCCACCGAGATCACCTTCCAGATCGCCAGGACGTTGGCTGCTTCCTGGGGTCCCGACGACGACATCATCGTCACTCAACTTGACCACGACGCGAATGTGCGCCCCTGGGTGCGCTACGCGGAGGTGTCCGGTGCCACGGTGCGCTGGGCTCAGCTCGATCCGGCGACCGGTGATCTTCCCGCGGATGCGGTGACGTCGCTTCTCTCCGATCGCACCCGCGTGGTCGCGGTGACCGCGGCGTCGAATGTCATCGGCACGAGGCCAGACCTGGCTGCGATCTCACGCATCGTGCGTGCCGCGGGGGCGTTGTTCTACGTCGACGGGGTGCATGCCACCGCGCACGTGCCGATTGATTGTTCGGTCGCGGACTTCTGGGTCTGCTCGCCCTATAAGTTCCTCGGACCTCACCTCGGTGTCCTCGCGGCGTCACCCGCGCTGCTGGAGACACTGCACCCGGACAAACTGCGTCCCAGCCCAGACGCTGTGCCTGAACGCTTCGAGCTGGGCACCCTGCCCTACGAGTTACTCGCCGGAGTCGTCGCGGCCATCGACGTGATTGCCGATCTCGTGCCGGGGGATGAAACATCGATGAATCGGCGGGAGCGGATCCTGCGGTCGATGCTGGAGGTGGAGCACTATGAAACCGGTGTGGTGAACGAACTTCGCTCCGGTCTCGAGCAACTGCCCGGTGTCCGGTTCTACGGCAACGCACCGCTGCGCACCCCCACCGAGTTCTTCTCCTTCGCCGGGCACGACTCCGCGGGTGTGGCTCAGCACCTTGCCGACCACGGCATCAATGCACCCGCCAGCAACTTCTACGCGATCGAGACCTGTGACGCCCTGGGTCTCGGTGCAGCCGGCGCCGTGCGCGCCGGGCTCGCCGCGTACACCACCCGCGAGGACGTGGACAGGCTGCTCGCTGCCCTCGCGGATATCGTCGGGACATGAGTTCCTACCGGGTCACTCCCTGGGCGCTAGTCATCGGCGGTGCCATCGGTCTGTTCGCCGCGTTCCAGCTCATCGTCGAGAAGATCGCGGTTCTCGAGGACACGTCCTACGTCCCCAACTGCGATATCAACCCGGTGCTCTCGTGCGGATCGGTGATCGTCACCGAGCAGGCCTCCGCCTTCGGATTCCCCAACCCGATCCTCGGACTCATCGGCTACACCGTCGTGGTCACCCTCGGCGTGGTGTTGCTCTCAGGTGCCACCCTGCCGACCTGGATCTGGCGTGGCCTGAACATCGGTGCCGCAGCAGGCATGGCCTTCATCGTCTGGTTGATCATCCAGAGCCTGTACGTGATCGGGGCGCTCTGCCCGTGGTGCATGGTCGCGTGGTCGGTGACCATCCCGATCTTCTGGCTGGTGACCGCCGATGTGGCCGCCGCCGGCCGGTGGAGCCGCGGGGGAGTGCCGGGCGCCCTCGCCCAGACCGTGTCCGCCCTGAAGTGGGTGCTCGTCGGTGCGACCTACCTGGTGATCCTCGCCCTGATCTTCATCCGCTGGATGGACTTCTGGCTGGGCGCGTCCTAGTTTCTGGTATCGGTGTGGTATCATTTCGCTATGGCCATGACGTTGCGACTCGACGAAAATCAGACTGAGGCCTTGCGCAGGTGCGCCGATGAAGAAGGGCGCTCCATGCAGGAGGTCGCAAAGCGGGCGATCGAGCAATACGTCTCCAAGCGCGACCAGCGGCTCGCGAGTGCAATCACATTGGTCGCGACGCGTGATGCCGAACTCCTAGACCGGTTAAGCAGGTAGTGGACCGCGAGGTCGACTACCTCACTTTCCACGACGTCATCCTCATCGCGCGTGGCGTCTTGCCCGAGGTAGCAGTACGAGACGCTGGGCTCATCGAGTCTGCGGTGGCGCGACCACAAACGACGATTTTCGGTGAACTCGCCTATCCGACTCTCATGCTCCAGGCCGCAGCCCTGCTCCATTCGTTGGCCCGAAATCATCCGCTCGTCGACGGGAATAAGAGAATTGCATGGTCTTCGGCTCGGGTCTTCCTGATTATGAATGGCGTTGACCTCGATTACGACATCGATGGTGCTGAGCAACTTGTCTTGGGGGTAGCACGCGGCGAACTCGACGTTCCGGAAATCGCTCAGACCTTGGAGTCCTGGGTAACCCATTGAGAGTGCTCCCTCTCGGCCCAGGAGCGCGTGACGGTACCCGTGCGCATTCCGCGGCGCGCCTCAGCGTCGTTCATCGCCATCCACGTGTGTCCGGCGACCATGATCACCACGACCAGGCCGAGCCAGTCGTGCACGAAGGTGGCACCGGTGCGGATGTCGTCCGAGAAGTAGCCGTTCTGCCACATGATCACCCCCGTCCCGAACATCACGATGATCGACCCGAGGGTGAAGGCCGCGTTCAACTTCTGGCCCGCATTGAACTTGCCGACGGGGATGGTGCCGGAGCGTCGCTCGCGGGAGCGCAGCCAGCGCCAGTCGTCGGGGCTGAAGCGGTTGAGGAGTTCGGCATCGCGCCTGAACGCGACGAAGAACGCCGCGACGATCAAGGGGAGGGGAAGAAGGAGCCCGGAGACGGTGTGGATGTTCTTCACCAGGGGACGGTTGCCCACCAGCACGCTCAGGTCCGGGAAGAAGAGCGCGGCCCCGGTGAGGATGAGTACGACGGTGAGGATCGCGATGGTGCGGTGGGTCCAGCGTTCGGCGCGGGTGAACCGCAGCACGTCAGGCGATGGGGTCGTCGTTGCGTCCATTGGACGCCCCCACCCATGCGTCGATGTCGTAGCCGCGCTGTTCCCAGTAGCCGGGCACGACGGTGTTGACCACTTCGATTCCCGAGAGCCATTTCAGGGACTTGTAGCCGTACATTGGCGCCACGTAGAGCCGCACCGGGCCGCCATGCTCACGGGTGACGGGCTTGCCGAACATCGCGGTGGCGATCAGTACGTCCGGTCGCATCGCCTGCTCCATCGTCAGGGACTCGGTATAGACGCCGTCGAAGGAGAAGAACCGCAGGGCGTAGGCCTCGGGGTTCGCCCCCGCGGCAGCGAGGATGTCCGAGAGCAGCACCCCGTTCCACGGAACGTCGTCGACCCGCCAGCCAGTGACGCATTGGAAGTCCTTGGTCATCTGGGTCTGCGGTAGGTCGGCGAGGTCGGCCAGGGAGAGGGACAGCTCGTTGTTCACCCCGCCGTAGACAGCAAGGCGGTACGCGTTGGGATTCATCTCGGGGTAGCCGTTCGTCACCGTGTAGATGCGGAAGCCGCCCGCGGCAGGTACAACGGCCCCCAGTCCCGGAATGGTGCCGACGGTGGAGTTCACGGTCTGTTGCGCAGCGCGACCGGCGAACACGCCGACGACCCCCAGGCCCACCATGCCCAGCACGACACGACGGCCCACGGGTGTCCCGACCTCTTTCACGTCACCATGGGAACACGGCCCCGGCAGTAATGCAATCCCGGCGCGCCTGCAGCCGGAAGGTCGATGTGATACACAGTTGAGGGCCATGGCAGCAGATGTGGAGGGGTTTCCTGTGCGCGGTGAATCGACACCTGGTGAGGCCATCACTCAGGAGGAGCACGCCCGACTGTGGGATGTCGAAGTGGAGGGTGGCTACCCGGCAAACCACTTCGCATTCCGGCACGTCCTGACGGCCCTGGCTGAGGAGGGAGCCTCCACTCTCATGGAAGTGGGTGTTGGTGGTGGGCGCGCCCTCCCCATCTTCTCGGGAGCAGGTCTTGAGGTCCACGGCGTGGATAACGACCCCGGCATGGTCGAGCGGAGTCGCCGCGTATTGGCCGATCTCGGTCTGCCCACGGAGCGAGTGACGTGGGGCGATGTCGAGGACTCGGTCTCCTTAGCGGGTGTACGTCGAGGCGGCGGCTTCGATGCCGTTCTGGCCATGGGTGTTCTACCTCACGTGACCCACGATCTTGTCGCTGTGGAGAACATGTTCACCCTGCTCAAGCCGGGTGGATCTGTCTTTGTCGAGTGCCGCAACAAGCTCTTCTCGCTTGTTACCTTCAATCGATTCACCTACGACTTCATCATGGACGATCTGCTCCACGATGTATCTCCTGCAATGCGATCTGCTACCTCGGAGTTCCTGGGCGAACACGTCGACGTCGACATGCCGCCGCGACCCACCGGGCATGAAGCTCGCTACCACAATCCGCTGACAGTGGGAGAGGTCTTCGAAGCTGCTGGATTCGAGGATGTGGTGATCAAGCCCTTCGACTATCACGCCACGATCCCGCGATTCGAGAAATTGCTCGGCGCGGAGTTCCGATCCGAGTCCATCGCCCTGGAGAATGAGCCATCCGGTTGGCGGGGACTATTTCTGTGCTCTGCCTTTCTGGTTCAGGCTCGACGCCCAGAGGATTTTTCGTGGAAGGTGGCCAGCGGTGAGTGACGTGCGAGCGCACTATGACGAGTCTGCATCGTCTTATCACGAGCAGTACGACCCTGACCTGATCTGGAGGAATGCCGAGTACCCGGCGAACTTCTTTCGACTGGAGAAGGTCATCAGGATCCTGGAAGACCGGGGCGTGAGCAGTGTGTACGAGCTTGGTGCCGGGGAGGCGAGCCCGATCATCCGTATTCGCGAGAGGCTTGGAGTGGACATTCGGGCGAGTGATCTCTCGCCGGAGATGGTTCGCCTCGGCAAAGAGAACCTCGCACGTCATGGGATGGACCCCGAGTGGCTCACCCTGCTCGACGTTGAGGATGACGCCGCTCTTGGTGCTGAGGCGGCACGTGTGGGTCCATCGGATGCCGTCATCGCTCTCGGAGTGATCCCGCATGTCCGTGATGATGACGCCTTCGTTGCGGCAATGGCTCAGTTTGTGCGACCGGGCGGGTCCCTGATCCTCCAGTTCCGCAATGCCATGTTCTCCATGTTCACGTTCAACCGACTGACCAAGGAGTTCATCCTCGGCGAGATCATGGCTTCGGTGCCGAAGACGTTTCGAGATGCCGTCGAAGAGGATTTGGACGTCCGCTTGGCGGTCGACAAGCCCCCGAAGCGAGAGTGGGATAAGGACGCGCCCGCCTATGACGAGATCCTCGCGCGTTTCCACAACCCCTTCGAGTTGGCAGACGTAGTGCGTCGGCACGGGTTCGACTCCATTGAATACGGCTGGTACAACTTTCACCCGACCTACCCGATGATCGCTGGCCGATTCGATGCGAAGGAGTATCGGGAGGCGCAGATTGCCCTCGAGTCGGATGACTCGTGGCGGGGCATGTTCCTCTGCTCCGCTGGAATGATCATCGCCCGCAAGCTCTGAGACGGGCCACCATAGGTCTTCGATCTCATGTATCACCATGGGATACAGTGTGTTCATGGAGTCGGTCCAGCGGTCCTTCCGCCTCTCGGCCGTCACCAGCAGCCTGCTCGATTCCCTTGCGGAGACCAGCAACGAATCTCGAAACTCCCTCGTTGAGCGGCTCCTCGCCGAGGCATTGCGCACCGAGCGACACCCGCTTATCGGATTCCACCAGGGCGCTGCCGGCCGCCGGGAACCCCTGATCATCGGCACCCGGCTCCTGGTTCGGCAGGTGGTCCCCCTCGCGCGCGAGGACGGGATCGAGCCCACCGCGCAGGAGTTGGGGATCACCCCGCGCCAAGTCCAGGCCGCGGTCGGCTACTACGCGGACTTCGGCGAGGACATCGACGCGGATGCGGAGTGGGCCACGCGGGTAGAGGACGAGGAGCACGCGCGCTGGGAGCGGGAACGCGCGCTTACCGCATGAGGTCGGCCCCCGCGTGCGCCTGATCCTTGATCACCACTATCCGAATGCGATCTCGGCGGGACTTCGAGGCCGGGGGGTGGATGTGCGCACCCTGCACGAACTCCAGTGGCAGGAGGTCGACGACGAGACACTCCTCTCCCTATGCGCGGGACAGGGAGCCGTGCTCGTCACCAACAACGTCGCGGACTTCATGGTCATCACGCGCCGATGGTCGCTTGAGGGGCGGGGCCATGCGGGGTTGATCCTGACCTCGGATGCGCGCTGGCCGCGCTCGCGCGATGGGGCGGGGGCGTTGATCACCGCACTCGCGGCCGCGACCAATGGGCCGCCCCATGACTGGAGCGATCGCATCCACTGGTTGTGAAGAGCGGGTGACGGGAATCGAACCCGCATGACCAGCTTGGAAGGCTGGGGCTCTGCCATTGAGCTACACCCGCATGCCGGCTACCGGCCCGACGAGTGTAATGGCCGTGCACGCCCCTACA
>VGCC01000023.1 GCA_016870195.1 Actinomycetota bacterium
CGGTGACCTCGTGGACGCTTGGCACGACGGCGGGTGCGAACACCCTCACGGCGACGTCGGGGTCACTGTCGGGTTCACCGGTGACGTTCACGGCGACGGGAACGGCCGGCGCGGCCACTCAGTTGGTTCTCACAACCCCATCCGTTGGGAGCGCCTCGAATGCGGTGTTCACTACCCAGCCGGTGGTTCCCCCGGCGAGTGTGGCGAATGGCAATGCTCTGGGCGCAGTCACCGTTGACGGTCAAGTGGACACCACGGTGGTCTTGGTGAGGGTCGCGTCGAACTCCGGTTGGGAAGCTGTGGGAGGGGACCTCCGGATGATGGTGAAGACAGAAACTGCTTCAGGTTCCCCAGAGCCACTTGGCGGACGTGGCGTAATGCAGGTCCCACAGGGTGGCCGGATCGTTGTCGCAGGTGACGGGTACATGCCCGGAACCACCGTCAGCGTGTTTGCTCTACCGCGAGCCAGTGCCCGAATGGTGGGCAAGATGATGGCGCGCTCGATGTCAGGCGCCGTCCTCATCGGTTCAGCACCCGTCTCGGACTCGGGAACGGTATCGAACTCCTTCACTGTTCCCAATGGCATGAACGTGGGCGACTACGTATTGCAGATCAACGGGGAGACCCTTGCGTCTCAACTCCGTTCGATGAATCTGCAGTTGAATGTGGTATCAGCTTCGCCGACGATGCGTGCCGGCGTGATCCGTGAAGGAGGCTTCTATCAAGGTAGGTCTGCCGAACTGAGTGATGCAGGCAAGGAGAAGTTGCACTCCATAGTGAAAGCGATTCCGCGGGGTGCGCAGGATGTCGCGGTTGTCATTGTGGGTGTTTCGGTAGCACTGGACTCCGTTGCAGCAAACCTTGACTTGGCGCGTGATCGTGCTGAGGGGATCGCCAAATACTTTGAAGATCGGGGAGTTTCAGGGACGTACACAGTCTTCGTGTCCACCACATTCTCGGTTGATGCAGCTGAACGCTCTCTTGATAATGGGCCCAGGGCAAGCGGCCTCCAGAAGCCCGTGGAGTCAAGTTCAGGCAAGCCTTTGACGACGGCCAGCATTAGTTTCGATGCTCCGATGTGACAGTGATCAATCGCTGGCATTGCTGTAGGTTTTCGGCGTGATCACGGTGATGGGTGAAGCCCTCATCGACATCATCGTCGACCCTGAGGGCGAAGTCACATCCGTTGTTGGGGGTGCGCCCCTCAATACCGCACGCACCATCGCGCGTCTCGGTGAGCAGGCATCGGTCTTGGGCGGCGTGTCCACGGACGCATTCGGCCAGAGGATTCTGCGCATGCTGACGGCCGATGGGGTGACCCTGGCACTCGGGCGCCAGGTGCCGGAGCCGAGCACCTTGGCAATCGCACAGATCGATGCATACGGCGCCGCGGGTTACCGCTTCATGCTCAAAGGGACGTCGGCGGCGGCGGTGAACGCCGAGATGGCTTTGGCGTGTATGGGTCCGGATGTATCGGTGATCCATGTGGGCACGCTTGGACTCGTTCTCGAGCCCCTCGCATCTGCATCGGCTGCTGTGGTGGCGGCTGCACGGGAGGATCAACTTGTGATGGTGGATCCCAATTGCAGGCCGTCGGTGATGACGTCCTCGGCGGTATTCGATCGAACCCTGGGGTCGGTGCTGACCCGCGCCGACGTCGTCAAGGTCAGCGGTGACGATCTCGCTTTCATGTTCCCGGGGGAGCGGCCGGCCACGGCGGCAGAGCAGATCCATATGCGCACGGGAGCCACCGTGCTGTTCACCGATGCGGCAGACGCGGTACGGGTGACCTGCGCCGGTGGATCGAATGTTCTTCCCGTGCCAGCGGTCCCTGTGGTGGACACGGTTGGTGCGGGTGACTCGTTCAGTGGGGGCTTCCTGGTGCACTGGGTGCGCAACGGGTGGGGACGTCAGGATCTGACTGATCTTGACAAGGTGTCAGCGGCAGCAGAGTTCGGTATCCGTGTGGCGGGGATCACGTGCCAGCGGGCGGGCGCGGAACCTCCGTTCGCGAGTGAACTCTGAAGCGAATAGCGTCAGGTCCATGAAGGGAATCCCTGGGGCGTTGCTGCGCTTCCGCATCATGGCGTGGATCACCGGTGTGGTGCTCGCCACCGGATTCGTGTGGATGGTCATCCTCATCATCGGATGGATGGGCGAAGGGAATTCATTCACCTCGTTCTTCTCCGATGACGGCAACCGACCATCGCTCTACAGCATCCTGTGGATCGCGCACGGGTGGCTCTACTTCATCTACCTGATCGTCGCGGTCGATCTGTGCTTCCGCATGCGCCTCCACCTCGGCAAGACGGTGTTGATGCTGCTGGCCGGAACAGTTCCGTTCATGTCCTTCGTGGCGGATTCGTGGGTGCACCGCTACGTACGCGAACATCACATGACGCCGCAATCCACGCCCTAGGGCAAAGACCAGTCGATCGAATCTCCACCGATCCCCCCGAGGAGTTCATTCGTGCGGCTAAAGGGCCGCGATCCGAAGAACCCCCGGTCAGCGGACATCGGGCTGGGGTGCGCGCTACTGATGATCGGAACATCCGGCAGGAACTCGGTGGCTGTCTGCGCATCCTTGCCCCAGAGGATTGCAACGAGCGGCTGATCAGCCCGATCAGCGAGGGCCGTGATTGCTGCTTGGGTTATCTGCTCCCACCCCTGACCTCGGTGACTCCCGGGTTGACCGAGCTGCACGGTGAGAACCCGATTGAGGAGCAGGACTCCCCGGTCCGCCCACAGGGTGAGATCGCCATTCGGCGGCGTGGGGACCCCGAGGTCGTCGGTGAACTCGCGAAAGATGTTGGACAGGCTGCGCGGAATTGGACGAACATCCGGTGCCACCGAGAAGGACAGTCCCACGGCGTGGCCGTGGGTCGGGTACGGATCCTGGCCGACGATGAGCACACGTACGTCGTCGAGCGGTTGGGTGAATGCGCGCAGGATGTTCGCTCCGGAGGGCGCCCACGGCCGCTGGGCGGAGTTTTCCGCGCGCAGGAATTCCCCGATCCTGGTGAGAGTGTCCTGATGCGGTGCGAGCGCCGGGAGCCAACTCGGGTCGACGAGGTCATCGAAGGTTGCGGCCACGCGGGCAGGGTAGGCGTTAGCGCGTAGTGCGGTCGGTGCGGGTGGGCAGGTAGTAGCCGCGCAGAGATACGAGAATGGCCACTGCTACGACGAGCAACATGATGCTCAGCGCGACCGCGGAGTCACGATCGGATTCTAGAGCGGTGTACACCGCGAGGGGCATCGTCTGAGTGGTCCCCTCCAGGTTGCCCGCGAAGGTGATCGTTGCCCCGAACTCCCCGATCGCCCGCGCCCAGGTCAACGTGATGCCCGCGAGAAGCGCGGGCAGGACTAGTGGCAGCGTGATGCGCAGAAAGATCATGCGCGGTGTCGCTCCATCGACGGCGGCAGCCTCCTCGATCTCCCGGTCCTGCGAGCGGAAGGCACCCTCGAGGGTGATGACCAGGAAGGGCATTGCAACGAAGGTCCCGGCGAGCACGACGCCGGCGGTGCTGAAGGGGAATTGCCACCTGGTGGCGTCGTAGATCGCTCCGCCAATGAGGCCGCGCCGGCCGAATGCGCTGAGCAAGGCCACTCCGGAGACCACGGGCGGAAGCAGCAGCGGGACGATCACGAGTGCGCGGATGAGCCGGGTTCCGGGGAGGGAGTCCCGTGCCAGCAGCCACGCGAGAGGTGCGCCCACGAGGGTTGCAACGATCGTGGCGACTACGGATGTGATGAGTGAGAGCCTCAGGGCATCGAGTGCCGTGGGAGAGGACAGGATCCCGGAGAACGCCGACCATGGGGCATCGGAGATCAGGGCGAGCAGGGGAATCACCAGGAATGCGATGGCGATGATCCCGGGGATCATCAGGAATGCCGGGCGCTTCGTCGTCACCACGGTGTGCTGAACCCCCAGGCGCGCAGGATGCGTTGGGCGGACGACGAGTACCGGACGTAGGCGACGAAGGCCTTCGCCGCCTGCGCATTGCGTGATTCGTTCACAGTCGCGATCGGGTAGTTGGTGACGACGTTGTTCGTCGACGGAATGCTCACACCCGTGAGGTCGTTGGGAAAGGCCTTGACGTCGGTGGAGTAAACGATTCCGGCGTCGACTTGATCGGCGATCACCTTGCCCACGACGGACCGAACGTCGACCTCCCTGGTGACAGGAGTGACGGTGAGGGAGTTCTTGGCGAAAAGCTCCGCAGCAAGGCGTCCGCAGGGGACCTGCGGGGCACAGACCGCAACTGTCACGGTGGGATTCTTCAGATCCGCGAGTCCCGTGATCTTCGCCGGATTTCCCCTGGGGGTAGCGATCGCCATCGTGTTGCGAGCGAACAGGATCGGCGTGCCCGTCAGGTTCGCGCCGGTCGCGCGCCACATCGATGCCTCGTCCGCCGTCGCCAAGATGTCGACGGGTGCTCCCGCGCGGATCTGCTCGACGAGGGAGTTCGATGATCCGAAGTTGAATGTGACCTGCAACTGCGGGTAGCGCTTCGTGAACGCTTTGGCGATGACAGGAAAGACGTCCGTGAGGGACGCCGCGGCGGACACGGTGATCGTTGAAGCCGGGATGCTCCGCACGTAGGGATTGGGTCGGTTGTCGGCACGGGCGTGCGGTGCCGTGATTGCGATGGCGATCACCGCGGCCATGACGGGGGGAAGGATTCGAGCGAGCACGACTACCCCTCGCGCCCCTCGATGACCACGTTGGTCGCCTTGATGGTTGCGGAAGCGCGCACTCCCGGTTCCAGATCGAGTTCGTCGGCGGCCTCGCGGCTCATGAGCGAGATGATCCGGTGCGGTCCCACCTGGAGTTCGACCAGCGCCATCACCCCGTCGCGCTCGACGCGGGTGACGATGCCGGGGAATCGGTTCCGGGCGGAACTGGGCGCGGCCCCGGGGTCGTGGATCGTGCCCTCGGCCATGAGTGCGGCGATGTCCCGGCCTTCGACAGTGGTCCGGCCACCCTCGTCCTTGCCCGTGGGAAGACGGCCGTCGGCGATCCAGCGTCGGAGGGTGTCATCGCTCACGCCGAGGAGGCTGGCCGCCTCCGAGACCCGCATATGCGCCATAACCAGCAATTCTAGCCCGTATATGCGTCACCTATATGCCTAAGGGTCCGAATGTGAGGTTCTCGTCCCGCGCTGCCCGGACCGCATTTCGCGGCTATCGTATCCTCGGGAGAATGACGTGACGGCACTGCTCTGGGCGATCGCGGGGGCCGCGGCCCTCGGCATCGAGCTGTTCACCCTGGACCTCACGTTCGCCCTGATCGCTCTGGGTGCCTTCGCCGGTGCCGGCGCAGCCGCCCTGGGCGCCCCTCTCTGGGGGCAGATGGTGGTTGCCGGCGTCGTGGCCCTCGCGGGACTGCTGTTCCTCCGCCCCATTGCACGACGGCATCTGCGTCGCGTTCCGCGGGAACTGCGCACCGGCGTAGACGCACTGCCGGGCGCCACAGCGATAGCACTGACGTCTGTCACCACGGAAGGCGGTCGCATCCGATTGCGTAATGAGGAGTGGTCGGCGAGGCTCGATACGGACGTCACCGACATTCAGGTCGACGTGGGCACGCGGGTTTACGTAACCCGAATCGACGGGGCCACCGCCGTGGTGTTCCCAATTGGAGAGTGAGATGCAATGGAACTCGTAGTCCTAGGCGTTGTCCTCATCGTGGCGCTTGCCGTCCTGCTGCTCGTCCTACGCGGCACACTCGTGATCGTGAATCAGGCGAACACGGCCATCGTCGAGCGACTCGGGCGTTACTCACGCACGCTGACACCCGGCCTCAGCGTCCTCGTCCCCATCTTCGATCGAGTCCGCACCCGGGTCGACATGCGCGAGCAGGTTGCCTCATTCCCTCCCCAGCCCGTGATCACCGAGGACAACCTCGTGGTCTCGATCGACACGGTCATCTACTTCCAGGTGACGGATCCGAAGGCCGCCACGTACGAGATCGCGAACTACCTCACCGGCATCGAGCAATTGACGGTCACCACCCTGCGCAACGTCATCGGCTCCATGGACCTCGAGGAGGCCCTGACGTCGCGTGATTCGATCAACGGGCAACTCCGTGGTGTCCTCGACGACGCCACCGGCAAGTGGGGCATTCGGGTGAATCGGGTGGAGTTGAAGGCGATCGACCCTCCGCCCTCCGTGCAGGACTCCATGGAGAAGCAGCTCAAGGCAGAGCGTGAGCGTCGCGCTGTGATCCTGACAGCGGAAGGTCAGAAGCAGTCGGCCATCCTGATCGCGGAGGGCGCCAAGCAGGCCGCCATCCTCACCGCCGAAGGCGAAGCGCAGGCAGCCGTCCTGCGAGCGGAAGCCGACGCAAAGGCCCAGGCACTCCGTGCCGAAGGTGAAGCCGCGGCGGTGGGCACCGTCTATACCGCCCTGCATGACGCGAACCCGTCGTCTGCCGCACTAGCCGATCGATACCTGAGTGCGCTGCCCGAGATCGCCGCGGGGGAGGGCAACAAGGTGTGGGTGATCCCGGGGGAGCTCACGTCTGCGCTGGCCGGGATCCGCGACGCATTTGGCAATCGGGGTGGGCACTAAACTTTTCCTGTGCCCTCCGATCCGATCGCCAAGGCGCTGGCGAAGTTCCCCGTTTCGCAACGTGAGGCGCTCGCGGAGACACGGGCCCGCATCTCCGCAGCCCTCCCCGGGGCCCACGAAGAAATCGCTTGGGGGATGCCCGCATTCCTGATCGGGGATGACAACGTGCTGTGCTATTCCGGTTTCTCTGACCACAACAGCCTGTTTCCAGGTGCCTACGTCCAAGAGGTCTTGGTCAAGGAGTTGGCGGGATTCCCCACCACCAAGGGCACGATCCACTTCGACATGGATGCTGCATTCCCGGTGCCTTTGCTCGCGAAGATACTCAAAGTGCGCATCGCCGAGATCAATGCGTCCTACCCGAAGCGTGGTGGCCAGGTGCGCGAGTACTACGACAACGGGCATCCCAAAATCCTGGGCAAGATGAAGGACGAGAAGCCCGAGGGCGCCTGGGAGTGGTTCCACAAGGACGGGACCCATATGCGCATGGGTGCCTATCGATCCGGGAAGAAGACGGGCGAGTGGACCACCTTCGCCGCGGATGGCAGCGTCACGAAGGTGTCGACCTACAAGTAGTCCTCAGCGCGTCGCCGCGATCGCGGCGACGATCAAGGCTCCGAGGCATGCCAGGGCCAGCAGGCCCATGAGGATCCTGCTCGCCATCGCGGGTTTGGGTTGACGTTGATCGCTGAGCTCACTCAGGGTCGTGTTCGCATCCTGGGCCCGCTGCAGCAGCTTCTTCGTCTCTTCGAACACGCTCACACTCCGTTGTCGCCGAGCCGTGCACGGACTTGTTCGGCCAGACCCTCGTGGGGGAGCGTCACGACCACATCGTCCAGCCAGACGGTCAGGATCGCATGAGCGACGGTGAACGTATGGCAGTGCCCACCACTGTTGCGATCACTGGAGAGACCGTGCAGGTGCAGGCCGGGAATCACGACACCGTCCTGGGCATCGGGGAACCGGAATCCGACCAAGGTCCCTTCCCATGCGGGGAACTCGAAGCGAACCTCGCGACTCAGGACATCGGGCAGTGGCGGGTACGGCGGCTCCTGGCGGTGCTCGCTGCGCAGGACCACGTCTGTGAACACCCCATCAATACGAACCGCGGCAACGAGGTGCTCGGTCGGTTGAGCGAGGTCACCGGCGGTGACGACGTCGGCGACGAGCGTGGTGATGTCGTCCATCGTGGATCCGGGTGGCACCGGGGTGTCGATGGGCATCCCGCCTTGGGCGACCACGGCGAACGGCAGGCCCAGTGATGGTTCGGCTGAAACCGGGTAACCATCGGCAGGGACTCGCCAGGCCTTCCCATCGAAGGCGACGATTTCCCCATCGCATGCCTCGGCGACGCCGAGTCCCAGGGTGAAGTCGCGGAACGTCTCCGCCACTGTCGTGTGAGCCTCGTAGTGGGCGCGGTAGAGATCGGTGAAGGTGTCGACCTGGGTTATGTGACCGTGGGCTGCGGCAGCGAGTGCGGGGTCGAACATCGCTTAGATGTTGGTGACATCGCGCTGGGACTTCGGGCCGTCCTTCTTGGCCGCGAAGGTGAACGCCGCAAGACCGACCACGACGGCACCCGCCCCGAGGCCGATCAGCATGACGTCGTTCGCATCCTTCGGGTCCACGAGGTACCCCAGGAAGACCACGGCGATGACGGCCACCACGACGCCGATCAACTTCGCCTTGAGGTCGTCGAGGGATCGGATCTCGAGCCATGCGGGCAGTCGCACACTCGAGTCCACGAACAACTCGTAGAGGCCGTACCCGATGACCAGCAGAACCGTTGCGAGCAGCAGGGTGTCGACGGCGGTGAGGATCGTGACCACGGTCTCCTTCAGTGGGAGCGAGGTGTCGAAGAGCGTCACAACCGCTCGGCCGATCTCGAGGATGCCGATGATCATCAGAACGATCGCGCCGATGATCGATCCGATGGCGGGTAGGGCAACGACGAAGCGGGAGAGCTCGACCAGGCGACGCATGGGGGAACGGTAGTCCCTGCGCCTACTTCTGCCAGGCGATCTCACCGCCGACGTAGGTCGCCTGGAAGGCGATGTCGGCCCAGCCCTCTGGGTCGGATGCCCACGGGTTACCGTCAGCGATGCCGAAGTCCGCGGCCTTGCCGACCTCCAGGCTTCCGCGGTCGTCAGCGTGGATCTGCCAGGCGGCGTTGGTCGTGATCGCGGCGAGCGCCTGCCCAGGGCTCGCGCACTCTGACGCGTTCAGCACCTGGTTGTCAGCCTTGGTGCGGCGCAGTACCGCAGTGCGCGCGCTGAGCAGGGGGTGAACGGCGGTGACGTTGTAGTCCGAATGCAGTGACGGTCGCAGCCCAGCAGCGTAGGCCGACGCGACGCGGTCGAGCCTGCCGGCGCGCTTGGGTCCCAAGATCGTGTCGCGGAACGCAGCCCCCCAGTAGTAGAGATGGTTCATGAGGAAGGTGGGAGAGACGCCGATCGCTGCCATGCGCGTGAGTTGGTCGTCCATGGTGAAGGAGCAGTGCTCGAGACGATGGCGCAGGTCTTGGTCGCCGTACGCCGGCAGGATTTCCTCGAGGGCCTCGAGTGCGAACTCCACGGCGGCGTCGCCGTTGGTGTGGATAAGAACCTGCCATCCGTCATCGAGTCCGGCTTTGGTGGCGGCCCGCAGGCCCTCGGGGGTGTAATCCGCCTTGCCGCCGTTGTCCTCGCCGAGGTAGGGCTGCAGGAAGTAGCCCGATCGACCCTGATTCGATCCGTCCGAAGCGTACCGGCGGGACACAGGTAACGCGCGAGCGGGAAGCATGCCCTAAGCACCGCTCGGGCAGGATGGCGATGTGAATCGACTCGCGGCGGCCACGAGTCCCTATCTCCTGCAACATGCGGACAACCCGGTCGACTGGTGGGAGTGGTCCGAGGAGGCCTTCAACGAGGCGCGTCGTCGCGGAGTCCCGGTCTTCCTCTCGATCGGATACTCCGCCTGCCACTGGTGCCATGTGATGGCGCATGAATCCTTCGAAGCCCCCGAGGTTGCGGCCTACCTGAACGAGTACTTCGTCTCGATCAAGGTCGATCGCGAGGAGCGGCCGGATATCGACTCCATCTACATGGAGGCCACCGTGGCGATGACAGGTCACGGTGGATGGCCGATGTCGGTGTTCCTCGACCAGGATCAGCGTCCCTTCTACACCGGCACGTACTTCCCTCCCACCCCTCGGCACGGGATGCCCTCGTTCACCCAGTTGCTGCGTGCGATCACGGGGGCATGGACGGAGCGTCGCGCGGATGTCGAGGCGACGGGGCAACGCATCGTCGATGCACTCGCGTCCCGGGATCTCCCGGCGTCGGGGTCTCGTCTCCCCGCACTCGAGGAGATGGCAATTCCGGTGAATGCGCTGGCGGCCTCGTTCGACGCCACCTGGGGCGGATTCGGCTCGGCTCCCAAGTTCCCGCCATCGATGGTCTTGGAGTTCCTCCTGCGTTACGCGTCACTGGATACCGGGGAGAGTGGACGGTCAGCGCTTGCGATGGCCGAGCGCACGATGGAGGGCATGGCCCGCGGGGGCATGTACGACCAACTCGGGGGTGGCTTCGCGCGGTACTCCGTTGATGGTCAGTGGGTCGTTCCTCATTTCGAGAAGATGCTCTACGACAACGCACTGCTGTTGCGCGTCTACCTGCACTGGTGGCGATTGACGGGTTCGGAGTTCGCCCTGCGCATCGTGCGTGAGACCGCTGAGTTCCTCATCCGCGATCTGCGCACACCGGAGGGTGGATTCGCCTCCGCACTCGATGCCGATAGCGAGGGTGTGGAGGGGAAGTTCTACGCCTGGACACCCGAGCAACTCATCGAGGTCCTCGGTGACGTCGACGGTCGTTGGGCCGCGGAGGCCTTCTCGGTCACGGAGGCGGGAACCTTCGAGCACGGCCTGTCCGTCCTTCAACTCCTGACGGATCCTGCGGATCGCGAACGATTGGCTCGTGTGCGTGCTGCCTTGTGGTCAGCACGCGAGACTCGTATCCATCCGGGACGTGATGACAAGGTGGTTGCAGCGTGGAACGGGCTGGCGATTGCTGCGCTCGCCGAGGCAGGCGCACTCTGCGGCGAGCCCGCGTGGATGGATGCTGCGGCCGGTGCTGCGGATCTCCTGATCTCCGTGCATATGGGTCTGACGGATCGACTGAGTCGGACGTCGCGCGACGGCATCGCCGGTGCGAACCTGGGGGTCCTCGACGACTACGGCGACGTCGCCGAGGGGTTCCTCGCGCTTTACTGGGCGACCGCCGACGACGAGTGGCTCACATTCGCGGGCATCCTGCTCGACGTTGCGGTTGGCCACTTCTCCGACGCGGACGGTGGGTTCTACGACACTGCGGATGACGCACCGGCACTCATCCGTCGGCCACGCGAAGCGTCAGACAACGCGGAGCCCTCGGGCTGGTTCGCGGTCGCGAACGCCCTCGTGACCTACGCGGCCATCGTGGAGTCCGCCGAGCACCGCACGCGGGCAGAGCAGGCCCTCGGCGTCGTTGCCGCCTACGGCTCCCACGCACCACGTGCCGCCGGGTGGGGGCTGTCCGCGTTGCTCGCAGTGCTGGACGGTCCTGCGGAGGTGACGGTCGATGCGCAGTCTGCAGACCTGGTGCACGTCGCCCGCATGACTTCGGCACCCGGTGCCGTCCTGCGGTACTCCCGTGACGCACGTGACTCGGGGGCCATGGTGTGCCGTCACTCGGTGTGCCAACTCCCGACCATGGACCCCGACAGACTCGCGACTCTTCTCCGCAACCGGACCCCGCGGGGGTAGCCTTCCGGGCGTGGGTGTTCGCGATCTGGTCTACGGGATCTACGAGAAGTCCCTCAAGGGCCAGATTCCCGCAGATCGGATCCCCCGGCACGTCGGTGTGATCCTCGACGGGAACCGGAGGTGGGCGAGTCTCCAGGGTTCCACGTCCTCCGAGGGCCACCGGGCTGGTGCCGCGAAGATCGTCGAGTTCCTTGGCTGGTGCGACGACGTCGGCGTCGAGGTGGTGACCCTCTGGCTGCTCTCCACCGACAACCTGGCGCGTCCGGCACCCGAGCTCCAGGCGCTGATGTCGATCATCGAAGACACCGTGACCGGGCTCGTCGAGCAGGGTCGCTGGCGACTGCACCCCGTGGGCGCACTCGATCTCCTTCCCGATCACACCGCGCGCATGCTCAAGGAGGCCGAGGAGTCCACCCGCGGGGTCGAGGGAAGTCTGGTGAACGTCGCCGTGGGGTACGGAGGTCGGCGCGAGGTGGTGGACGCGGTGCGCTCGCTGTTGAGCGAGCACGCGGCGCGAGGGACGTCCCTAGACGAACTCGCGCAACTCCTCGACGTCGAACACATTGCCGAGCACCTCTACACCAAGGGCCAGCCCGACCCCGATTTGGTGATCCGCACCTCCGGTGAACAGCGTCTGTCCGGCTTCCTGATGTGGCAGTCCGCGCACTCGGAGTTCTATTTCTGCGAGGCCTACTGGCCGGACTTCCGTCACGTCGACTTCCTCCGCGCCCTGCGTTCGTACGCGGAGCGTCACCGCCGCTTCGGCGCGTAGTCACCTGCTGTCCAGTCCACCGTCACCCCCCGTCGTCGGCGCCCCCGCGACCGGCGTGTCGACGGGGTCGGTGTGACGGGTGGGACCTAGCGTGTGAGGACACCGACCCCTCCCAGGAGGCCACGTGCCCGACGCCGGCAGCGCCCGCACCACCTACGTCCTGGACACCTCCGTCCTCCTCTCGGACCCGCGGGCATTGCTCCGGTTCGACGAGCACGATGTGGTCATCCCGGTCGTCGTCGTCACAGAACTCGAGGGCAAACGCAGCCATCCTGAGCTCGGCTACTTCGCCCGGCAGGCGCTACGGCTCCTCGACGACCTTCGAATCCAGCACGGACGTCTCGATGAGCCCATGCCGATCGGGGACTCCGGCGGCACGGTGCGTGTGGAGCTCAACCACACTGACGTCGAGGCGTTGCCGAACGGCCTCCGACTCGGAGACAACGACACTCGCATCCTCGCTGTCGCACGGAACCTCGGCAACGCTGGTGCCCACGTCGTCCTCGTCAGCAAGGACCTCCCGATGCGCGTTAAGGCGTCGTCGATGGGTCTGGCGGCCGAGGAGTATCGCGCCGAATTCGTCATCGAGACCGGATACACCGGCATGGCCGAACTCGAGCTGCCGGCCGATGACATCGACCGGCTCTACGACGAGGTGGTCATCGACATCGACGCCGCGCGCGACCTTCCCTGCCATTGCGGAATGGTGTTGGTGTCCGAGCGGGGAAGCGCCCTAGCCCGCGTGACGGCGGACAAGCAGGTGCGCCTGGTCCGCGGCGACCGTGAGGCATTCGGTTTGCATGGCCGCAGCGCCGAACAGCGTGTGGCTCTCGATCTGTTGCTCGATCCCGACATTGGGATCATCTCGTTGGGTGGGCGCGCCGGCACGGGCAAGAGCGCTCTGGCGCTCTGCGCCGGGCTGGAAGCTGTCATGGAACGTCGTCAGCACCGCAAGTTGATCGTGTTCCGTCCGCTCTACGCTGTCGGCGGCCAGGACTTGGGGTACCTGCCCGGGACCGAGCACGAGAAGATGTCACCCTGGGGTCAGGCGGTGTTCGACACCCTGAACGCAATCACCACCCCCGAGGTTGTCGACGAGATCCTTGATCGGGGGATGCTCGAGGTCCTACCCCTCACGCATATCCGCGGCCGATCCCTGCACGATGCCTTCGTCATCGTCGACGAAGCCCAATCCCTGGAGCGGAACGTGCTGCTGACCGTGCTGTCCCGGATCGGACGGGACAGTCGTGTGGTGCTCACCCACGACGTGGGTCAGCGGGACAACCTGCGGGTCGGTCGTTACGACGGGGTGGTGGCTGTGGTCGAAAAACTCAAGGGTCACCCGCTCTTCGCGCACGTCACCCTGACCCGATCTGAGCGATCGCCGATCGCTGCCCTGGTGACCGAGATGCTCGAGGAGAGCTTGCTGTAGCCCTGCGCACGCGCGTGAACTGGCCCACGTCCATGGGGGGCCAGGTGAATTTTCCAAAAGAACCTGCCCGATATACGGTGATTTAGCCCTTTCGTTCCTTGGCCGATGTGGGTACCCCCGGACACAATGTTGGTCCGCGCACGTCGCCATCGGGAGGTGGGCATGGTTCGGGCAGGTGTCTCCGCGCTCTGCCTCCTGCTCGTCGTGGGGCTCTGCGCCCCGGCGGCGGCACGCGAACGTCCCCGCGACAACCCCGAGGACACGATCCCGACCGAATTCCTGGACCTCACCGAGGGCATCTTCGACCCGGAGACCGGGGAGGAGATCCCGATCCCGGCGGGGGATGCGGGCAACGCGTCGTTCGTCGAGGACCCGGCCGAGCGCATCGCCCGGGAATTGGCCCACGCCTTGGGTTCAGCACAGTCCCTTGACCTGCGTGGCCTCATGTCGAGCCTGTACAAGGGGAAGTGGTTCAAGCCCGGCAAGGACGACGAACGCAAGTGCCTAGTCGACTTCGAGTCCAATGGAGACTACAAGGCCGTCAGCAGGGGGGGGATCTACCGGGGGGCGTATCAGTTCTCGCGCCGACTGGCGATCGGTGCCACCTGGATGATGCAGGCGGAGGTGCGCAAGGAGTTCGGGGACTCTGCCGTCGAGATCGTGAAGAGCCTTCGCGATCGGCCTATGCAGCAGTGGAACCGCTACTGGCAGGACCGGGCCTTCTGGACCATATGGCGCGACGGTCGCGGCAAGAGTCACTGGGTCAACGGCGTGAGGAAGTGCCGCGACTAGCGGGGTGCGCCCACCGGGATCGACGCGGTAATCGGGCGTAGCGTCTCGGCGAAGAAGTCGTTGCCCTTGTCGTCCACCACGACGAACGCCGGGAAATCCTTCACCTCGATGCGCCACACTGCTTCCATCCCGAGTTCCGGGAAGTCGAGAACCTCCACCTTGGTGATGTTGTCCTGCGCAAGGATCGCCGCGGGACCACCGATGGATCCCAGGTAGAAGCCGCCGTTGTCCTTGCACGCCTGGGTGACCGCCTTACTGCGATTCCCCTTCGCCAACATGACGAACGAGCCACCCGCCTTCTGGAATTGATCCACGTAGGAGTCCATGCGCCCCGCAGTGGTGGGGCCGAAGGATCCGGAGGCGTAGCCCTCGGGGGTCTTGGCCGGGCCGGCGTAGTAGACGGCGTGCTTCTTCAAGTACTCCGGCAGCGGCTCACCCCGCTCGAGCATCGCCTTGATGCGGGCGTGAGCGAGGTCGCGCGCGACGACCAGGGAACCGGTGAGAGAGACCCGTGTGCGGATGGGCAGTTTCGTGAGCTCGGCGCGAACCTCGTCCATCGGGCGATCGAGGTCGATCCGCACTACGTCATCGTCGAGGTGGTCGTTGGTGATCTCGGGCATGAACTGCGCTGGCTCAGTCTCGAGTTGCTCCAAGAAGACTCCCTTAGCGGTGATCTTCGCCTTTGCTTGGCGGTCCGCCGAGCAGGAGACCGCGATGGCCACCGGGCAGGACGCCCCGTGCCGGGGAAGGCGGATCACCCGGACGTCGTGGCAGAAGTACTTGCCGCCGAACTGCGCACCGATCCCGAATTCCTGGGTCTGGGCGAGGACCTCCGCCTCCATCGCCAGATCGCGGTAGCCGTGGCCGCTGGCTGTTCCGTGCACGGGAAGCGAGTCCAGGTAGCGGGCGCTGGCAAGTTTGGCGACCTTGAGTGCGTACTCGCCACTCGTGCCTCCGACCACGATTGCGAGGTGATAGGGAGGGCACGCAGCGGTTCCGATGCTGCGCAACTTCTCGTCGAGGAACGTTCGGAAGCTTGCGGGATTGAGTAGGGCCGCCGTCTCCTGGTACAGGAAACTCTTATTCGCGCTGCCCCCGCCCTTTGCCATGAAAAGGAAGTCATAACTCAATTCATGGCCGGGGTGGGTATCCGAGTAGATCTCGATCTGTGCCGGGAGGTTGCTTCCCGTGTTCCGCTCCTCCCACATCGACACCGGGGACAGTTGCGAGTAGCGGAGATTGAGCTTCTGGTAGGCGTCATAGATGCCGAGGGAGAGGTGTTCCTCGTCGAGACCTTCGGTGAGAACCTGCTGGCCGCGCTTGCCCATCACGATGGCGGTGCCAGTGTCCTGGCACATGGGAAGAACCCCTCCCGCGGCGACGTTCGCGTTCTTGAGGAGGTCGAGTGCGACGAAGCGATCGTTGGGGGAGGCCTCGGGATCCTTCAGGATGGATGCGAGTTGGCGCAGGTGCCCGGGGCGCAATAGATGCGAGATGTCCTTGATCGCCTCGAAGGCCAGTCGGGTAAGTGCCTGCGGTTCCACGTGCAGGAACGTGCGGTCACCGAGTGTTTCGGTTCGCACACCGTCGGATGTGAGGAGGCGATACGGGGTGTCGTCCTCGCCCAGGGGGAGCATGTCCACGAAATCGAAAGCCACCTCCTCAGGGTAGACCCGAGTATGTGGGACGCCTGACTACCGGGCGTGACCGAAGTCCACCGAGCTGTAGCGGGACAGCTTGGCCAGGCGGTGCTCGCTCTTGACTTCGCGGATGGTTCCGCTCTTGCCCCGCATGACGATCGAGTGCGTGGTGGGGCCATCGGGTGTGTAGCGGACACCTTCGAGGAGTTCACCGTCTGTGATCCCGGTGGCACAGAAGAAGATGTTCTCCCCGGTCACCAAATCCGTGGTCGTGAGGACACGGCCGAGGTCATGTCCCGCATCGAGGGCCCTCCTGCGTTCGTCCTCGTCCCGGGGCCAGAGACGACCCTGGATCGCACCACCCATGCAGGCCATGGCGCACGCCGCGATGATCCCCTCCGGGGTGCCTCCGATTCCGGCGAGCAGGTCGACACCGGTTCCTGCGCGGGCGGCCATGATCGCTCCGGCGACATCGCCATCGCTGATGAACTTGATCCGCGCCCCGGACTCGCGAACCTCGCGAACCAGGTCATCGTGGCGTGGGCGGTCGAGGATGCACACGGTGAGGTCCGCGACCGTCTCGTCCTTCGCCTTCGCGATGCTCATGAGGTTCCAGCCGATTGGAGCGGTGATGTCGATGGCGTGGGCGCAGTCTGCGCCTACCACGAGCTTCTCCATGTAGAAGACGGCGGACGGATCGAACATCGCGCCGCGCTCGGCGACTGCGATCACCGACAGCGCGTTCGGCATCCCTTTCGCCGCGAGAGTCGTCCCATCGATCGGATCCACGGCGACATCCGCGTCGGCCCCCGTTCCATCACCGACGTGCTCGCCGTTGAAGAGCATCGGCGCGTCATCCTTCTCGCCCTCGCCGATCACCACGACACCGTTCATCGACACGGTGCCGATCAGCATGCGCATCGCATTGACGGCGGCGCCATCCGCACCGTTCTTGTCTCCTCGGCCCACCCAGCGGGCGGCAGCCATCGCGCCTGCTTCGGTGACGCGAACCAGCTCAAGGGCCAGGTTTCGATCCGGCACTTCGGGGGAGTCCGCGGCCATATCGGCAGCGTAGTGCGATTCCGGGCAGAGTCACGTCGAAGTGCCGTGCCCGAGAAGCCGAGGGAGGATGGGGGAGTGAGTGATCCCCAGCCCACCGGGCGTCGGACGCGTCCGATGCGTCAAACGGTCGGGGACATGATCCGGTCCATGGTGGTTGTCCTCGCCGTCGTGGCGGCGATCCTGATCGTGACCTGGCGGCCCAAGCCGGATCCGGTGCGCACGGTAGATATCACCCAGGCGCTCGTCACGGCCCGATCCTCGGCGGATTTCGCGGTGGAGGTGCCGACGCTTCCCGACCTGCGTGCCACCAGCGTGCGATGGGAGCCCACCGAAGGCTCGGATGGGAGCCTGGTGTGGCATCTCGGTTATGTGACTCCCTCCGATGAATACCTCCAGGTCGCGCAGTCGCGTGCCGCGGGTGATGCATTCCTCTCGGAACAGACGGCCGGCGGCGAGCCAGGTGAGGACGTCACGATCGCGGGCGAACGGTGGCAGGTGTTCACGGCGCCGGAGCGCACGTCGGTTGTGCGTATGGACGACGGGGTGACGACGATCGTGAGCGGAACCGATCTGCTCGATCAGGTGATGACCGTGGCCGGCACGCTCCGAGCGGGGGACTAGTCCTTCTCGAGTTTCTTCCGAGCGTCATCCAGCCACGTTGCGCAGAGGGCCGACAATTCCTCGCCCCGCTCCCAGAGGGCGAGGGACTGCTCGAGGGTCAACCCTCCGGCCTCGAGTGTGGCCACGGTTTCCGCGAGCTCGGCCCGCGCGGCCTCGTAACTCATGTCAGCCATCATCAGCCTCCCGTCGTGCCGTCAGGGATCCGCGCGCGACCCGGATCGTCATCACATCACCTGCCGCGACATCCCGTTCGTTGCGCACGATCGTCCCATCGTCGACGGTGACGATGGCATAGCCACGGTCGAGTGTGCTCGCCGGGGATAGGGCGCGCAGTCGGGCACTGAGGTGGTCGATATCCGCAGTTGCTGCTTCCCACTGCCCGGTGATGCGCGCGAGGGATCGCCGACGCAGATCGGCGATCGAGTCAATCGCGCGTTCAATCGCGGTGAGCAGGGTCCGGCGTGCACGGTCGCGCAGTCCGGTAATCAATGCGCTCTCCTCCGCCCACGACGGCACGATCCGCTTCGCTGCATCCGTGGGAGTCGAGGCCCGAAGATCCGCGACGTAGTCAAGGAGTGGGGAGTCCTGTTCGTGCCCGATGGCACTGACCACCGGAGTGCGTGCAGTCGCCACCGCTCGCACCAGGGTCTCATTGCTGAAGGGGAGCAGGTCCTCCACGCTTCCGCCACCGCGCGCGATCACGATCACGTCGACATGGGGGTCAGCGTCGAGCTCGGCAAGCGCCGCAGTGATCTCGGGAACGGCATTGACGCCCTGCACCGCGACTTCGCGGACGTCGAACCGGGTCCCGGGCCACCGATCCTCGACATTGACGAGAACGTCCGTCATCGCGGCGCTGGCGCGACCGCAGATCAGGCCGATCGTGTGCGGGAGGAAGGGGAGGGGCACCTTGCGTTCCGGGGCGAAGAGCCCCTCGGCGGCGAGCAGTGCCTTGAGCCGTTCGATGGATGCGAGCAGGTCCCCGATACCGACCGGGCGGATATCTCGTGCGCGCAACTGCAGGGATCCCTGTCCGGACCAGAACTCGGGGCGGGCCCAGATGACGACCCGTTGTCCCTCGGCAAGCGGTGGTTCCACGGAGCCGACGAGTTGCGCGTCGGCGACGATCGTCAGCGAGACTTCGGCATCGGTGTCGCGGAGCACGAGGAATTGGTTGCGGGCTCCTGGCCTTCGGCGGAATTGGGCCACCTGGCCTTCCATCCAGACCGCACCGAGTTGACCGACCCACTCGCCGATGAGCCGGGAGACCGTGCGGACGGGAACGGGCGCGTCCGCGCTCGATTCCAGTGCCATGGACCCGCATCTAAGCGCACGTGCCGTGGTGCGCCTACGATGAATGAGTGTCCGAGACCAAGCGCATCCTGCTCGCTGCTCCCCGCGGATACTGCGCGGGAGTCGATCGGGCCGTCGTCACGGTTGAGAAGGCCCTCGAGTTGTACGGGCCACCCGTCTACGTGCGCAAGCAGATCGTCCACAACAAGCACGTCGTCTCGACGTTGGAGAAGCGCGGCGCAATCTTCGTCGATGAAGTCGCGGAGGTTCCCGAGGGTGCGACGGTGGTGTTCTCGGCGCATGGCGTTGCCCCCGTGGTGCATGCGGAGGCTGCGGATCGGAACCTGAAGACCATCGACGCCACCTGCCCTCTGGTCACGAAGGTCCATGCGGAGGCGAAGCGATTCGCCGCGGAGGGCTACCAGATCCTGCTCATCGGCCACGAAGGGCACGAGGAAGTCGTGGGGACCATGGGCGAAGCGCCTGAGGCGATGACGCTCATCGACAATCCGCAGGCCGCGCGTGAAATCGAGATCGAGAACTCCGACAAGTTGGTGTGGCTCTCTCAGACGACCCTCTCCGTGGATGAGACTCTGGAGACCGTTGATGCGCTGTCCGAGCGATTCCCGGGCTTGCAAAGCCCCCCGAGTGACGACATCTGCTACGCCACTCAGAATCGCCAGAGTGCGATCAAAGCCATCGCTCCGCGGAGTCAACTGGTGATCGTCGTCGGTTCGGGCAATTCATCGAACTCGGTCCGTCTCGTTGAGGTGGCGCTCGAAGCGGGAGCTGGTGCCGCCTACCGCGTGGACCATGCGGGTGAGATTGATCAACGCTGGCTCGACGGTGTTACCACCATAGGTCTCACCAGCGGTGCATCGGTGCCGGAGATCCTGGTCGACGAGGTGATCGACTTCCTCCGATCCCGCGGATTCGGGGAGCTCGAAGAGATCACCACCGCGGAGGAATCACTCATCTTCGCTCTGCCGCCGGAGCTCCGACGCGATCTAAAGGCCTCAGCCAGCACGCCTTCGTCGTAGCACGACTATCACGAGGGCGGCGAGTGTCGCACCCACAATCCACATCCAGTTGTAGCCCAAAACGAAGAAGGCTGCTACTGCGCGGGACGTCATAGTCGTCCCGACGTTGTTGAGTTGCCCAGCGGTAAGTGCCACCACGAGGAAGGCGAGCGGCGGCGCGAACACAGATGAGAAGTCGTCGCGACGCCGAACCCCGAGCGCGGCTGCGATCGAGACGGCCACCAGTGCCACCCCCGTGATCCAATTCGGCTGGTCGCCGAAGATCAGCACTTCACCGAAGGCGATGAGGGTGGTCAGACCGATGACGCCGACGTAGACACCGATGGCGGTGATGCGGCCCTCGCGCGCAACCTCCACCACCGGTTCGCGCGGTGCGTACTCCCGTGGTTCCTCGGTCATCGTGGCGGGGGAGGTGGGTTCAGGAGTGATCGACTCCACGGCGCTGTCGTCGGCTCGGTCGCGCACCGTACGTAGGCGACTCGCTTGACTGGAGGTGAGCGCTGGGATCGACTCGGGGGCGGCCGCGGCACCGACTGACCGGAATAATCGTCCCGACGCATCGTCCACGACGCGGGCATCCTCGACGGGTTGCTCGATTTCCACGATCTCCTGGACGACGACGTCCTGGATCACTCCGTCATCGATTACCTGTGCAGGAGGGTCGTCACGGAAGAGCCGGGCATAAGGATCCGGGTCTTGCGTGCTCACGCGGCACAGGCTACTGCCGGGTGCACCGAATCGGCCCATAGGATCGTGCGTCGTGAGTCTCACCCTCGGGATCGTCGGCCTTCCCAATGTCGGCAAGTCCACCCTGTTCAACGCGCTCACCAAAAACGACGTCCTCGCCGCGAACTACCCGTTCGCCACGATCGAGCCCAACACCGGGGTCGTGGGGGTGCCCGATAGCCGGCTTGACACCCTGGCGGAGATGTTCCACTCCGAGCGCGTGGTCCCAGCGACAGTGACCTTCGTGGATATCGCGGGCATCGTCAAGGGCGCATCCGAGGGGGCGGGACTGGGAAACAAGTTCCTGGCCAACATTCGCGAGTCCGACGCGATCTGCCAGGTTCTCCGCGCGTTCACCGACGACGACGTGGTCCACGTCGAAGGCCGGGTGTCGCCGGCAGAGGACATGGAGACCATCAACACCGAGTTGATCCTCGC
Source organism: Actinomycetota bacterium (assembly GCA_016870195.1). GTDB lineage: Bacteria > Actinomycetota > Actinomycetes > S36-B12 > S36-B12 > VGCC01. The sequence goes on from VGCC01000023.1 coordinate 21,173, forward strand.
CGACATGCAAACCCTCGAGAAAGCGATCCCACGCCTTCAAAAGGAGTCGCGCAACGACAAGAGCAGGGCCTCCGTGCTGGAGGCTGCTGAGCGCGCGCAGGAGATCCTCAATGGCGGAACCACGCTTTTCGCGTCTGGATTCGACACCGCGCCCATACGAGAGCTGTTCCTTCTCACCGCGAAGCCGTTCCTCTATGTGATCAACGCGGATGAGCACGAGCTCGTCGACGAGGGTTTCAAGGCCAGGATGCGCGAACTCGTGGCTCCAGCCGAGGCCGTCTTCCTCAGCGCCAAACTTGAGGCCGAGTTGTCGGAACTCGACGATGCGGAAGCACTCGAGTTACTGCAATCCGTCGGGCAGGCGGAGTCTGGATTGCGCGCCCTTGCGCGCGTTGGCTTCGACACCCTCGGACTCCAGACCTACTTAACCGCGGGCCCGAAAGAGGCGCGTGCCTGGACGATCCACAAGGGCGACACGGCGCCCGAGGCGGCGGGCGTGATCCACACGGACTTCCAGAAGGGGTTCATCAAGGCGGAAATCTTGTCCTTCCCCGATCTCGTCGATGCCGGATCGATGGCCGATGCGAAGGCCCGCGGGAAGGTCCGCGTGGAAGGCAAGGACTACGTCATGCAGGACGGGGATGTCGTCGAATTCCGCTTTCAAGCAATGTCTGGGAATCAGTCCAAGCATTAGGCCAACGCGAGCCACCGTGGGCAAATCCGGAGACACAGGCGAGCCCACGGCGCAGCCTTGCCCCTCGCCACAGAGCAATCCCAATTCGGGCCCGTAGCTTGGCCCCGTCGGAAGTTCGGGGGATCTCATGTTTTGCTCAAAGTGCGGGACCGAAGCCAGCACGGACTCCCAGTTCTGCTCAAAGTGGGGCCAGCCCCTCGCCGAGGCGGCAGCCCCCGTGGGGCCCGATCCGGTCGTGATCAACGGAGTCACCTACACCCCGGGATCCGGGCCGTTCGCGGGGCTCTACGTCTTCCCAGGTGGAGGTTGGGTGACGATCGAGAATGGTCAGATTCGGAAGGCCAGCGCTCTCGGTGGTGGGCCGTCTGGTGGGCGCATCATCGCCGCCATCATCTGTTTCATTGTCGGAGGGTTCGCGCTTCTCCAGTCATTCTCCTGGTTCGCAGGGTTCGCCGAATTGGACGCCGATGGCAACATGTTCGCCGGGATGCCGGTCCCCCTCGCCCTCGGCGCGTTGTCGATCGGGGCGGCGTTCGTGATAGGCGGGATCGTCCTACTCTCCCGTAAACGCTAGGCCGCCCTCGAGGGATGCGCACTTCCAGGACCTGGGTGGTCCGCAATGCGCTTCAACACCAGTTGATCTGGGGCGAGCAGCCGGGAAGCCGAGTATCGCGTCGAAGAGAAGTGTTTGATTCCAACGACTTTCAAGGCGCGCGAACCTCGCGACTTCGCGGTCGAGCCCAATACGCGTCCAACGGACCCGAACGTGCGGGAAATCGAATTCGCCAGGTATGCAGCCGAGCCAGGTGGCCCGCCGGATGACCCGTTCAGCAATCCAGGTCGTGCACGTAATTCCAAGGGCCGTGTGCACTGCTCATTCTCGTGAGGGAGACCGAGTTTTAGACCAGTCCCCGGGCTCCAGCCAGGGCTCAGTGGCTGTGGGTGTTCATGTGCACGGGCCGTGCGGGCTGCGCGTTGGCCGTCGATGCTTCGGCCCTGGAGACCACCTTGACCTCGGGCCGCGGGGTCAGCGGGGGCGAGGGGCTGTCGGCAGTCGCCGGAAAGTACTGCTGGTTCCAGTCGTATGACGCGCCGTTCGTGCATTGCTGCGTGACGCGCATCGCATAGGTTCCGGCCTTCGAAGGCCAGGCGACTTCGATGGGAAAGAAGATCGCGGTCCCGAACGGGATGGGCGGCCCGAGGTTCGTCCACGCGATGTGCCAGCCGCCCTGCGGCAAGCGTTCAACCGTTGTCTGCCATCCGGGCACGGCGCCGGGTTCCACGCCTCGCCACGGGCGGCCGACGAAGGCGTCGACGCGGAGCGTGGCCTCGGCGGGAAGGCACCCATGCTGGACTTCCAGGGTCATCTGGCTCGTCGTGCCGGCCACTGCGCTGACGCCGTCGAGGTCGATGATCGCGTGCGCGGCAGCCGGGCTGGCGAACCAGCCGAGCACGGCTGCCGCCGCGAGGGCGCCGCATGCTGCCATCGGGATCAGGGGTCGCCGCAAGCCCGCACACTAGCTGATTCCAGGAATCCCGAAAGTCAATCTCTAAACGCCCAAGATGGTGAGGAGATCGATGAATCCCCTCGCGACGAAAGCGCACAGAGAGGCAAGTAGTTGCATCCAGAAACTCTTGGATTCAGCAAGAAAAGTGACTGAGAAGTGACTGGAAAACCGGCCATCTGGCCGGGTTGACCCGGGGTTGTTAAATTCGGCCCCCAACCCCATACGTATATAGACCCGGTTTGATTCTGCGCGATATTCCCGGGGCCGTCACGGTGATGACGCACGTGCCGAGGGACTGGACGAAGAAGTAGAAGCTGTTGCCGTTGTTATTCGGGTACGCCGTGCACCCCGAACCACCCGAACCATTGAAGGTCACCGGGAAGGTTG
>VGCC01000024.1 GCA_016870195.1 Actinomycetota bacterium
CTCGTTGACGTCGTTCTCGGTGACCAGGTCATCGACCGTCACGCTCCCGCGGCGGGAAGGCGCCGCGGGTGCCGGCGCCGCCTGTTCGTCATCGGGGGCGTCGGTGTTCGTTGGAAGAGTCCGCACATGGGGGGGTGTGGGTACGCGCCACACGTCTTCATCTGCCATGGGGTCCCCTAGGAAGTGGACGAACTTCGCCGGTTCGGAGTGTAGCGGTTGTGACTGGTGGTGCCTATAGGGTCAAGCGTGGCCATGCCTGCAGCCTCGGCGCGTCACGAGGCCGGCCCGTCCGCCTCACCCCATGTGTGTCCCATGGCGGGCCCTACCGGCCGAGATGACATCGCTTACATGCTGGTGACACACGTCGCTCTGCCTCGGCAGTTCCCCACGCGGCGAGGGTGTGAAGCGGATACGTTCCTCACAGGGATATTTCTGACGCGTGGGTCGTGCAAACGCCTTTCATGACATGGACGGAGGGACCACATTCTGCGACAGTCAGCCACAGACTTTGGGGCCACGCGGCGTTCACCAGTGTCCTCTTGTTTTCCCTGAGTTTTTTGACGCTCCCGCTCGACCTGCGCACCGGTATCTCGTAAGCGAATTCTCCCGAGGGGCGGTTAAGGGCTGATGGCATATGTGTCCTTGCAGAACCTGACGAAACTGTTCCCAAACGGAACCAAAGCGGTCGACGACTTCTCGATTGACGTGTCTGACGGCGAGTTCCTCGTTCTCGTCGGGCCGTCGGGATGTGGAAAGACCACTGCGTTGCGCATGGTCGCCGGTCTCGAAGAGATCTCCTCGGGAACGGTCAGCATCGATGGAGCCGTCGTGAACAACGTCCCGTCCCGTGGGCGCGACGTTGCGATGGTCTTCCAGTCGTACGCCCTCTACCCACATATGACCGTTCGGCAGAACATCGGTTACGCACTGAAAGTGCGGAAGATGAATAGGGGTGAGATCGCTAGCCGCGTGGACGCTGCCGCGGAGATGCTCGACCTCACGAGCTACCTCAACCGGCGGCCAGCGCAGCTCTCGGGTGGCCAGCGGCAACGTGTGGCCATGGGTCGTGCCATCGTGCGCGAGCCGAAGCTCTACCTGATGGACGAGCCGCTCTCAAATCTGGATGCCAAGTTGCGCGTGCAGATGCGTGCGGAGATCGCCGAACTGCAGGATCGTCTCGGGGTCACCACGATTTACGTGACCCATGACCAGGTCGAGGCAATGACGATGGGGGATCGTGTCGCGGTCATGCGCCTTGGCGCGTTGCAGCAGGTGGCATCTCCGCAGGAGTTGTATGAGAACCCAGCGAACGTCTTCGTCGCCGACTTTATCGGGACTCCCCCGATGAACCTCTTCCACGCCCACGTGCGAAGCGAGGGTGGTCAGGTGTCCCTCCACTTCGGGACGCAGACAATCGCCCTGCCCTCAGGGCTTTCCATCGCGTCCATGTTGAGTGCCAGGAACGGTGCGGAGATCATCGTGGGCGCCCGTCCGGAGTCGATCACCCTCAGCGAGTCACAGGGAACCGTGCCGATCCGCGCCCAGGTCAAGCTCGTCGAAGTGCTCGGTGGCAGCGCTTTGATCCACTTCCTGCTCGAGGCGCGCCCGATGTCGCAGGATCTCCAGAGCAGCGGAGTCGAGGGCGCCGAGGACACGGCGACGTCCTTGGGTTCACGCCGGGGTAGCGAGGTCCTCGCTACCGTGCCCGCGCAGTCCGCGTTTCGGGTGGGGGAGCAGGTGGCCCTGCATGTGCCGGTGGAGGCGCTGTACTTCTTCGATGCGATGACCGGGTCTCGAATCAATCTGTAGGCAGACGACGAACGCCACCCGTGCCAGGTCTCATCGCGCCGGAACCATTCGAGGATCCTGGCTCCAGGGGTAACGTCGGAGCATGTCGGAAAGTCCGCTCGTCGATGCGTGGTACGCAGCGCGTGCCCGTCGCAGTCATTCGATGCAGATCCCCGGCCACAAGATGCGTTATGGCCGCGCAGGGCTTACCTCATTCGCCCAGGATGTGCTGGCGCCGCTACTGCAAGACGACATTCCGTTACAGGGCGGAGCCGACGACAACGTCTTCAGCGGACGGGTGTTGGAAAAGGCGGAGAAGCTCTGGGCTGAGGCGATCGGTGCCGATCACGCGCGCTTCCTCGTCGGGGGATCCACCCAGGGGAACATCGCGGCGCTGACCTCCGTGGTGGCCCCCGGGGTGACGGTGAGCATCGATCGCACGTCTCATCGCAGCGCCCATGCCGGGCTGGTCACGTCCGGCGCCACACCCCGGTGGATCCTTCCGCGCATCCATCCGGAGTTCGGCGTCCCCATCGGCGTGAATGGTGCGGATGTCGACATGGAAGGCGCCTACGCGCTTTTCGTCACATCCCCCGCCTACGTGGGGACGATCACGGACATCGCTCCTCTTGCGGAGGTATGCCACCGACAGAACTCGGTACTCATCGTCGATCAGGCATGGGGTGCTCACCTTGACTTCCTGCCTGGCGGTGGCGCGCATGCACGCGGTGCGGATGTCGTGACCACGAGTGTCCACAAGGCGCTTACCGGTTACTCCCAAACGGCAGTCACGTCCCTGAAAGGGACGCGTGTTCTCCCCTCGACCCTGTCGCATGGAGTCGACCTCACGGCCACAACGTCACCGTCCGCGACCCTGCTTGCCTCGATCGACGCGACGCGCGTCGCCCTGCTTCGTGATCGGGGTGCGCATATGGCGCTCCTGATAGAAGCAACGGCGGATGCCCGGGCAACGCTCGCCCGGGTTCCGAGACTCGTGGTCCTGGATGACGCAACCCTCGGTTGCGTCATGGATCCACTCAAACTCACCATCTGGGTCCCGCGCACAGGTACGACGGGCGCTGCGATCGCCGCGGAACTCTGGCAGCAGGGCATCGGAGTCGAGGCGGCGGATGCGGACACGGTGATCATGACGGTGTCGGTTGCGGATGAACCCGAGGAGCTTGCGCAGGTCGTCAGCGCCCTGATCGCGGTCATCGAGTCCCAGCGCACTTCACCCCGAATCCCCGCGCCAGCTGCGACATGGCAGATCCAGCCCGATGTGGTGCTTTCGCCCCGGGATGCCTACTTCGCGCACCGGGTGCGCATGCCCCTCCGCGAATCGATCGGACACGTGAGCACGGAGCAGTTTTGCCCCTACCCGCCGGGAGTACCGCTCCTCGCTCCAGGCGAACGCGTGACACAACAAGTGGTCGAGGCGATCGAGGTGGCCGGGAAGACGACACGCATGGCCTACTGCAGTGATCCCACGGCAACCACAATCGAGGTGGTGGATGAGTCACGGAGCCCGTAGGAGATGGGCGAGCACCAGCGCGCCTGTGCTTCTCGTGGGTCTGCTAGTCCTCGCTGGTCTCGTGGCACCCGGGTCGGCTGCTGAACCCCGGGAACGTCTCACGATCGGCGACATGAGTCTGTCCCGATGCTCGGTGCTGGAGGGAGTTCGCTTTCAGTCGTGGTGTGGAACGCTGATTCGGCCGCTAGATGACTCGAGCACTATCCCCATCAGATTCGCCCTCACTCTCCCCCGCAATGCGACTCCGGGAAGTGTGCTCCTGTCTGACGTTCTGCAAAGGCCACTGATCGCCGCATTTGAGGGCGGTCCTGGCTACGGTGGAATCGACTCAGGGTACGAATATGCCGAGATGCTGGGCAGCCTCATGTCAGAGCGAGCACTTCTGGTGATGGACGCCCGAGGAACCGGTCGCTCATCGGCGATCAACTGCCCTGCAGTGCAGCGCGGCACGATGGCCTACCCGAAGGCGGTACAGGCATGTGCCCAGCGGCTCGGGCCGAGGGTCGATGACTACGGCACAGCTCGGGCGTCCGATGACGCAGCGGCCATCATTGAGTCCCTCGGATTTCGACAGGTTGATGTATACGGAGACTCGTACGGGACGTTCATGGCCCAGGTCTTGGCAGGACGGCATCCAACGCTGATCCGCAGCCTGGTGCTGGATGGTGCGTACCCTGTTATCGGAGAAGATGCCTGGTACCCGACGCAGGGTCCCACTCTCACTGCAAGTCTTCGGCAGGTATGCGAGGCAGATCCCTCGTGTCGCACCCATCGGTGGGACACCGTGGAGCGTCTGGGCACTCTGATTGAGGGCCTTCGGACGGATCCCATTGTTGTCGTGGCGCCCGGAGGCGACGGTCAGCGGCATCGCATTCGTATCGGGCCATCCGATCTCCTCGATGTGGCATATCACGGCACGTACACCGACGTCACCTACCGGGAATTCGATCCCGCAGTTCGCGCCGCGCTCACCGGAGACCCGCTACCCCTGGGTCGCCTGGTTGCGGAGTTCCAGTTTCCCGGTGGGACGCCGGAGTCGCCTTCGGAGAACAGTGCGGGTCAGTTCCTCGCTGTGACGTGTCAGGACTATCCGCAGCTTTACGACATGACGCAACCACGTCCCGTGCGGCAATCCCAACTCTCGACTGCCATCGAGACGGCACGCTCGACGTCCCCAAGTCTGTTCGCTCCGTTCACGATCGAGGATTACCTCGCATCATCTTGGGAGACGATCTACGACTGCATGTCTTGGGCGCAACTCCCACAGGAGCAATCCGGACCACCAGCACCGCCGACTGGTACATATCCCGACGTACCTGTGTTGGTGCTCTCAGGGACCTTGGACACGGTCACGACGGCGGATGAAGGCCGAATGGTCACGCGTCAATTCCCGCATTCGCGGGCCGTGGATATCCCCTTCGGCTTGCATGTCCAGGCGATGGGCAACACGGTTCCCTGCGCAGCCGCGATGACTCGCGCCTTCTTCCAGGATCCGGCGGGGTTCCTCGCGCGTGACAACGGACCGTGTTCCGCCCCCCGTCCCCGTTTGATTCCTCGATTCACCCGGATAGCGGATTCATCCGACCCCGCTCGAGCTGTGGTGCTGTCCGTTGCGGATTCCGTGAGCCGCTCTCAGGTCGCGGGTGGCGACTCCGGGCTGGGACTTCGTGGTGGATCCTGGGAGGTAGTGGACGTCGGAGTGAACGCGGTGACCGTGCAGTTGCATTCCTACCGCCTGTTCTCCGATCTTCCGGTCACGGGAAGGGCAACCTGGAAGTTCGACGGCGGTGGGGTCGCAACCGATGTCCGGTTCCCTGGTGGCAGGCTCGAAGCCCGGTGGAGTGACGCGTCTCCGACTGCTGATGTTCGTGGCACGCTGGCCGGATCGCGGCTACCGGTGAGGGTTCTGGCACCGTGAGTGATCACGTCTACGCGAGCGTTGGAAATACAAGGCACTCACATGTGCACCGAATCACGTTGCTGAAGCACACTGGTTAACGCGCGCGACGTTGACCTTTACCAGACCCTGATTTTCGGGGACCACCGTGAGGGGACTTGGCACGTCCGTGGCGCGGAGCACGGCGGCGCGCAGCGCCACCGGCATGGTGGGGCCTCGCGGGCTTCTTGACCTGCACATGGCTCGTGGGTGGCACCCACGGGACACCGCTGGGCTCCTTGGCTCCGGTGATGCGCTCCACGCGAGGGTCATGCGCATCGACCGTGACGAATTCAGCATTCACGCTGGCACGCTTGGCCAGACTCCGCATCTCGCGTTGCTCATTGGGTCGTGCCAGTGTCACCACCGTCCCCGACTCGCCAGCGCGTGCGGTTCTACCGGCACGGTGCAGGTAGTCCTTCGGGTCTGTCGGCGCATCGACGTGCACCACCAAACTGATGTCGTCGACATGGATACCGCGTGCCGCGACATTCGTGGCGACGAGAACCGGTGTGGCACCTGACCGAAAGGCCTCCAGCGCCCGATTGCGGGCACCCTGGGCCTTCCCTCCGTGCAGCGATCCAACGGCGATTCCGCGCTTCGCCAACTTGTCGGCCAAGCGATCCGCACCCCGCTGGGTGCGCACGAACATGATCGTGCGTCCGTCGCGTGCCGCGATCCGGGAGGTCAGTTCATCCCGATCCTCGGACTTGACGACGAAGACATGGTGCTCCATCTGACCTTGAGCCTCGATGGGAATCTCGACGCTGTGCTCGATCGGATTGCGCAGGTACGTCTTGACCAGAGTGTCGACATCGCGGTCCAGGGTGGCGCTGAACAGCAGGCGCTGACCGTTGTTCGGGGTGGCATCGAGAATCTCGCGCACGGAGGGCATGAATCCCATGTCCGCCATCTGATCGGCCTCATCAAGGACCACGATCTCGCAGCGGGACAGATCGACCGCCCCGCGGTGCATCAGGTCGATCAAGCGACCAGGTGTCGCCACCACGATCGGGACGGCGCGTTCGAGGGCCTGGACCTGACGATTGAGCGGCATGCCGCCGGCAACGACGACGGAGGAGAGATTCACCTTGCGGGCGAGGGGTGCGATGGTGTCGTTGATCTGCATGGCTAGTTCGCGCGTGGGGGAGAGCACGAGGGCCAGTGGGAAGCGACGCTTCGCCGTCTGGCCGGCCAATCGAGTGAGAAGCGCAAGGCTGAATGCCGGCGTCTTACCCGACCCTGTGTTGCCGCGTCCGAGGACGTCACGGCCCTTGATCGCATCCGGCAAAGTCGCGGTCTGGATCGGGAAGGGTTGCGTGAATCCGCTATGAGCCAGGGCACGTGACAAGGGCGTGGCTACGCCAAGTTCTGAAAACGGCATTTTCTGTTACACCAAATTCCCATGACCACACCGTGTGTTGCAGTGTGGGGGCGAACTCGCCCTGAGGGAAAGCACGCGAATGACTGATTACGAGGTTTCGTGATCGATGTCAGTGTACCTCACGTGCGTGACCTCTTCTCCACGCCATCATGAGGACCGCGATGATCGCGACGAGGATCGCACCACCCACTAACCAGAAAAGGACGCTTCCATCGGTCGTGGACGAAGCCTTCTCCGCCGAGGTGGAAGATCCAGTGCCGACCGTGAACGTGATCGCGCCGCTCACCGGATGCCCGTCTGCAGACACGACTCGATAGGAGACCTGCCAGGTGCCACGTCCCAGGTCCGCAGGCCACGGCAGCACGAGGTCGGTGCCATTCGGAGTGACGGACGTGGAAGTGACGACGTTTCCGGCGCTATCGATGATCGCCAGTGTGGTGAGTCCGTCCATCAGATTCTCATTGAATGTGAGCCGGACTTCCGTAGGCGGTGTGGCAAGGGCAGTGCCGTCGGCCGGCAGGGTGGAAACGAGTTGGGAGTGGGCTGCAGCCGGAGCGACTCCGAGCCCGAAGACTGTTACCAGGATCGCCACCGCAGCAGTCCACCTCATGGCAGCCGAACCTGACCGCGGTGCACAACGACCACGTCACCCTTGAGCACCGTGGCCTGGAGCTCCCAGGTACCAGTGAATGGAAGGACGCCCGATGCGACCTTCCCGTCGAATGACCAGGTGAGGGGGCCCAGAAGTGCCGGATGCGTCCATTGCACATCACCCATCGTGGAATTCAGGGATGAGAGTTGAGCGGCACCGGGGCTCACACCGGACAAGGTGAAGCGGGATGCGGGAGTGGTGGTGACCGATCGAGGCGTGATTTCGCGACCACCGCGTCCCACCTGGAAACTCATGGCGCCGCTCACCACATGTCCGTCATCCGATACGACCGACCATGTCGCCGCGTAGGGGCCCCGAGTGAGTGCGGTGCCAGGCCGCGCCGTCACGCGCGTCCCGGAAACGCTCACCGTGTGGTCAACGGTGCGGCCCCGAGCGTCAAGGATCCGAAGATCCTGCACGGAGACCGGCTCGTTGAACCGCAGCGTGATCTCTGCGGGCGAGCGTGTCACGGTCGCACCGGACGCGGGGCGGATGCTACGAAATCTGCGTGGGCGTGGGCGGGTGCTGGGCCCACTCCGACGAGGAGCAGACCCAGCACCACAGCTAACGGGAAGCGGAGCACTAGTGCCCGTGTCCCGAGGATGTTGCTGCGACCACCGTGACGGTCGGGGCGGGCATCTTCATGTCCGTTCCATCGCCGGCCACCTGGGTCCATGCCTCCATGGCCCTGTTGGAGTTCGCGATGGTGTGGCCGCCGCGATGCAGGGAAATTGGTGTCCCCGCCGGTGCCTTCGCCGACGTTGTGGTGAAGTTGACCGCGCCATCGGTTGCCACTGTCGTGGATCCGATGCGTGTCTCCCCCGAGAACACCCCGACTTCCTTGCCCGCGAGCGACGGGAGCTGTGCGGATGCCGCCACGTCCGAGCCCGAGCGCGTCACCTTCACTTCCGCATCGCATACCTGGACCGTGGGAAGGGCCACTTTGCGGGAGGCCTCTCCCGGATTCAGGGTTGGGTACTTCAGGTTCAGTCCAAAGTCATCGAACTGATCGTCGGGAAGATGTCCACCAGACCAGGTGATCGAGTTTCCTGACCTGGTGATTGTCCACCCAGCTTTCTGCTGCGGCTTCACCCCGGCGGCGTTGATTCCCGCCGGGATGGTCACGGTGACGGAGTTCGTCGCGTCACCATCACACCCGTGCGGCACGCGAAGGAACAGGGTCCCGTATCCGCCCGACGTGGCTGTCGCCCCGTTGAGATTCGCGGTCACGTGCGCGCTGGCAGGTGCCGCGAGACCGAGGGTGAGCGTGGTGCCGACGAGCGCGGCACCCATAAATGGTCGAAACATTGTTGTCCTCTCTGAATCGGAATCCGCCGAGACACGGCGGAGAAACCGCTGCCCGAGGGCTCGGGAGCGGGCGATGCGCTGATTCAGAGATGAACGGGCGGTGCGCGAGTGGAGGATGTCCTCCTGACGGACTGCGTTGGCGTGAAGAACCCGGAACTCCACATCGCCAATTGGCCCTGGGGAACCGCGGTCAGGGGGAATAAAAAGCCGAGGATGCCGCGGCCCCATGCAGTGAAGCGTGCGATGACGTCATCGAGGTAAACCAGGACTATGGATGCGACAGCGGCCGCTCCCGCATGGAAGAGGACCATCGACCAGGGTGACGCGGACCCATGGCCTGTATGGGTGAAGCTCATGAGAACGTGCAGGAGAGCCTGGGCGCCGAGAAGGTAGAGGAATGCCCAGAAGACCGACCTGCGCTTGGATACCGCCGGGACGCTCAAAGCTAGGGAGACCCCGAAGACGAGCGCAATCGTGGCCCCGCCGGGCAGCGAGCCGTCGGCGAGGGAGTGACCAGCCAGCCCCAGCAGTGCGATCACGGACGCGAAGGTCAGAGTCCGAATCGACATGGCCGAATCGTAATGGCGTTGTGGGCCCTGTGTGGAGGCTATGGCGCTTTTCACACGACGTCACTACTTCGGCCACTACTGTCGCCGATACGGGGCTCACGGAAAGGGCACTCCATGAAGCGGCCTGTCGTAACTTTCGTTCTGGCTTTGGTGAGCGTGGTTCTTTCCCCAACCCTGATTTTCTTCGAGATGGTCGCCCTTCTTTTCGCCGACATGGTCAACTACGAACCGTCAAATTCGACCGCGGTCAAGGTACTGACGGTGGTCATCGTCATTGCGATCGGAGCAATCGCCCTCGCGGTCCCCATCATCGCCCTCGCGATGAGTTCCAAGGTGCGCGCAGCATCCACGGTGACGCCAATACCACGAGCCGGCATCGCGACTGCGGCGATGGTCATCGCAGGCATCGTCACCGCGGGCGTCGTCCTGGCCCAGGTGTACATGATTCTTATGGTCTTCGGTAAGTGCAGCTTGGAGGGCTGTCAGTTCTGATGGGCGCGCGAGCCATTTTGCGCCAGATGATTCTGCTGTCCCGCTTCCTCTAGAAGATGCTGTCGGCCGCGAGCCAGACCGCGGCCGTAAGGACGAGAATCCCACCGACGCGGTACACGGTCGTCATCGATGGGCGCAGGTACCAGCGCACGTCACCGTCGAGTGGTGCGCGGCCGAACATGGTGAGAATTCCGAGGATCACCCCCGGAATCAGCAGGATGACGAACGAGGTGAGGGCGAAGTCAGGAGTGTCGCCGAGGATCGCTCCCGCGATAGAAGCGATGATCAAGAAGACGAAGAGGTTGAAACTCAGAAGTGGTAGAGACTGAGGCAGGATCTGCCAGAGGCGTGAGTTGTTCGGGACCCGCGAGCTCACGATCGCCAGGATTACCGGGATGAACCACACGGCTCCGCCCACCCATAGTTGCCAGGACGTTCCGATGAAGGCCGCTGACACGAAGAGGAACACGGCCAGTTTGAGCATGGCCGACAGCGCGCATTGCGCTGTCCCAGGCTCCTCGAGGTCGCCGACGACTGTTGCGAACCGCTCCGGGAACCAGCGCGCCGCGGCCTCTTCTAGAAGCACCTTCACAATGAGGAGCCCCGCCACGATGATCGCGAGGAGACCAGAACTTTCAGCGACTGGGAATAGCGACCCGCCCAGTGACGGCATGGAGTTGGCCACGTTGTAGGTGGTGAAGGCTCCGAGCAACGGCACGATGATGAGGTCCGCGCCACGCTCCCACCACTGTGCAAAGTCCTGCGGAGCGGCACGTCGGATCTCGCGGAATGACGTCGCAATGAGCCCGGGTCCGATGATGAGAAGTCCGACGCCCATCAGAGTGCGCACGCTCGTGAGGTCGATCACCCCACCCATGAGGATTACGGTGATGGAGAATGCAAGAACCCCGACGAGTCCGGCCAGGGCATCGAGGACACCGATCACGATCAATGCGATCAGGAGTGCCGTGACGGGTGGCTGCGCGATACCACCACTCGTCACTGCGGAAGCGAGGCCGAGGACGAGTGCGATGACGGGGAGTAGTGCGCTCAGACTTCCGAAAATCGCGCGTATCGGCGCGGCGTCACCCAGTATGCGTGCGAGGAGCGGGCTCTTCGTGCTCACTGCCTCGGGCCATAGATAGGAAGCCTCGTCAACGTATGAGGTGAGCGGCGATCGATAGAGCCACGATCGGTCACCTGCCGCGCCTCCGCGAGCCGTGAATCGGGTGCGCCAGCCTCGGTTGTGCGCCACGTCCATCGCGAGGAGCAGGGCGCCTGCCCCCGCCAGGCTCTCGTTGATACCACCTCCGGAGGGAGAGTTCGAGCGAGAAGCCCCGACCAGGCCAGCTCCGGTCACAGACAGCAGAGCGACGGCCGCGATGGTCGCCGAAACCACCGCTGCCGGCTGGTCAAGTGCTGACACCTTCGGAAATTGAGGGGCCTTCGGGTTATCCGGTAGCTCTGGAACGACCAAGGCGGAGACGTCCACCCCTTCGGTGACGCCGAGAAGTTCGCCGTTCGGTCCGATCTCCACGCTGGACCCGTACTCCACGGGTGCTCCGGTGGAATCCGTACCCTTCAGCAGAACCGTGTGCGAGCCCTCGGCCAAGTTCGTTGGCAGCGTGGCTGACAGTGTGATGGTGCCGCTGCTGTCCACGACACCCTGGGCCAGCAGTTGCGGAGTCGAGAACACCCACAACTCCGCGCGTGAATCCGGCATGAGTCCGCTGCCTTGAGCAGCGACCGAGATCCCGTCGCTCTGCTCGATGACGAGACCCAGCTCTGCTGACCCTTCCTGGATCTCCTCGCCCTCCTCGACTCCACCGGACTCCTCCGTTGTGGTGTCGCTTCCTGAGTCGGTGTCCGCGTCGTCGCCAGCTTCATCGGCGAAGTCCTCATCGGCCAGGTCCTCATCGGCGAAGTCCTCATCGGCCAGGTCCTCATCGGCGAAGTCCTCATCGGCCAGGTCCTCATCGGCCAGGTCCTCATCGGCAGAGTCCGGCTCCTCGTCCTCGCTCTCCGCCACCGCGCCATCGGAGGGATCGGCGTCACCGGGATCCGTAGGTTCCTTGGTGGCTTCCGTGGTCGGGCTGCTCGGAGCGGGCTCCGGTTTGGCAGGTTCCGCGGGACCGGAATCGCCTCCACCATCGCCCTCACCGCCACCATCGCCTCCACCATCGTCCTCGTCCTCTGCGCTGATCCCCACCGCCACAGCGCTCGACAGGAGGGGGGCTGCGAGCCATAGTCCGGCGGCGACGGCGATTCCGGCGATGGCTGCCGTGGCACGGCGCTTTCGGAACATCCCCAAACCCTAGGCCACATCGGTATCAACCGCGGGCGACTTGGCACACGAGCAGAGCTCCGCCCATCACGGGAGCGCATCGTTCACGGACAGCCGACGTTCTCGGCCCTGTCGGCTTCGTGGCGTCCCCCGAGAATGGTTCCGATTACGCGGAGATCACGACCACGGAGTCGTCTTCACCGAGCATGAGTGGCTCATCCTTTGCAGGGTTGAGCCTTATGCCACCACCCAGGACGCCCGAGGGCCCTCCGGACGAGGCGCACCGAACACCGATCGGCGTGACGCCCCAGTCCCTAGCAGCCTCGATGATCGCTCGGAAAGTCGTCGGACCTGGTGCCACGTAGCGCTCCACGGGATGCATCGCGATGACCGCACCCGTGGAGTCGAAAAGCTCCCGGAAAACCGGCGCGAGGTCAGGGCTCTCACTGAGTTGGGCGAGAAGCAGGCCGATGAGTCGCTGACTCACGATGAAGTCACTGTTCTCCGCGGGTGCCGTGAGTTCCACATCATTGGGATCAACGAGTTCCGCAACGATGTTTTCAGTCGTCCCGTGGGCGCTCAGATAATTCCGCACGTGGAGGAGCGCCAACATCGTGCGCGCATCCGCGTCGCTGGCTGAGAAGCTCTCCTTCTCGCTGAGAAGCAGCACATGGTCGTACGGACCGCGCGCGAGGACTGCGGTGACATCTGCTCGATTGATGGGGCTCCCCGGATGGATCGTCAGCGTTTGATTATGCAATGTCATTGCCGTGACGATCGCGTCCAGTGCCTCTCGCGGGACGTCGACGAGAAGGTGAATCTCGGAATCCGGCGCGACATGCACATCGATTTCCTGCGCGATCATGGGCGCAAGTGGGCTCCACCCAATCAGCAGGGTGCGCTCTCGTGGCCGTGCAAGTGGCTCCCAGGCGCGCGAATCGGTCGGGTCCCAGGCTTGTGGGCTCGAATCCAGGGAGAACTTCGAGTCGTCCTCGGCGATCGCGATCAGGCGATCACCCGCCTGGAGCACCATTCGCGTGTCTGGCCCAACGAACGTCCCCTCAGAGTTTCGAAGACCAATGATCGTCGCCGTGCTGCTGGCAAGAAGTGCCTGGCCGTACGTTTGTCCAACCCATGCAGGCGATACGTCGATGACATATAACTCATCGCCCTCGAAGTCGAGGAACTCCTCATAAATGCCACCGAGACCGGGGGAACGTGCCACCTGCGCACCGATTCGGGCGATCACCTCGCTGGACGTGATCGTCAGGAGGCGGCCGCCGATGGCATCTGCGAGGGCATCAGCCGTGTCCTGGTCTTCGAGTTCCGCGACGATAGGAGCAGAGGAACCCTCGGGTAGGCAGCGCGCGATCGCGAGTGCGGTCTTCACCACCTGGGCATCCGAGCCGTCCTCCTGCCGCAGGATGATGACGGACTTCGCCTCTGCCGGATTACCTTGTTCGAGATCACTGATCCGCGTGGGATTGCCGCTGCGCACTACGAGGCGCGAGGTTTTCATGTCCGGAATCTCACTGCACAGGTCGTCGGCCACTTCCACGACATCATCCGGTGTCAAGACGACGATTGCACGATTCTTCTCGCTCAGGTTTGCTTCGACCAGCTCCTTGATCACTGAGCTCAACTTGTCATTGCGTCCAACGATGAGGGTGTGACCTCGCTCGATGACCTGCGAACGTCCACGACGGAGACTCTCGACACGGGTGTCGATTGCGGAAGACACCAAACCGATGATGGCGGCTGCGAGAAAAATCCCCACAATCGTCACGGTCAAGGTGGCAAGTCGAAAGGGCACACCCTCGTCTCCGGTGAATGTGCCTGCATCCAAGGAGCGAGTCAGTGCGATCCACACGCCCTCCTGGAAAGTTGTGGATTCCTCGCCAGGACCCACTCCGGTGAGTCGCAGGAAGAGCGCGACGACGACGATGAAGGCGATTGCCAAAGCCCCCAGCCAGCCGAGCACACCCCAAATTCCTTTGGACAGGGTGTTATCGAATCGGTAGCGGAGCTTCTGGCGCAATGTGAAGGTCCGAGGCACGTCGGAATCCAAGCACATTCCAAGATCCATCGAAACCAGTTTCCGAAATGCCTCCGGGGGTCACGACCTGCAGTGGCCCTAGACGTCATCAGTGCGCAATTACCGAAGGTCCCGCAGGTGTTGGGCAGGAGGTGGAGGTGTAAGCCACTGGGAGCATTCGAAGCCGAATTCCACTCTGCGGCTCTCCAGTGGCATTACCCTGACGCAACTGGTCATTCACTCATTGGCGCAGGAGGCATCGCATGTCCATGGAAGAAATCCAAGTAACCGAATACACCGAACCGTCCCCGACGGGGTTTGTCGCCGCGATCAAGAAGGGCTTCCGAGGCTACGTTGTCTGGAACGCTCGCTCAACCCGATCTGAATACTGGTGGTGGACGCTCTTCGCCTTCATCGTGGCAATCGTGGCAGCAGTTATCGACTCGGTTGTCTTCTCCACGAACATGATGGCGAGTACGGGACCGGTCAGCGTGATCACCGCGCTGGCCCTGTTCCTTCCGGGGCTGTCTGTGTGGATTCGGCGGCTGCACGACACGGATCGCACCGGGTGGTGGGCCTGGATCATTCTGATCCCGATCGCGGGTCTGATCGTGAACCTCATCTTCGTGCTTTTGCCGTCGAAGGTGGGGCCGACTCGTTGGAACAATCGCATTCAGCAGTAGGAGTTTAACTTCGGGAGCGGTCGAAGGCCGCTCCCGAAGTCACGACGCGGCACTCGCTCGGGACTCCGTTGCGCATCGACGAGATTGTCCGCCGGCTAATACTCTTCTTCCTCATCCACCTGACCCGAGTCAATTTCCTCGTCTTCGGGCGCGTCCTCCTCGGTGCCCTCGTCGACCCCTTCGTCTTCGGGCGCGTCCTCCTCGGTGCCCTCGTCGACCCCTTCGTCTTCGGGCGCGTCCTCCTCGGTGCCCTCGTCGACCCCTTGATCGGGACCTTCTCCGACTAATTCGTCCACGAGTGCCAGGAAGTCGGTGTCGACTTCCTCTGCCTCACCATCGACCTCGGTGACGTCGAAGTCTCCGGTCTCGGGGTCGTACTCGACGTCGGAATAGACGACGGAGCCGTCTTCCGTTTCATCATCGATTTCGAAGGAACCTAACTCTTTGCCCTCCTCGTCGAAGAGGCTGACCGTGGCCACGCCATCCTCATCCGTGTCGATCGACAGTGAGTTCTCATCGTCGAGATCGAAGGTGGATTCCCGGAGCCCGTTGGCAATTGATACCTCGGCAGAAGTGTCGTCGGTCGTGTCCGCGACCACCAGGCCCGAATCATCCACCGAGAACCGGGCAACTCCAGACCCATCCGAGGGGGAATCGGCCCGCATCATGATGCGGGGCGCACCCACGGAATCCACAGAGATCGTTACCGGAACGGTGGCCCCCGAGGGGTTCTCTGTGGTGGCGGTGATCGTGTAGTCGGCAACAACGTCGGTATCGATGTCCACGACAGTCGAACCCGATGTCAAGGTGTCTCCGCGGATGGGCCGCACGGTCACGCCCGTCGGGGGAGTCACCTTCGGGTCACTGAGGTCATAGGACACGCCATCCATCGCCAGAACAGCCCCCGCGATGGTCTGCGTGTCCGGCGAGGTCACGAGAACCGTCTGATTTTTGGCTGCGTTGCGTCCCTTGCCGCGCTTCTCGGAGAAGGGTGCGGGTGCCGGAAGCGCGCGGCTCTCCATGGGCGTCAGTTCGATGGTGCCTGTGCCACCCTCCCAGCCGCCTGTTGGGGCACTGGGCTCCGTGGTCCCCGCCGCATAGGACCAGGTCTCCTGGTCGGGGTCGATCATGATCCGTTGCACTGTGCCCGGGTAGTTGTTGTCGTAGATGGAGATGGCGACCTGGTCGCCGACGAAGCCGACACCCAGCGGGGTGACGGCATGGCCGCCATCCTCCGAGTAGATGCCGATCGTGTAGCCGGACCCGTCAGCCAGCCCATCGATCAGCGCGGAGGCGATCTCGGTGGGCGTGAGTTTCTGGTAGGCCTTGTAGGCGCTGACGACGGGGTCCAGGTATTGGGTCGCGAACCACATCTCGATGGCTGAAATGACATTCCGATCCGAAGGGTCGAGTTCGATCGTCGCACCGGCATTGGGGTCGAGTTCGTCGATGGCGTCGTCACCGAGGAATAGGCGTGTGGAGAGGACAGCCATTCCCTCACAGTGGCCACCAGCCATCGCCTCATTGACCTGGTCCGCCCATTGTTTGGCGGCTGGATACATCACGCATTTATCCCCGGTGCCGCTGGCGCACACCTTCTTGCGTCCGAAAAGGGCGATCATCTCGGTGACACCGATGACACCGGTGTCTCCCCAGTTCGCGAAACCGAAGCCATCTATCGAAGGGTCGAAGCCGTTGAAAATGCACGGCTCACCGTCGGCCTCGCTGCAGTCGGGGAGCGGATAGCCCTCGGCGAAGGTGCCCTCGGTTGACTCCGAGGTGAGAGGTGTCTCCTCCGACGCGTCCTGGGTATCGGCGGAGTCCGAGCCGCATCCGGCCAGAACGCACGCCATCACCACGGCGGGAACAATGCGCCGCACGAATCTGGATTTCCTCACGAAGACCAACTCCCTCAACCGGGGATCCCCGTCAGGGGACCAAGCGGAGTGTAGGTCGGATTTCTGGACAGTGCCAGGGTTTAGCTTCGCCGACCCGGCACTCCCCTGGTCATAAAAAAATTCCGCCGCAATCCGGAGACTTGACCGGTAGCGAGTTAACCGGGAGGATTCATCACCATCATCAAGGGCTCACGTGGAGGTCAACCTGTGAATCGACCTGGAGTCTCATTCATTCTGGCTTTGGTGAGCCTGGTGCTTTCCCCGATCCTGATATTCATCGAGTTCACCGCCTGGTTCGGCGCAGCGATGATCTCGTACGAGCCGGCGAACCCACTGTGGACCAAGATCCTCTCGTTCGCGATCGTAGGCCTGATCGCGCTCCTCGCGTTGACTCTTCCCGTATTGGCGATCAGATCAGGTAGAAGGGCCCGCGCAGCAGCGAAGTTGACGGGTGCGGGCGGCTCGGGTCTGGCAACGGCGGCGGTTGTGATCGGTGTCATCGTGGTTGCCGGAGTGCTGGCGGCCCAAGTTAATTTTCTCTTCGCGGCCTTCGGCTAGTTCGACCATGCTTGGGTGTTAGCTCCGGTGATCGATTCTCGTCCCCTCTCCAGTACGTGGCGCTCAATCGTGAATCCTGACCGCACGAGTCCCATGTGAAACGTCCTGGAACGGCTCTGGCTCTGGCCCTAGCGAGCGTGATCGTTTCCCCGCTCCTGACAGTGGTTGAGTTCATCGGCTTGATGATCCTGGCGAGGGCAATCTATGGTCCGGAATACTCCCTCGTTGCAAAGGCTCTCTCGGTTGCTGTCTTGGTGACCTTAGGACTGCTGGCTTTGGCTTTGCCCGTGATCGCAGGGGTCGTGGGGGCGAGGGCTCGCACCGAGTCGAGGGCTGCAGGGACTGGGGGTTTGCGTCTCGGGACAAGCGCGGTGGTGATTGCAGGCATCGTCATCATCGGTGTGGCGGTGGCTCAGGTGTATGTGATCCTGCTGGGAACGGGAATTTGCCAACTGGATGGCTGCTAGCACCTCCGGTCGTGCGCCGGGCGTAGCCTTCCAGAACGCTTGGGATTTGTGCAGCAGGGTGGCGGTCAATTCCGCTGGAACCAAGCGAAAGCTAAGCCTGGCGGTTTCGGGCAGCTGTGACGGAGGAAGTCGCAGGCTGACGTGGTTGCTGAACTCGATTCGGAATTGTCAGAGGGTGGGGGGCACGAAAGACCGGGCGCGCTCGGATACCGCTACCCACGGGAATCGATAAGGCTCAAGCCCGGGGACAACAACTCGGACCACAGCCACCTCAAAAGTCCTACCCATCACCAGTTCCCGCGCTAGCACCGTCTCGAAACCAGCTCGGGAGAGTCCGTCGAGGATGATGGCGACATCACCGTGGAAGGAGCCGGTGGCCCGGTTGGGCAGTTCGTCCACCGAGACAACAACTGAGTTCGCCGAAATCCACTCCGGTCCATACACGTCGCTTCGCCGCAGGGCTTCGAACGATGCGCGCCCCAAATCGTCGCGGGCACCGGCGACGAAGATCGTACGCGCCTGGACTGCCTCGGTTACAGCGCGAATCATGGCGATCTGCGGATCGAGGTGACATCCGTAGCCCTTGTAAATTCCAAGCCCACGATCGTTGGACCATACATAAGCCATGCACGTGGGGATGCCAACCTCCGTAGGGCACCACATGATTGCCACATCGGAATCAGCCGAACGAATCTGCTGGACGATGCCGCCGATGACCTCGCCTCGCAAGGTATCGAGGTTGATCATGAGATTTGACGCGCCGTTCGCGTGCGCAACCTGCCAGCAACTCGTTGCATCGCGCTCGACAACCTCATAGAGGCCAGCACACAGCGCTTCCGCGACATTGTTGCCCGACGCGAGGCCGTTGGATGATGCTGCCCATGGTGAACCGGTCATGGGCGGCTGCTCAACTGGCAGGTGGACCAACATTTCTGGGACAAGCCGCGTCTCCCCGCTACGGAGATCCCACATATGCGACCACCCGAATGCTCGGCTGGTGGCGACGCGGGCATGAGTCAAGAGTGGGAAGTGTTCGATCGGGACGGCCACGCGGTCCCCGACCTCGTCCACGGTTGCCACAAGGTCGCGGACATCATCTTCCTCGCCGACAAATCTTTCGATCGCCTCCATGGTGGCCGAGGCGGCAGCTGCCTCTAGCGTGGCTCCCTTGCCCGCCTCCACCGCGAGCGAGCCTGAGGCGGGTCGTGTGGCGATGACGACCGGAATACCGATCGTGTCGAGCTCGGTGATGTCCGCAACACGCGTGATGCCGGCCTTGTGAAGATGTGGCCGGATACGGGCCAAGGTGAGCGCAGGGTCCATCGCCCTATGCGTGCCCGACACCCATTCTTTGTCGGCCCGATACTCCTGCGATCCGAGCCTGATGGCCGGGTGGGAATCGACCTCCACAGAGTCGAAGCCTGGAGGGGTCATGGGCTAAAGAACCTGTCTCGTCGCGAGGGCATGGAACGCCCCGCGGCGTTCCATAAGTTCTCCGTACGTTCCATCCTCAACGACCCGGCCGGACTGGAGCACCACGATGCGGTCGGCGCCGATGATCGTCGATAGTCGGTGGGCCACGACGATCCGGGTCATGCCGAGTTTGGCGAGATTCTCAGTGACGACCCGCTGAGTGACGTTGTCCAGCGCACTTGTCGCTTCATCGAGCAGGAGGATGCGCGGTCGCGTCGCGAGCGCACGAGCAATAAGGAGGCGCTGGCGCTGACCACCGGAAAAAGCCCCACCGTTCAAAGTGATCATGGTCTCGAGCTGCATCGGCATGGCCCTGATGTCATCCGCCAGGGAGACGAGCTCGGCCAACTCCCAGGCCTCGTCGGGAGACAACGTGGTGGCACCGGCAAGGTTCTGGTGAATGGTGCCAGGCATCAATTGTCCATCTTGGAGCACCACTCCGAACTGACGCCGTACCGATTCCACGTCGAGGGACGACAAGTCCACATCGTCGAACTCCACTGAGCCGGCCTCAGGGGTCTCGAACCCTAGAAGCACGCGCAGGATCGTGGACTTCCCGCACCCGGACTGACCAACGATGGCGACCATCTCACCGGGGTTTATGTGAAGGTCGAGCTCATCAAGCACGACAGGCATATCCGGCTGGTAACGGAATGTCACTCCGCGCAATGCAACTTCACCTCGAAGCGGACCAGGGTCCGTGCGTCCCTCACCCGACTCCGGCAGGTCCGCCACGAGTTCGGCAGCACGCTGCATTGCTGGTCGCAACTGCAGTGCCGTTCCAACGCCCGTGACAAGCGTCATGATGCCTGCAATGAAGAGCATGTAGGTGGTCTGAAAGGCGATGAATGCTCCGACGTCTTTACCTGAGTCAGTAAGCGCCACGCTGGCAAAGAGCACCGCTGTCGATAACGTACTGATGATTCCACCAAACAGCATCTGGTGTGACACGCGAATGGTGAGGTCTTGGCCGACAGCCCCGCGGAAGCGGTCGGCCCATGCCGCGAACGCCCGGGGCTCAGCTCCAGCTACGCGCAGCTTCGGTATTGCGCTGAGGACCTGATACAGGAATCCGTTGACATTCCCCGTGGCCCGATCCACCGATCGTTGAGCCTGGGCAACGCGCACAGCGAACACCAGAGAGAGCGCCAACACTATGAGGCCCCACAAAACTGCGACGAGGGCAAGCGCAGGAAT
>VGCC01000025.1 GCA_016870195.1 Actinomycetota bacterium
GAATCGCGCGCATGCCGCTGGCCGGGAGGGAGGGGCGACCGCGCACGAATGAGCGGAGGGTGAGGTCGAGGAAATGCCGAGACGTGCGCAGATCGGGCTCGAGGAAGACTCCCGTCAGGAAGGGACGCAGGACGCGGTCGAAGAGACGGGCGTCGATACCGGCGGCGCGCAGGGCGACGCTGGCGGGCTTGTCTTCCCGTTCGAGCACCTCGTCGATCCGCTCGCGCGAGCAGGACCACGCGTAGCGGGCGAAGCGCGCTTTGCTGGCTAGGGACCCGGTGCGGGGCGATGCTGCGTCAGCGCTCCAGCCAGGAAGTCTTCGTGGATCACCGAGTCGGGCATGTGATCCGCCCACGGCGACCACCACGCCCGGGGTGAGTGCGGTCAATGCGAGGGCATCGTGGTCGAGGACCCGTGCCGCCTCGGGATACGCGGGGTTGTAGAGCTGGAATCCGCGGTCGAGGAGGAATCCGTCTACGACGTCGGTGCGCACCCGCCCACCGACATCGTCCGCGGCTTCGATCACTCGTACGTCGAGACCATGGATCGCAACCTCGCGTGCGGCGGCGAGTCCGGCGAGTCCGGCGCCGACGACGGCGATGTCGCAGCGGGACATGGCCCTAGGAATCGAGTGCTGCGCGGATGGCGCTGCTGATGGTGGGGTCGTGCCAGGTGAATCCGTGCTGCTCGAGGACCGTCGGAAGCACACGGATGCTGCCGAGGACTTCGGAGGAGAACTCGCCGAGCACGGTCTTCAGTGCGAGCGCAGGCACGGGGAACAGGGTCGGGCGCCCGAGGACGCGCCCCATCGCCGCGGTGATCTCCGCATTGGTCGAGGGTTGCGGTGCGACGAGGTTCACCGCGCCGGTGAGGTCTTCGCGATCGGCCAGGAACTGCAGAGCGCGGACCTCGTCGCGCAGCGAGATCCACGACCAGTACTGACGTCCCGAACCCATCCGGCCACCGAGGCCGAGCCGGAACAGCGGGAACATGCGCGACCAGGCGCCACCCTCCTTGGCCACGACGAGTCCGGTGCGCGCGTGGGTGACGCGGATGCCGGCAGCAGCAGCGGGCTCGGACGCGGCCTCCCATGCGCGCACGACGTCGGCAAGAAATCCGGTTCCCGCGGGGGAGGACTCGTCCACGGCGCGATCGCCGGTGTCTCCGTAGTACCCGATCGCAGAGCCCGCGACGAGTGCCCGCGGACGCGGGTCGAGTTCGAGCATCGCGCGCACGATCGTGTGGGTTCCGTCGACGCGCGAGTCGAGGATCTCGCGCTTGTGGTCGTCGGTCCACCGGTGATCACCGACCCCGGCTCCCGCGAGGTGGACGACGACATCCGTCCCCGCCAGGCCCGCGACATCGACGGTGCCTCGCTTCGGGTCCCAGCGCACCTCGTCGAGGCCCTGCGGATCACGACGGACGAGACGGAGAACCTCGTCACCCTGCGCGAGGAGATGTCGGACGAGGGCTCCACCGATGAGGCCGGAAGCCCCGGTGACCGCGTAGCGCATGGCGACTACAACCCGAGCTCGGCGTCGAACTCCGCGGACTCAAGTCGCGACTTGATCACCGAGAGGAACCGCGCTGCGTCGGCACCGTCGACGATGCGATGGTCGTAGGACAGTGCGAGGTAGACCATCGACCGGATGGCGATCACGTCCTGGCCAGCGTCGTCCTGGGTGACGATCGCGCGCTTCACGACCGAACCGGTTCCCAGGATGGCCACCTGGGGCATGTTGATGATCGGCGTGTCGAAGAGCGCGCCGCGGCTTCCAGTGTTGGTCACCGTGAAGGTGCCACCGGATAGTTCCTCGGGGGAGACCTTGTTCGTGCGAGTGCGCTCGGCGAGATCGCCAATCTT
Source organism: Actinomycetota bacterium (assembly GCA_016870195.1). Classification (GTDB taxonomy): domain Bacteria; phylum Actinomycetota; class Actinomycetes; order S36-B12; family S36-B12; genus VGCC01. The sequence continues at coordinate 1,865 of VGCC01000025.1, forward strand.
GCGCGCCAATCCGGCGATGCTGAGGTCACCGGCATCGCGGATCACGGGGACGAGGAGTCCGCGTTCGGTATCGACGGCGATGCCGAGGTTCTCCTGATCGTGGTATGTGACGGTGCGCGCCTCCATGTTTATCGACGCGTTCAGTTGCGGGAACTGCTTCAGTGCCTCGATCCCCGCCTTGCAGAAGAATGGCAGGAAGGTCAGCTTCACACCCTCGCGCGCTTCGAAATCCCGCTTCACCTTGTTTCGCAAACTATTGATGCGTGTGACATCGACCTCGACGACCGTGGTCAACTGCGCAGACGTTTGCAGCGACTCGAGCATGCGCTCGGCGATGATCTGACGCAGGCGCGACATCTTCTCGGTGCGTCCGCGCAGGGCCGACGTCGTTGCCGGTGCCGCGGGTGCCGCGGGTGCCGCGGGCGCCGCCGTTGCCGTGGATACCGGAATCGGTGTCGGGGGCTTCGGCGGTGTTGCGGGAGCCGCAGGTGCCGGTCCCGGCTCGGGGGGAGAACCCTGTCCTGCGGCGGCGAGGACGTCGGACTTCCGGATTCGGCCGCCCACGCCGGTTCCCGTCACGCGGGACAGGTCCACCCCGTGCTGCGCGGCCAGACGGCGGACGAGCGGGGTGACGTAGGAATCGGATGCGTCGGACGCTTCTGCGACCGCGGGAGCGGTGGGTGCTGGGGCCGGTGCTGCCGGAGTCGGTGCGGGGGCAGCGGGTGCGGAAGCCGGTGCTCCGGATGCAATGCGACCGAGTTCGGATCCGACGGGAACCACCGCATCCTCGGCCGCGGTGATCGCGACGAGGACGCCACTGGCCGGGGCCGGAATCTCGGTGTCGACCTTGTCGGTGGAGATCTCGAGCAGTGGTTCGTCGGCGACGACGGTGTCGCCGACGGCCTTGAGCCAGCGGGTGACCGTTCCCTCGGTCACGCTCTCCCCGAGTGCCGGGAGTACGACCGAGGTCTCGCTCCCCGATGCGACGGGGACGGGTGCCGCCGGGGCCGCGGGAGCGGGTGCTGCAGGAGCGGGTGCTGCAGGAGCAGGAGCGGTGGGTGCCGGTGCTGCAGGTGCGTTCGCACTGTCGCCGATCACTCCGAGCGGTGCACCGACCGCCACGACGTCGTCCTCCTGGGCTGCGATCGAGACGAGGACGCCACTGGCCGGTGCGGGGATCTCGGTGTCGACCTTGTCGGTGGAGATCTCGAGCAGGGGTTCGTCGGCGACCACGGTGTCGCCGACGGCTTTGAGCCAGCGGGTGACGGTTCCTTCGGTGACGCTCTCGCCGAGTTGCGGCATGGACACGGTGACCGACATCGTCCTACTCCTTCTCGTTATGCGTGGGAGTGCAGGGGCTTGCCGGCGAGCGCGAGGTGTGCCTCGCCCATCGCCTCATTCTGTGTGGGGTGCGCGTGGATCAGGGTGGCGACATCTTCTGGATACGCCTCCCAGTTCACGATCAGTTGTGCCTCGCCGATCTGTTCGCCGACGCGGGAGCCGACCATGTGGACGCCGATGACGGGTCCGTCCTTGAGTTGCACAAGTTTGATGAATCCTGCGGTGTCGAGGATCTGGCTCTTGCCGTTGCCGCCCAAGTTGTATTCGTAGGTCGTCACGGCATCTGCACCGTGCGCGGCCTTCGCCTCGGCCTCGGTCAGGCCGACGCTCGCGACCTCGGGCTCGCAGTACGTGACCCGGGGGATGTTCACGTCGGAGATCACCGCGGGGTTCAGGCCGGCGATGTCCTCGGCGACGAAGATCCCGTGCTGAAATCCGCGGTGCGCGAGTTGGAGACCGGGGGTGATGTCTCCCACCGCGTAGATGCCGGGGATGTTCGTGCGCTGGTGATCGTCGACGAGGACCCAACCACGCTCCATCGCTATGCCCTGCTCCTCGTATCCCATGCCGGCCGTGTTCGGCCCACGACCGACGGCCACGAGCAGGATCTCGGCGGTCAACGTCTTGCCATCCTCGAGAGTGACGGTCACCCCCGTGGCGTCCTGGGTCGCGGAGGCGAACTTGGTGCCGAGGATGAAGGTGATCCCACGCTTGCGGTAGGCGCGTTCGAGGGCCTTCGAGCACGCTTCATCCTCGTTGGGCACCAGGTGCGGAAGACCTTCGACGATCGTGACCTCGGAGCCGAAGGAGCGCCAGACACTGGCGAACTCGACCCCGATCACCCCCCCGCCGAGGACGATCACGCTCGTCGGGACGTAGTCGAGATTCAGGGCCTGATCGGAGGTCATGATGCGGCCACCGATCTCGAGGCCGGGGAGGGTGCGCGCGTAGGAGCCGGTGGCGAGGACCACATTCGTTCCGGTGTACTTCTCACCGTTCACCTCAACGGTATTCGGGCCCACCAAACGTCCGTCGCCTTCCACCAACGTGATGTCACGGCTCTTGACCAGGCCCTGAAGTCCCTTATAAAGACGTGCCACGACCCCGTCGCGGTACTCGTTCACCTTCGGCATGTCGATGCCGTCGAGGTTGGCCTTCACTCCGAAGTGTTCGGATTCGCGGGCGCTGTCTGCGACCTCGGCTGCGTGGAGGAGGGCTTTCGTGGGGATACATCCGCGGTGCAGGCATGTGCCACCGAGCTTGTCCCGATCGATCAGGATCACACTCGTGCCCAATTCGGCCGCGCGCAGCGCGCACGCGTAGCCTCCGCTGCCGCCTCCGAGAATGACCAAATCCGCCTGCGGCACGTGACTACTCCTCACCAACTGATTGGGACGCCTCCATCCTTCCACCGTCCCACGGGTGAGTTCACTTGGGCCGGTTCTTCACCTGCTGTTCGCCAACCGGCTGGCTACTTCGACGAAGGTGCGCACCGCGGCGCCCGTTCCGCCCTTGGGGGTGTAGCCGTAGGCGGCCTTGTCGTTGAAGGCCGGGCCGGCGATGTCCAGGTGGACCCACGGCTGGCCCGGGGGAATGAATTCCTTCAGGAACACCCCGGCCGAGAGCATCCCGCCCATGCGGTCGCCGATGTTGGCGATGTCGGCGGTTGCGGAGTCGAGGGAACTGCGCAGATCCTCCGGCAGGGGCATCGGCCACATCGCCTCGCCCGCTGCATCGGCGGCCTCGCACACCTGGGTACGCGCATCATCAGTATTCGACATGACGCCCGCAGTGCGACTGCCGAGAGCAATCCGCTGCGCACCGGTCAACGTCGCCGCGTCGATGATGAGATCGGGCTTCTCCTCGACGGCCATGCCCAGCGCGTCAGCGAGGATCAGGCGCCCCTCGGCGTCGGTGTTGAGCACTTCGACCGTGGTGCCGTCGTAGGTGCTGAAGACGTCACCGGGTCGCTGCGCCGTTCCGCTGGGCATGTTCTCGGCGCTCGGCACCCAGCCTGTGACGCGCACGGGGAGTCGCAATGCTGCGATGGCCTGCATCGCCGCGATCACGGCAGCTGCACCCGCCATATCGCCCTTCATCTCATCCATATTGGCCGCGGGCTTGATCGAGATACCGCCGGTGTCGAATGTGATGCCCTTACCCACGATCGCCAAATGCTTCGACGCACCCCTCGGCGCGTACTCGAGCTTCACTAGGCGCGGTGGGTTCGCCGAACCCTGACCCACGGCCAGGATTCCGCCGCAGCCATCTCGCTGCAACGCCTTCTCGTCCCAGATGGTGACCTTGACCGGTGCAGCCGCCACCGCGGCCTTCGCCTCGCGGGCGAGTGTCGCGGGCGGCAGCGCGTTCGGTGGAGTGTTGACCAGGTCACGGGCGAGGTCGACCGCGTCACCGATAACCGCGACTTCATGGACGAGAGACCGCTGCTCGGCGCTGACACGGTCCGCACAGAGGAAGGTGATCGTCTGCACCGGAGAGTTCTCCTTCTTCGGCGCGGATTTGAAGGCGGTGAAGGCGTAGTTCGCGAGTCGAGCACCGACCATGGCCGCGGCCCAGTTGTCCTCCGGGAGGACTACCGAGATCCGGCGCTTCCCCGTCAATGCGCGCACGGCATTGCCGTAGGCGCGGCGCACGGCTTCCGCGTCCGCGGACTTCGTCGCGTCACCGAGTCCCACGGTGACGACCAGACCTGCCTTGATTCCCGAGACATGCGCAATCTTCGTGACCTCGCCCGAGGTGCCGGAGGCACCCAGCGCGCGCGCGGCATTCACTATCTTCTCTGTCTGCCCGCGAGTTAGACCCGGGGCGGCCACAGTGATGGTCGACGCCTTGGGGTGAAGGGGGAGAACCAGTGCGTCTCCGGCGGCCTGGGCGGGAGCGGTTGCGGTGATCGTGAGAGTCGTCATGTTCGCAGGTTAGTCAGGATCACAGCGTTCGCGCTCGGGTGGTCACGTCGCTAGCGTTCGTTCATGACCGCACTTCAGCGTACTCCGCTCTTCGACCGGCACGTCCGTCTCGGCGCCAAGCTGGCCGACTTCGGCGGCTGGGAGATGCCCATCGAGTATTCGGGCACCGTGGGGGAGCACGCCGCCATTCGTGATGCGGTCGGGATCTTCGATGTATCCCACATGGGGAAGGTGCGGATCACCGGTCCGGGAGCGCTCGATTTCGTCAACGGCATTGTCGCCAACGACGTACATCGCATCGCGGATGGTCAGGCCCAGTACTCGATGGTGTGCACCGAGGATGGCGGCATCATCGACGACCTCATCGTGTACCGGTTCGGCCCCGAGGACATCTTCATCGTTCCGAACGCGTCCAATGCCGCAGCGGTGGTCGCCGTCTTCCGAGCTGCCGTGCCACCCCCGATCCACATTGCCGATCAGCACCATGAACGGGGAATCATCGCGGTCCAGGGACCTCGCTCCGCCGATGTACTCGAGGCGCTGGGTCTACCGACGGATCACGACTACATGGCGATGGTCGAGGCACCGTGGCGCGACTATCGGGTGCTCGTGTGTCGCACGGGGTACACCGGTGAGCGCGGTTTCGAACTGATCGCACCGGCCGCGTCCCTGGGTGAGCTGTGGGATGCGCTGATGGTGGAGGTCACGGCCGCGGGAGGTACGCCCGCAGGGCTCGGTGCGCGCGACACCTTGCGCACCGAGATGGGCTATCCGCTGCATGGCCAGGACATCTCGACCTCGACCACTCCGGTCGCGGCCGGGCTCGGCTGGGCCGTGGGCTGGGACAAGCCCGCATTTCACGGGCGCGATGCGCTGCTCGCGGTGAAGGCGGCCGGACCGGACCGGCGTCTCCGCGGCGTGAAGGTCGTGGGTCGCGGGATCCCGCGGCCGCACATGCCCGTTCACCGCGCGGGTGCGCAGGTGGGGGAGACCACGAGCGGAACCTTCTCTCCGACCCTGCGTCAGGGAATCGCGTTGGCCTACCTCCCCGTGGACATTGCGGTCGGTGACTCGGTGCAGGTCGACGTGCGTGGCACCCTGGTCGACGCCGAAGTTGTCACCCCGCCGTTCGTGCCCTCGCACGTGCGTTAGTCGATACCGATCAGCGCGGCGTGCACACGCGCGCCAATCTCCGAACGGGTGGGGAGTCCTAGGTCGAGTCCTGGATCGACTCCGATGCGCATCATCGCGGCCCGGATCGCGGGATCGTTGCTCGTCCCGGCCCCGTGCCACCACGTTTTCGCGCGGAACGAGAGCCGATCCGCGGCGACGGCGGCCGCCCACACGGTCAAGCCTTCGAGCAGAACGGGCGTTCGGCGTGCGCTCGCGGTCACGAGTGCACCGGCCACGTCCATCGCATGCGGAACTGTGCCGAGAAGCGCCTCGATGTCACCCTGGTGGGAGCGAAGATCGGCCACCTGGTCCCGGACCAGGATCACCTGTTCCATCCACGCGGCATCTGTCATCCCGGTGGATTGGGGAACGACTGCATTCGCCTCTGCGCCCGTCAGCAGGGCAATCAGTGCACGCTCATCCACGGCGTCGTCGGTCGCCGCTCGAATGACGACAAGGCGCGCACCGGAATCGATGGCCGCGTCGATTCCCGCCGGTTCCACTTCCACGAAGCTGGACGTAGTGACGTCGCGCTCCCGCAACCAGTGGTGATACGCGCTCAGAGTTGCGCCCTGCGATTCCTCTGCATCACGGGGGCGAGAAGGGGCGGACGTGATGACCGATGCACGGTCGGCGAGTGCGCCCATTTCTCGAGCCTACGAGGCTCCCACCATCGGCTGCGGCTGGAACCGGGCCCGGCGTGCGGCGCGGTGGAGGGCATCGAGGATCGGGCGACCTGCGATCAGAATGAGGATCGCGGTGAGCGCGGCACGGGGGATGTCGAAGCCCAAGGAGGTGGTGATCGTGAAGCGCCACCAGTGTTCAAGATTCACCACGACCCCGGCACCGGGCGCGAACGCCAGTTGCGGCGGCAAGGATGTGGCGAATGGCCAGAACCACAGGTTCATCACGAAGCCATAGGCGATGCAGGCACCCACCGCATAACCGGCGAGCAGCAGGACCTCGCGCCGTCCGGCCATCCGCGGAAGGAGGCCCGCACCCAGTCCGACCCAGCCGGCCGCGATCATCTGGAACGGAAGCCACGGCCCCACACCGCCGGTGATGATCGCCGATGCCGCGAGTGACACCGTGCCGAGCACGAATCCGAAAGCGGGGCCCATGGCGCGGGCGCCGAGGATCAGGATGACCCAGATCGGCTCGATACCGGCGAGGCCGGCGCCCAATGGTCGCAGTGCGGTGATGATGGCGGCCAGAATCCCGAGCAGCGCGATCGCCTTTGCATCGATGCGCGCGTGGATGAACTCCGAGAACGTGATCGCCAGAACCAACACCATCACGAGTGCAAAGAGCCAGGGAACGATGGACGACTGCGATGCCAACTGCGAACCGGGTGTGATGAGAAATGGCCACAGGAACGCGAGCAGGCCAACTGCGCTCGACACCACGAGGGCGACGGTCGTTGACGGGCGGAGCGCGATCGCGTGACTCATGCGCGCCGCTCCTCAGCGAGGGCGGATTCGACGTCGGCAACCGTGAGCCAGATTCCGGGGGACATGATCTTGGTGACCTGCGGGGCGAACATCGGTGAGGACGTCACCACCTCGGATGTCGGTCCGTGGGCGACCACCTCGCCGTCGGCGAGGATCAGCACGGTGTCGGCGACCTCGGCCACCAATTCGACATCGTGAGTGGCGATCACGACGGCATGACCCTGGGATGCGAGGTCTCGGAGGTGCTCGGCGAGGCGCGATTTCGTGGGGTAGTCGAGGCCCCGCGTCGGTTCATCGAGTACGACGAGCGGTGGTCGCGACGCGAGGATGATCGCCAGAACCAGCGATACCTGTTGCCCGGCGGACAGGTCACGTGGGTGGGTGTCATCACGGACATCCGGTGCGAGGAGCGCGAGGAGGGCGCGCGTCGTGCCTGCGAGAACCCGCGCATCGCGATCGGAGAGCCTGCACTCGTCTGCAACGGTGGCGCACTCGAGGAGATCGGTCGGGTTCTGGGGGACGAGTCCCACATGGCGTACGAGCTCGGGACCCTCCAGTCGCGAGGGATCGACTCCATCGACCTGCACGTGCCCGGTGGTCGGCGTGATCATGCCCGCGAGCAGGGAAAGCAGGGTGGACTTGCCGGCACCGTTGCGTCCCATCACGGCGAGCACCTGCCCACCGCGCACCTCGATGTCCACACCGCGCAGTGCGGGGGTGCGGCCGTAGGCGGCATCGACGCTGTCCATGGTTGCTCGTCGCACGCCGACGGGAGGGTGTGGCCGCTGCGAGGAGCGTCCTACGAGGATCCTGCGGAGTGGTTCGGCTTCACGTCGTGCATCGCGAATCGTGAGGGGGAGGGGGTTCCAGCCCGCAAGCCTGCCGAGTTCGACGACGGGCGGCGCGATGGGAGCGTCGGTCATCATTACCTGCGGGATCCCCTCGCGCACACCACCCGGTTCGAGGACCAGGACGCGATCGACGTATTGCACCACCCGCTCAAGTCGGTGTTCCGCGATCACCGCGGTGACTCCGAGATCGTGGACGATGCGCTGGAGCGAGGCGAGAACCTCCTCTGCTGCTCCCGGGTCCAGTGCGGATGTCGGTTCGTCGAGTATCAGGACTCTCGGATGCGATGCCATCGCTGCACCGATCGCCACGCGCTGGCGTTGGCCCCCGCTCAGGGCGACCAGGGGTCTCACCCTCACATCGTCGAGTCCGAGCAGATCGAGGGTTTCTTCGACACGTCGACGCATCGTCGTGGGAGCGACGCCGAGACCCTCCATCGCGTAGGCAAGCTCCTCCTCGACGGTGTCCGTGACGAAGCCGCTCATTGGATCCTGCGGCACGTAGCCGACGACATCGGCGAGTTCCCGCGGGGGAGTGATGCGTATCGATCGGCCGTGGACACGCACATCGCCGAGAAATTCACCGCCGGTGAAGTGTGGAACGAGCCCGTTGATGGCCCGCAGCAGGGTGGACTTGCCGCTTCCCGTTGTTCCTACGACAAGCGTGAACTCACCCTCCGGGATGCGCAGGCATACATCGCGCAGGATCCAGGGGGTGCCGGCGTCGTATCGGAAGGAGACGTCATCGAACTCGATCACGGCGTCTCCTCGGGTCGTGAAGTGCTGAGGTAGCCCACACATCCAGCGCTCACCAGCGCGAGAAGTGCGCCGATCGGGAGCGACGGCCAGGTCGGGGGGTCCGTGGGCGGGTTCATGGCGAGGGGGCTCAGGGCTGTGGTGAGGACGCTGATCACCAGTGTCAGGGCTCCCGAGGCGACGACGATCCACTCCGATCGACCCCAGGGATCAGGCCGATACACCGTGCGATTGCGGTGCCGGGATGCAAGCACGAGCGCACCTGCGGCCGCGCCGAGTGCCCCAGCGGCGAGACTCCAGGAGAGCACTGCGGGTACCTGTGCGGCCATGAGGCCAAAGAGCCCGATCGCACCCGCGATCACTGCGACTCCGATGAGCGCTACGACGAAGCGACGTTCACGTGCGTGCGCCGTTCCCATGCGCCCGTATCCCCGAGCATCCATGGCGGCCGCGAGTTCGATCGACTGGTCGAGGGCGCTGTGCAGCACGGGGAGTGCCGCGCCTGCGAATGCGCGTGGTCCTCGAGTCGCGCGTCCGCGGAGACGCCGGGAAGTGCGTACACGTTCGATGTCGTGAACCAACTGCGGCGCGAACGTGAGGGCGATGACGATGCTGACCCCGAATTCGTAGAGCGCACTGGGCAGGGACTTCAGGAGTCGACGCGGTGAGGCAAGGGCATTCGCCGCGCCGATACACAGGATGATCGCGGCGAGCCGAAGTCCGTCGTAGAAGCCCGCGAGGATCACTTCGAGCACGACCGGACCACCGAGCCGAAGTCCTGCGGCCCACACAGGCAGTGTGATGCTCGGCAGGGTTGCGATCACCGTGTCGCCCCAGGCGCCACCCAGGAGCATCTGCGCGAGGACGCGGATCACCACGATCACCGCGGCGATGCGCAGGAAGAACGTGAACGTGCGTCCCCCGGGGCGTTCGCGCCGGTGGACCACGAGTGCGAGGACGCAGATCAACAGGATGAGGAACAGCGGGTTCGTGGTGCGACTCGCGGTTACGGCGAGGAGGAGACTCCACAGCCACCATGCACCCGGGTGCGTCCAGCGCCCGAGACGTGCGGTGCCGACGATCGTGTCGGGTGCGATGGCGGTGGCGGTCATCGTCGCCGCCAGACGACAAGGCCGACGATCGCGGCGACCGCGAGCACGCCGAGGGTCCACCACGGTGTTCCCGACGACTCCTCTGACGGAGCCTGGGCGACATCCGACGCCACGGGTGCGGGTTCCAGGGCGTCGATGATCGGCGCGCATTCCTCCCGCGGGAATCCATCGATGCCGCAGAGGAAGCCGCCGTCGGCACGGACATCCGCGACAGCGGACAGGATCTGGAACCCGTTGGCACCGGCGTCGACCACGGCGCATTCAGTCCTCGGTGCCGGTGGCGTCTCACCCGCGGGCGCGATGTCGGCCGTGCCGAAGTCGAGTGCCACGGCGACGGCCTTCTGACCCTGGTTCGATGCGACGGTGCCACAGGCCTTCTGCCAGACCCGGCGTGGATCCAGGGTCGGTGGCCCACCTGCCTCGGTCATGCCTTCCGACACCACGAAGGTCCACGCCTCGACATCCCCGTCCCGAGGGATCGTGGTTCCCGCCCCTTGGGTTGCGTACGACCAGGCACCGTCCGAGCCGTTCCAATACGACCAGTAGCGCGTGAGACCCTCGGCGTGTGCGGTGGGTGCGCCAATCAAAGCCGCTGTCACGGCACAACCCACCAGCACGCGACGGATCACCGCATCGACCCCGTCAGCGCTGACACGAGATTGACACCACCGAAATTGCGCGGCGATGTTCCCGTTGCTTCCGCCACCATGAGGAGGAGGCCGATCGCACCGGGATTGGCCACGCCACCCTTCAGTGCGTAGTCGCGCGCCGCCGAGGTCAGTGTGCGCGTACCGGTTCGCACAGCGGCGCGGCCGACGCCAAGTTCGCTGAGTCCGATCACGGCGCGGGCGGTGGAGCCAAGGTCCTGACCGGTTCCGAGGTCGGATGTGAGCGAGCCTTTCGCGGTGATCTGCGACGCGAGATAACTCGCCAGGCGCGTGGGCATGCCCTTCCCGCATGGTGGATTCCGCGTCAGCACTCCCGCTCGATCGATGGGCAGGCTCGCCGCGACGCCGACGATCGCCTCGGACGACGCGAGGGAATTCGCTGCGCCACCCGCCTGGTACGGGAGGGCTCCTGCCGATGCGCTTGCGCACGGGAATTGCAGCGACGCGAGGTAGCCGATCGCATTGGGGACCCGTGCACTGCGATCCTGCGGACTGACGGTGCGGAGTGCCGCGAGCGCGAGTGCAGTGGAGTTGGCATCGGACTCTCCACCGGCGTAGTACGGCCAGCCCCAGTCGTCGTTCTGCGCATTGTTGAGCCACACGACCGCCTTACGTGCCGCCGACTGCTCTCCGACGAGGGCGAGTGCTGTGGCCGCGGCGGCCGTGGAATTGACGTCCGGTCCGCTGAATGCGGTGGGATTCGACGCGGTGCACGGCACCGTGGTGTCCGTGCGGTACGCCTCGAAGCTGCCATCGGCACATTGCTGTCCGAGGAGCCAGGTGATCGCAAAGGGCGCGGGCGGGAGATCCACCGATGTCAGTCCCGTGATGGCCAGGGACTGACGGAGGACGCCGTCGTAGACGGGGTCCGTTGATCCGTACAAGCCGCGATCCGCCGCACGGGCTGGTGCAGCGATGGTGATGGCTACGGCGGATGCCACACAGAGTGACAGTGCGCTGCGCAGAATGCGTGTCATGTGTTCCTCTCACTAAGCGGTCGGACACGCTCTCGAGAGGGCCGAAAAAAGAGTCCCTTCCAATGGAAGGGACGTTCGGTTGCCCGAGCGCTCGTCCCGTTACCTCGACGGATGGAGCCGCTCGTACCTGCCAGGTGCTCCGACTCGCCGAAAGGCACACGGTTGCGGGACAGCGCCGGAATCTCACCGGACTTCCCCTGGACTTCAGGTACGTGGATGTAGTTGTGATCGGACCCTACTGCATCGTGGGCGTCATTCGGGGGGATGCAGACTCATCGGTCCGTAGACCTCACGTCCATCCTCCAGAAGGGACACCTGATCGACGCCCTCGCCCAGGAGATCCCGCCAAAATTCGCCGATCCAGGACTCCGCGTCTGCTTGGGAGGGGAAGGAGCCTCCAGGGTTGAGGGTCACGTTCACCGGCGTGTCGTCGAAGCGCAGGTACGACCAGGTCCAGGACATGTCGCGCCTACGGCCGGGTTGCCGGCGACGCAGTGCGCGTCGGGTCGGTGGTGATCAGATCGCCCAGGATGTAGTCGATGGCGCTGCGCACATCCTCGGGGAGGGTGATGCCCGCCGAGGCCGCGTTCTCGGCGATCTGCTCGGGCCGAGACGCGCCCACGATCGCTGATGCCACGTTCGAATTGCCCAGGACCCAGGCGATCGCCATCTGGGCCGGGGTCAGGCGCATGTCCGCGGCGATCGGGAGGAGCTTCTGAACCGCCTGCAGAACGTCGTCATCCATGAACCGCTGGATATAGGTCTGCCCCTCACCAGCAGACGCCCGGGAGCCACTCGGCGGTGGCGAGCCGGGAAGGTACTTGCCGGTCAGGACCCCTTGGGCGATGGGCGACCACACGATCTGGCCGACCCCGAGTTCCTCGCACGTCGGGACAACCTCTCCTTCGATGACCCGCCACAGCATCGAGTACTGGGGTTGATTGCTGATGATGCGACTGAAGCCCATCTCATCCGCGATGCGGATGGCTTCGCGGATTTCCTCGGCGCGCCATTCCGAGACGCCGATGTAGAGCACCTTCCCCTGGCGGACGAGATCGTCGAAGGCGCGCAGTGTCTCTTCAAGCGGAGTCTCATAATCGAAGCGGTGGGCTTGGTAGACGTCGATGTAGTCGGTGCGGAGACGCCGTAGCGACGCATGGCACGCCTCCATGATGTGTTTTCGGGACAGGCCCCGGTCGTTTACCCCTGGACCGACCGGCCAGTAGACCTTGGTCAGGATCTCCAAGCCCTCGCGACGTTGACCATGGAGTGCATCGCCCATGAGTGCTTCAGCCTTCGTACCGGCATAGACGTCAGCGGTGTCGAAGGTGGTGATACCGGCGTCGAGTGCTGCATGGATGGTTGCGGTTGCAGCGGCATCGTCGACCTGCGAGCCATGGGTAATCCAGTTGCCGAACGTGATCTCGCTGACCTTGAGGCCGCTACGTCCGAGGTATCGGAACTCCATCAGGACTTTGACTCCATCGGTGCGCCGCCGCGCTTGACGCGCGGGGGAGGCAGACGTAGCCGGCGGAATTGCAAGGTGCGGAGGAGTGCATAGAGGAGCAGACCCTTGCGTTCGACGGGGTCGGGGAACTGCTTCGCCGCCCGCGACCTCAGGGTGAGGAGCAGGATCGCAGTGTCGACGACGATGACGGCCACAAGGACGAAGAAGCCGAGTGACACCATCGACTGGATCTGGGGGTTGGGGACGAAGCCCAGGATGAGAACCGCGATGGCGATGAAGATGAAGAACTCCGCGACGGTGAAGCGCGAATCGACGAAGTTGCGCGTGAACTGCTTCGCGGGACCTCGGTCACGTAGGGGCATGAAGCGCTCATCGCCGGCCAACATGCCTTGGCGGGCTCGCACTCGATCCTGCCGCTCGCGCTCGCGCGCTGCCTTCTTGCCCTCCTTCGTCCCACGCGGTGTGCGAAGCCCCTGCTTGCGGGCGGCCTCGGCCTCCTTGCGGCTAGGAGTGGGTCGGCCTTTGGGGGCACGCGGATCCTCGGAGGGGGTTTCCGTCGGGGATTCCTCGGGTGAGCGCCGGCCGAACATGACCGGCAGCGTATCCCGGGGCACGCGAGCGCTGCCTCCCGTACAGTGGAAGCGAACCCCGCAGGGGGCGGGCACAGAAAGAGGAATGGCTATGGGCCTCTGGCAGCGCTTCACAATGATCTTCAAGTCCAAGGCGAATCGCGCCCTCGACCGTGCGGAGGATCCGCGCGAAACGCTGGACTACTCCTACGAAAAGCAGCTGGAGTTGCTGCAGAAGGTGCGCAGGGGAGTGGCGGATGTCGCCACCAGCCGCAAGCGCCTCGAACTCCAGATCCAGGGTCTGGGGCAGCAGGAGGCGAAGCTTGAGCAGCAGGCGCGTGCCGCACTCGGCCAGGGTCGCGAGGATCTCGCGCGGGAGGCCCTCACCCGGCGCAGTGGTTTGCACCAGCAGATCGCCGATCTCCAGACGCAGTTGGCCCAACTGGCTGAGCAGGAGGAGAAGCTCACGGTCGCGGCCCAACAGTTGCAGACCAAGGTCGAGCAGTTCCGCACTCGCAAGGAAACCATCAAGGCCACCTACTCCGCCGCTGAGGCACAGACCAAGATCAACGAAGCGTTCACCGGGATCTCGAGTGAACTCGGCGATGTCGGCCTGGCGATCCAGCGTGCTGAAGACAAAACCGCGCAGATGCAGGCCCGGGCGGGGGCTATCGACGAGCTCATGGCCTCCGGTGCCCTCGAGGACGTCTCCGGGATGGGCAAGGACTCCCTCACCATCGAACTGGAGCGGATGGCGAGCGAATCCGAGGTTGAAAATCAGTTGGCCGCGCTGAAGCGCGAAGTGGGCCCCGGGTCATCGCCTCAGGAACTCGAGAAGTAGCAGCCACGCGAGTTCTGCGGGAGGAGTCATGGCGAAGACCAGGTACGGCATCGATCGTGGGTTGACCCGTCGGATGTTCGGGACCATGTTCGGTCTCGGGCTGATGTACGTGGTGCTCGCTGCGCTTCTCTACGCCCTGGGATTCAGCGCGATCCTCGTCCTGGGCATCAGTGCAGCACTCCTCTTCGGCCAATGGTGGTTCTCGGATTCCCTGGCGATGTCCGCCATGCGCGCTGTGGTCGTGACACCCGAACAGGCACCGCAGTTGCACGCGATGGTCGACCGCCTCTGCCTGCTGGCCGACATGGAGAAGCCGCGGATTGGGATCGCCGATTCAGATGTCCCCAACGCCTTCGCCACCGGCCGCACCCCGAGTCGCTCCGTCGTCGTGGTGACCACCGGCCTGCTGCGTCGACTCGACCCCGATGAACTCGAAGGTGTGCTTGCGCACGAGTTGTCCCACGTAGCCCACCGCGATGTCACGGTCATGACGATCGCCTCCTTCACCGCGATCGTCGCCGGGTTCCTGGCCCGCAGTTTCATGTGGGGCTCGATGATGCGGGACAACCGGAACCAGAACGCGGCGGTCATGTTCATCGTCGTCATGCTGGTCAGCGTCGTCGTCTACTTCATCTCCTATCTCCTGATCAATGGCCTGTCGAGGTACCGGGAGTTAGGAGCGGACCGCGGAGGGGCGCTGATCACAGGTAAGCCCACTGCGCTCGCGAACGCCCTGGTCAAGATCACCGGTGACATGGCGCAGATCCCCACCCGCGATATCCGGCAGATGGAGCCGGTCAGCAACCTCGCCTTCGCTCCCGCGGTTGCGAGCAAGAAGGGCTTCACCCTCGAGGGGCTTATGTCCACACACCCCTCGCTGGAGAAGCGCCTGGAGAACCTCGCGAAGGTGGCCAACGAGCTCGGCCAGCGGTAGTGGGGCTTTTCGACTCCCTCATGGGGCGGCGCGAGCCCGCCCGCCCCAACCTCGATGCACTCTTCGCGCTGCCCGGATGTGCGATCACCCTGGACGTCGAGTTGGACTTCCGTCCCACGGGGACGGGGTCCGTTGCCTTCCGTGCACCCGAGGGTCGGGCGTTTGCGGATGTCGAGGCCGACGTCCGGGCCCTCCTGGACGCTGACGCCGGACCGCCGGTCGAACTCGTGCAGGACTCCTTCGGATTCACCTGGCTCGTGGTGCGCACCGAGCCGCCGGATCTGTCCTCCGTGGTCACCGATCTGCATGCGGTGAACAGCAGTCTTGTCAACGCCGGGTTCGGGCCCCAACTCCTGTGTTCGCTCGTACCCTTTCGCGATCCGACAGGCCGGGAGATCGCACTCGTCTACCTGTACAAGCAGGGGACCTTCTACCCCTTCGCGCCCGTGTCCGGGTCGGAGCAGAAGCGCGACAACGTCTTGGAACTGCGGCTGCGTGACATGTTGACCCGGGAATTGCCGCTGGAGCCCGACCTCCAGCGCTGGCTCGCGGTCTGGGAAGCCCCGGGGCTCTAGTCCCGGCTAGCGGTCGGCCCCGGCAGGGCCAGCATGCGGTCGAGTGCGACGCGTGCCCAGTGTTGGGTGTCCGAGTCCACCGTGATCTGGTTCACCACGGTGCCCTCGACAAGGGATTCCAACGACCACACCAGGTGGGGAAGGTCGATGCGGTTCATGGTCGAGCAGAAGCAGACGGTCTTGTCGAGGTAGACGATTTCCTTATCCGGATGCTGCAGCGCGAGCCGCTTCACCAGGTTCAACTCTGTGCCGACAGCCCAGGACGTTCCGGGTTCGGCGGCGGCGATCGTGGCGATGATCTTCTCGGTGGAACCGACCACATCGGCCTTCTCGACGACCTCGTACGTGCACTCTGGATGCACGATGACCGTGACGCCGGGAACGCGCTCCCGAACTTCGTCGACGCACGATGGCGTGAAGCGGCCATGGACAGAGCAGTGTCCGCGCCACAGGATCATGCGCGCCGTCTGCAACTGCTCCACGGTAAGGCCGCCGTTCGGCTTCCGCGGGTCGTAGACCACGCAGTCATCGAGTGCCATGCCGAGATCACGTACGGCAGTGTTGCGACCGAGGTGCTGATCAGGGAGGAAGAGCACCTTCTTCTCCGATGTCTGCCAGTCATCATCGAACGCCCACTCGAGGCTGCGCTCGGCATTGCTGGATGTGCAGATCGACCCGCCGTGGCGGCCGGTGAAGGCCTTGATCGCCGCCGAGGAATTCATGTACGTGATGGGGACCGTGACGTCTGCCACCCCCGCGGCCTCGAGATCGCGCCAGCACTGCTCCACCTGTCCGATCTCGGCCATGTCCGCCATGGAGCACCCCGCGGCGAGATCGGGCAGGATCACGCGCTGCTCGTCGGCAGTGAGGATGTCGGCACTTTCGGCCATGAAGTGCACACCGCAGAAGACGATGAACTCGGCTTCCGGGTTGGCTGCGGCCATCTGCGAGAGCTTGAATGAATCACCGGTCACATCGGCGAACTGGATGACCTCGTCGCGCTGGTAGTGGTGGCCCAGGATGTAGACGCGGGAGCCGAGTGCGGCCCTCGCCCGGGCGGCCCTTGCCACCAGGTCGGGGTCACTCGGTGCCGGCAGATCCCCCGGGCACTCCACCCCCCGCTCACTGCCCGAGTCCGCACCATGCCCAAGGAGCAACAGAGCGAGCGGGGTCGGCTGCGGTTCCACGAACGTCCCAGTCATGGCACGAGTCTGCCAAAGTCCGGTGGACCATGCGGATCCGCCCGAGGCGAACATGTCCCGGCTGTCGCGAACGGTCCGTCCATGTCATAGTTGTGTCCCCAGAGAGTGAAGGATGGGTCATGGAAACCACCACGGACGGCATCGTGTTGACGGATGCAGCTGCGTCCAAGGTCAAGGCACTTCTCGACGCCGAGGGCCGCGATGACCTCACCCTGAGGATCGCCGTGCAGCCGGGTGGCTGTTCCGGGCTGCGCTACCAACTCTTCTTCGACGATCGCGATCTCGATGGCGACGTGAGCAAGGACTTCGACGGGGTCGCGGTCGTCACCGACCGGATGAGCGCTCCCTACCTGTCGGGGGCGACTATCGACTTCGTCGACACCATCGAGAAGCAGGGCTTCACGATCGACAACCCGAACGCAACCGGTTCGTGCGCCTGCGGAGACTCCTTCCACTAGAACGTGCGGGTCTCGAAGTCTCGGTGATTCGGGTGCCGGGTCACTGATGGCCCGATAGGGTCCTTCGACGTGGCGATCCTCATCACCGGGTCCATTGCGACCGACCACCTCATGACCTTCCCGGGACGTTTCGCGGACTCGTTCGTCGCGGACAAGATGGACAAGGTCTCGCTCTCGTTCCTCGTCGAGGAGTTGCAGATTCGTCGCGGGGGTGTGGCCCCCAACATCGCCTTCGGCATGGGTTGCCTCGGGCTCCAGCCCGTGCTCGTGGGTGCGGTCGGGCCGGATTTCGCGGACTACGAGTCCTGGTTGCAGCGCCATGGGGTGGACACCTCGGGCGTGCACATCTCCGAAACCGCTCACACGGCTCGATTCGTGTGCACGACGGACCTCGAACAGAACCAGATCGCCTCCTTCTACCCGGGGGCGATGAGCGAGGCCCGCAACATCGAACTGAAACCGATCATCGAATCGATCGGTGACGCGGACGTCGTCCTCATCGGCGCAAACGATCCGCAGGCGATGCTCCGCCACAGCGAGGAATGTCGATTCC
>VGCC01000026.1 GCA_016870195.1 Actinomycetota bacterium
GGGGGGCTCGACGGCTTGGTCAACAACGCAGGCATAACCATGAATCGCGCACTCCTGGACACCACTGTCGAGCAGTACGACACCCTGTTCAACGTCAACATGCGGGGCATGTACTTCTGCACGCAAGGGGCGGCGGAGATCATGCGGGCGAAGGGATTCGGAACGGTCGTCAACCTCAGTTCGGTGCACGCCTACGGGGGCATCGTGGAACACTCCGTCTATGCCGCGACCAAGGCCGCCATCGTGGGTTTCACCAGAACCACGTCCATCGAACTCATTCAAATGGGCATTCGGATGAACTGCATCGCCTCGGGCTGGGTCCTAGTCGAGAACCAACGGAAGGTCCTCGGCAGTGACTTTGATGAGCAGGAAGCGGCACTCGTGTTGCCTACTGGATTCATCGGCACCGGTGACGACATGGGGAACCTCGTGGCATTCCTGTCGAGTGATGTTTCCCGCTACATCGTTGGCCAGACGATCGTGTGTGATGGTGGCCAGACGACGCTCTTGCCGGCAACGGGCAACTTCCGCGAGC
This sequence comes from Actinomycetota bacterium, assembly GCA_016870195.1. Lineage (GTDB taxonomy): Bacteria > Actinomycetota > Actinomycetes > S36-B12 > S36-B12 > VGCC01. Next base: position 536 of record VGCC01000026.1, read on the forward strand.
CGGCTAACGTCCAGTATGGGCAAGGCTACGTGCCTGGTCTCTAGTGCCTGTTGAGGCTCATTGCCCTCACCCGGGAAATGGATTCCGTGCGGGTTCACCGCGGAGAACCCTCACGACGTCCTCCGCTGTCCGCCGACGCAACTCCACCACGGACTCCCGCGACGAGAACGCAACGTGCGGAGTCAGGATCGTTTTGGGGCTCTCGACAAGTGCCAGCGGTATGTCGGGTTCACCGGCGACGACATCCAGGGCTGCGCCACCGATCTGGCCCGTCTCCAATGCGCGAATCAGGTTATCGTTGTCGACGAGTGCACCCCGTGCGGTGTTTACGAGTAGGGCGTCGGGCTTCATGGACGCGAAGATCTCGCTCGTGACAGCCGGGCCGTCGGGGGAGGGAGGCATGTGCAGGGTGATGATGTCTGATTGGGTGAGGAGTTGATCTAGGTCGACTAGTTCGGCAGGTGGTCCGGCGGGGGCGAACGGATCGTGTGCGATGACTCGGCACCCGAGTGCGGCGAACTTCTCTGCTGTGCGGCGGCCGATGCGGCCGTAGCCCCAGACTCCGACTGTGAGCGCAGACATCCGGCGCAACTTCGCGGCAGACGGATCCCACTGGCCTGCACGGATCATGCGATCCAGCGTCACAATTCCACGGAACCAGGCGAGTGCCAGTCCCACGGCGTGATCGGACACCTCTTCCATGCAGTAGTCCGGAACGTACGTGACCTCCAGGCCGAGTCGACGTGCTTCCTTGACATCGATGTTGTCGGTTCCCACCCCGAAGCGCGCGACCATGCGCAGGTTGCTCCCCGCCTGAAGGAGTTCAGCGGGCACAAGCGCCCAGCACGTCATGATGGCTGCGCAGTCGCCGACGAGTTCGTGGGCTGGGCGCCCGTCATCGACGACCGAGACCAGCTCGAAACCTGCCTCGTCGAGGATCTGCGCCTCGAGTGAGAGGTCCGGCCACGCATAGTCCATGACCAGGACGCGCTCGCGGCTCATCGTGTGGCGGCAATCGCCGAGCGCAGATCCGCCCCCAGCTTGGTGGCGCCCGAGCCCAGGACTCCGGTGTCACTCAAGGTGAGCAGGATCGTCTCCTTGTTGGCGATTGCGCGCTTGGCGCTCTCCTCGTCATAGACCCCCGAACCGTGGGCTTTGCCGGTGGCCAGTGCTCCGGCTCGGATCTGCTCGACTGCCTTGATGTAGCTAGGGTCGTCCCACTGCTTGAAGACGCCGAGGTCCATGGACAGGTCCATGGGGCCCACGGTCACTCCGTCGATCCCGTCGACGGCGAGGATCTCTTCCGCGTTTTCGGCGCCCTTCTTGGATTCGATGATCACGAGCACGATCAACGATTCCTCATAGGCGGCCATGTAGTCGTCGTCAGATAAGTGATAGGCGCTGGCTCGGAGCGGATTCCAGCCGCGCTTTCCGCGAGGTGGGTAGCGGCACGCGTCCACGAGCCGCTTCGCATCCTCGGCGGTCTCGATGAACGGGCACAACAGTCCGCTAGCACCGATATCGAGGAAGCGACGGATCTCGTCGTGATCGAAGATCAGTGGTCGGACAAAGGGAACGACATCCCAGCCGAGCGCGGCCTGCATCATCGCCTGCACCGTGACCAAGCTCTGGGCGGAGTGCTCAGTGTCAACCGAGGCCCAATCGAAGCCCGCGCGTCCGAAGATCTCCATCGACGCCGGGTCCTGGAGGGCGAGTTGGGTGCCTAGCACCGGCTCGCCGGCGTACACCCGGTCCTTGAGTCGCTTCGCCTTTTCGAGTGCTCGCAACATCACTTCCTCCAAATGCCGCACCCGTCGCGGACTTCATGACTAGGCTTTTGTCAACAATCGACAATGCTAGGGCTTTCTCGGGTGAGGGGTGGAAGGTTTATGGTAAATCGGCTCAACGTGATCTACCTGCCGGGAAGGGGAGCGGACCCCACGTGGGAGCAGGAGGTCGTGGCGGCGATCGGGCCCAAACACAATCTGACTGTCTACGACGAGTCGGAGCCGCTGGCACCGCAGTTCGCCGACGTCGATGCGGTGGTCGACCTCGGCGGATCCTGGGGGACCCGCGAGATGCTCGACGCGGCGCCGAAGGTGAAGTTCTGGCAGATCATGGGCACGGGCATGGAGCACTTCGACTTCGACTACTGGTCAACCCGGCCCGTGATGATCTCGAACTGCCCGGGACCGATGAGTGCCATCCCCCTTGCCGAGCACGCGATCCTGCTGATGATGCTGGTGCGACGCAACTACGCGCAGCAAATCGTGAACCTGGCGAATGGACTGATGTATCAGCCGATGGGATTTGAGCTCGTGGGCCAGACGCTTCTGTGTATCGGGTTCGGGGCGAGCGCACGGGAGTTGTCCAAGCGGGCCAAGGGATTCGGTATGCGCGTCATCGCCACCGACATCGTCGATGTCGATGACGCGACCCGTGAGGAGTGGGGGGCAGACGCTGTCTACCCAGCCGATCGACTCGACGACCTCATCCCTCAGGCAGATGTCGTGTCACTGCATCTCCACGTCACCCCCGAGACCCGGCACACCCTCGACGCCCGCCGCATCGGACTGATGAAACCGACGGCCATCGTGGTGAATGTCGCCCGGGGTGCCCTGGTCGATGAGGACGCCATGATCGCCGCTGTGCGTGAGGGTAGGATCGCCGGTGCTGGCACGGATGTGGCTACCCAGGAGCCGCCGAGTCCCGGATCCCCCCTTCTCACGACACCCGGGATAGTCGTGACCCCCCATACGGCTGGTGTCACGGACGGAACTGCCAGACGGCGCGCCGAGGGCTCCGCCGTCAACATCGACCGGATAGCGGAGGGTCTCGAACCCCTCTACCGGGTCGACCGTTTAGCTAAGGTGTGACCCCAAGCAATATCCCGAAGGCCCTTGACAGTCCGTTTTGTCAACAGTTGACTGGCTCAGCGTGGCACACGCCACCAGGATGAACGAAAGGCGAACCGTATGAGAACACGCTTGCTCAAGGTCGCCGTCGCGGGCTTTTCCCTAGCCCTGATTGGCGTCGTGCTCCCGCAGGCGGCAGCCAACGCCGCGACGGGGACTAACTGTTCCATCAAGAACCAGTTGGCAAACTCCAACTGTCAGGCAGTGGTGATGGCCACCGTGTCCAAGATCGCAAACCTGGACCCGATGAAGCCGCGCGCCGTGACCGACTACCAGGTGGCCTACCCCATCCAGGGTCTGCTCTGGCGCTTCGATGAGAACCTCATCCCGCGCATGGACCTGGTGGCCAAGCAGGACGTCGCGAAGGACGGCCTTTCGGTGTTCCAGGTACTCAAGCCGGGTCTGAAGTACTCGGACGGCACGCCGGTTCTGGCGCAGGATGTCGTGACCGCATGGCAGAAGCAGGTGGAAGCGCGGCAGTCCGCTGCCTTCTTCGCCAAGGTTGCCAACGTCGTGGCAACCAGCCCCACGACCGTCACCTGGACGTTGAAGACCCCCATGCCGGACTTCAACTGGTTGATGGCGAACCAGTCGATGTTCCTGAACCCCACCGAGAAGCTCAAGGATTCGACGTACTGGTCGAAGCCTGTGAGCGCTGGTCCCATGAAGATCCAGTCGTGGACCCCCGGTGCTGACCAGATGGTCCAGGTGGCGAACCCGAACTACTGGGCGAAGCCGAAGGTCCAGCAGATCACCTATGTGGCGATCCCGGATGCGGCCACCCGCAAGCTCGCGCTGCAGTCGGGCCAGGTCGATTACGTCTTCGACCTCGCGTACCAGGGTGTTCAGGACCTGGACAAGAACACGATCAAGTGGTGGGCGCATGCACTTCCCGGCACCTACCAGTTGACGACCAACATGACGAAGACGACTTTGCCGATGTACAACGCAAAGAATCGTCAGGCTGTCTCGGCGGCCATTGATCGTCAGAAGGTCGCGAAGGTCGCGTTCTTCGGGACAGTTCTTCCGTCCTGCGCGCAGACGTTCATCAAGGGCAACCCGTACCACCAGTGCGTGCTGCCTAATGATGGCAAGCAGGATCTGGCGCTGGCCCGGAAGCTGCTCGCGGAGGCCGGTAACCCGAATGGGTTCAGCTTCGATACCGTCGTTTGGGCGCGTCCGGGTTGGCCTGAGGCCGCTCAGATCATCGCTCAGGATCTGGCTCAGGTCGGCATCACGATGAAGATCACCGTCAAGCAGGACACGGTCGCCATCGCGGATCTCAACTCGGGCAATTACGAGGTGCAGTTCTCGGGCAACAACGCCCCGACGCCGTACCTCCAGTTGGCCAACTGGTTCGGTCCGGGCGGTGCCTGGCAGAACTGGTCCAAGGTGAACGATCCGGCACTCGTCGCGGCAATTGACGCGCTGGGTTCCGCAATGAACCCGACGACTGCCAAGAACGCGCTGAAGGCGGCGAACGTTGCCTCCTACAACAGCTCAGTGCACATCCCGATCGCTGACCGTGCAGTTATCTCAGGCACGCGTCTACCGGCCGGGTTGTTGAGCGCAACGATCCCCGGTGAGTGGCTGTACGTGGCCACGACTCCTCTGCTGAGCACCCAGAGGGGCCCGGCCGGGTTCAACACCGGAGCAAAGAGCTAGACCGCGGAGACTCCCGCGTAGGTGGGCGGACCGATTCTCGGATCGGTCCGCCCACCGCTCCCTCGAGTGTCATTGCAGGATGCAGGTCCACGGCTACCAGGCGGCACAATCCGCCCGATGAGGAGATCGACGAGTGACGGCGCCAACGCCCACCACGGATGCAGAGTCCGCGCTCAAGGAATCGGGACATGGGGATGGCCCGCGTCCTCAGTCAACGGGGGAGAAGATCCTCAGGCGTACCGGCCGAGCAATCATTGTGGCCTTCTGGGTCATGGTCGTGGCCTTCATGCTCATCCGCCTCTCGCCGGGTGATCCGGTCACGGCGGCTCTGGGCGGTGACGCTGCTCCTGAAACCGTCGAAGCTCTGCGCAAGACCCTTGGGCTTGACGTTGATCCCCTGACGCAGTTCTGGCAGTACTTCACCGGCTTATTCCAGGGCGACTTGGGCGCTTCCCTCATCTCCGGGATCCCCGTCACGGAGATGTTGCGCACGAACCTGCCCGTCACACTGTGGCTGATCCTCACCACCGTCGTGATGACCCTTGTCATATCCATTCCGCTCGCGATGTTCATCGCCCTGGCCCGCATCCCGGGCCTTCCTTATGTTTTCCGCACGCTCACGGCGATCGGGCTCGCGCTGCCCTCGTTCCTCGTCGCGCTGATCCTGCTGTATCAATTCGGACTCGTATGGGGAATCGCCCCCATCTTTGGATATGACCCGACGTTCCCGGCCAACATGCAGTACCTCTGGCTCCCGGCGCTGGTGAACTGCGTCGTGCTTGTCCCGGTCCTCTCCCGTGTGCTGTACAGCTCCATCCTGGACACCCTCGATGAGGAGTTCGTCGAGACCGGTGTTATTCGCGGTGTCCGGTCCTTCCGGTTTTTCTGGTTCTACGTTCTGCGTCCCTCCCTCGCCCCCACCGTGGTGCTCCTGAGCTACATGATGGGCGTGATGGTCGGGTCGACGGTGATCCTCGAAATCATCTTTGCTCTTCCAGGTATCGGCCGGGAACTCGTGACCGCGGTCACGATGCGCGACTATCCGGTGGTGCAGGGCATCATCCTGGTCTTCGGCATCCTCGTCGTGTTCCTCAGCCTGCTGGGCGACATCGTTGCGAGCATCCTCGATCCGCGGGTGAAGCTGACATGACCCTCGTAGGCGCAGGAACGGCAGACTGGTTCGACGTCGAGGGCACGGTCCCCACTCCCAAGAAGGCCCGCCGTCTCAAGGACGGCACGGTCGGCCTCGTCGTGGGGCTGGTGATGCTGATCCTGCTACTCATCATGGGTCTCCTCGTGCCCCTGCTTTCCCCGTACACGATCGAGCAGTCCATCGACATGCCGTTCCTCCCCCCATCGAGCACCTTCTGGTTCGGAACCGATGGTCTTGGGCGCGACGTGTTCCTTCGGGTCTTTGATGCGGTCTATCTCGACCTTGGGGTAGCGCTTCTGGGTGTGATGATCCCCTTCGCGATCGGCACGATCGTGGGTATCGGGCTCGCGGTGGGCCGAAGCAAGGTCCTTAACGCGATCGTTGGTTCGATCATCGACGGCATCAACGCCTTCCCACTGCTCGTGCTTGCGATTGCGTTGATCGCACTCCTCGGTCCGGGTCTGCAAAGCGTGGTTATCGCACTCTCGCTCACGAACTGGGCACGTTACGCGCGGCTTGCCCGGACACGGGCGATGGTTGTGAAGCAGCAGGGCTACATCGAGGCGGCACAAACTCTGGGCTACTCCAAGCCTCGCATCCTCTTCAAGCACCTCGTTCCCAACGTTTCGTCGGAGACCACCGCATATGCGCTGAGTGATCTGATTCTGGTGATCCTGCTGATTGCAGGTCTCTCGTTCCTCGGCCTCGGCGCGCAGCCTCCAACAGCTGAGTGGGGCGCGATGATCAGCGACGGGCGCCCGACCTTCCAGATTGCTTGGTGGCCGGTGATCTTCCCGGGCCTCGCCTTGTGCTGGGCCGGTGTCTCCCTGTCCTTCATCGCCGAGGGGCTCACCCGACGTGAGCGGGATGTGAAGTCATGAGCGCGAACCCCGTACCCGGCGTATCCCCGGATTCCTTGGTTGAGATCCGCGACCTCGTGATCGGTATCCAGCGAACGCGCAAGGATCGACTCATCATCGTTGATAGTGCGAATTTTGATATCCGTCGAGCGGAAACCCTCGGCCTCGTGGGTGAGTCAGGATCCGGCAAGACGATGGTCTGCCGTAGTTTGATCGGCACTCTCAAGCGTCGAAGTGCCTCAATCTTCGCCGGATCGATCATCTTCGACGGCCTGGATCTCGCGAACCTCGATGAGCGCCAGTGGCGGCCGGTGCGTGGGAACCGCATTGGCTACGTACCCCAAAGCGCATTGACCGGACCGAATCCGGTAATGACTGTTGGAAAGCAACTGGGCGAGGCCGTGCGCCGGAACCGGAAGCGTAAGGACAAGGACGTGCGCAAGCGGGGCATGGAGTTGCTGGACCTCGTGCACATCCGTCGACCCGAAGTGGTCTACGACCAGTACCCCTTCCAGCTGTCCGGTGGAATGCGCCAGCGCGTCATGATCGCTGCGGCGATTGCGCAGGATCCGGACATCGTGGTCGCTGACGAGCCCACCACGGGCCTTGACGTGACCGTCCAGGCGGAGATCATGAAGCTTCTCCAAGAGATTCGCTCCGAATTCAATATGTCCGTTGTATTGGTGTCACACGACCTGGCCTTGATCGATGAAGTATGTGATCGTCTCGTGGTCATGCACGCGGGCACGTGTGTTGAGGTGGGAACTGTCCCGGACGTCGCAAGCACACCTTTGCATCCATACACAATCGCCCTTAACCGCTCGCGTATCGACATCGCGACCCCGGGGGCGCCATTGGTCACCATCAAGGGAAACCCTCCGGCCGTCGGGGAATGGCCCCCTGGCTGCAGGTTCGCGGAACGCTGCGACCTCGTGCAGGAGGACTGCGCGGTGGGTCGGAACCCGGCCCTCGTCGAAGTCAGGCCGGCGCACTGGAGCGCGTGCCTCCACACGGAACTCTTGGGAGGCTCACATGGGTGACGCGTTGATCGAGGCACGCGATGTTTCGGTGACGTTCGGCTCGGGATCCCGAGCTGTCCGTGCGGTGCGTGGGGTGTCACTGCACATCGACCAGGGTGAGGCCGTCGGCATCGTGGGAGAGTCCGGCAGCGGGAAGTCCACCTTGGCTCGTGTTCTTGCTGGCTTGCAGAGGCCTGATTCCGGTGAGGTGCTGTTCGAAGGTGAAAATATCTACCAGCGCGGAAAGGCCTACCGCGGTGACAAGCGACGCCTCGTTCAGATGGTGTTCCAGGACCCGTATGGAAGTTTGAATCCCCGAATCATCGCTCTTTCCGCGGTGTCCGAGGCGGTACGTGTGCATGGCGTCGGCTCCAGGGCGGACGCAACTGCCCGCAGCCTCGAGTTGCTGGCGCAAATGGGCATCAGTGAACGTGACGCAAAGAAGAAGCCCCGCCAGTTGTCCGGTGGTCAGCGTCAGCGGGTCAGCGTCGCCCGAGCCTTGTCTGCCCAACCCGCAGTCCTGCTGGCGGACGAACCCACCTCGGCCATTGATCAGAGTGCGCAGGCCCAACTCCTGAACCTCTTCCAGGGGCTGCTTGATGGTGGTCTGTCGATCGCACTCGTGTCCCACGACCTTGGCGTCATCCGGTATTTGACCCAGCGGGTCTATGTCATGAAGGACGGCGAATTCGTTGAAAGCGGGCCAACGATCGAAGTCTTCGACAACCCCACCCAGGATTACACCAAGAAGCTCATCGCCTCGATTCCGGGCCGCGAACTCCGAAAGGCCCGGACGTGAGTGCACCGCACAGAGGTCGGCTGCGTTCACTTCTCTCGAAACGCTCGACGGCTTTCGGTACGGCGATCGCCCTACCTCACCCGTTCGCGGTGGAACAGATCGCTAAATCAGGTTTCGACTGGGTCTTCATCGACATGCAGCATGGTCTCTCGACCTACCACGACCTGCCGGGCCTCTGCCTGATCCTCCGCCAGCATGGGGTGACTCCCTTGGTGCGCGTCCCCTACGAAGACAACTCCGGGGCTCAGCGCGCACTCGACGCTGGGGCCGAAGGCATCATTTTTCCGTACATCGAGGATGTCGCGTCGGCCCGTGCCGCGGCTATCTCCTGCCGGTATCCACCGGAAGGCATTAGGAGTTTCGGCCCCTATCGCGCTCCCTACGGCGCAGACCTGCCCCTGGCGAACGAGGACCTGCTCTGCCTCGTCATGATCGAGTCGGTTGGCGGTCTGGAGAATGTCGACGCGATCACGCGCACCCCGGGTGTCGATGGCGTCTTCGTCGGACCGAATGACCTCTCGATCAGTCTGGGCGGTGGTCCGATCATGGCGAACCTTTACGCGCTCGGTGGTGGTCAGGCCCCGGTGTCGCCGAAGTTCCAGGAAGCTTTGACCACGATCGCTAGCACGGCGCATGCGAATGGGAAGTATGCCGGCATCCAGGTCGGCACCGGTCACGCGGCCGCCCAAGCGGCGTCCGCTGGCTTCGACTATGTGGGCATCGGTGGAGATACGGCGTTCATGCAAGCCGGTGGCGAAGCCGAACTCGCCAACGCGAAGAAGGGCTAGTCTCGTGAGTGAAGTCCTCGTCGTCCACGTAGCCGCATCAGCCCTTGAACCGATCTTCTCGGAGATCCTTGCTGCGCTCCAAGAGCGTGGCATCGAGTCCGACTTCTTCGATGCGAGCGCACCACTCGATCCGCAGTTCGCTGACAAGAAGGTGGTCATCGACATCGGAGGCTGGGGTCGCCCCGAGCACATCGAAGCGGCGCGCGCCGCGGGTGTGCAGCTGTGGCAGGTTGTCGGCTACGGCCTCGATCATCTTGCTCTCGACGAGGTCATGGCCTCGGGAATCCCGCTCGCCCGCATCCCCGGCACATCGACGGCGATCCCGCTCGCCGAGCATGCAATGTTCCTACTGTTATCCGTTGTCAAGCAGGCAAACCTCGCGCGGCCCGCGCTCATGGAGCAGCACTTCTTCGACGGTGATGCAGGCGAATTGCGTGATAAGACCATGGTGATCCTGGGTGTGGGTGCGAGTGGCCGAGAGCTAGCCCGCATGGCGCGCGGATTCGGCATGCGTGTGGTCGGCGTCGACATCTTGGACAGCAATGCCGTGGATCTGGACGCGCTGGGGATCGATGCGTATCTTCCGATCTCAAGCCTCGGCCAGGCCCTCGCCCAGGCCGACGTTGTGTCTCTCCACCTACCCTTGACCTCTCGGACACGACACACACTGAACGCGTCGACCTTGGCGGAGTTGAAGTCCGGGGCGATCGTCATCAACGTGGCCCGTGGCCCGCTCATCGACGAGGCCGCCTTGATCGAGGCCCTGCGCTCCGGACACGTGGCGGGTGCCGGCCTCGACGTCTTTGAGGTGGAGCCCCTGCCGCTGGACAGCCCACTCCTGGGGATGCCGAACGTGGTGGTGACCCCTCATTGGGCTGCAGCGACTCGGGCAACCATGACACGCCGCGCGCATATGGCGGCTGGCAATGCGGCGCGCGTGCTGTCTGGGGAGAATCCCGACTACCGCGTCCTTCCCGAGCACCTCTAGGTAATTTCCCAGGTCGCTTGGCGGGGTTCCCCAAGGCGGCCATACTTGTGCCCGAGGGGATGGGGAGCCGTCCCTGGAAGGTCTCTGGAGGGGCAGTGTCCGAGGTACGAAGCGTCAGTCCGATCCGTCAGCGGCATCTTTGGGAGCAGATCGCGGACGAGCTGCGCGCCGCCATCCTCTCGGGGGAGATGGCTCCCGGCACCCGGCTGATCACTGCGGAACTCGCCGAACGCTGGGGTGTGAGTAGAGGTCCGGTTCGCGAAGCCCTCATGGCCCTCGAGAATGAGGGGATCGTCGTCAGCACCCGTCGTCACGGGACCGTGGTGGGCACGACCTCGATCGTGGATCTCGAGGAAGTGCTGAGTGTCCGCGAGGCTGTGGAGACATTCGCTGCTGTCGAGGTGTGCAACCTCGGTGATGAGATCTCCCAAGCCGACCTGCGAAAGCTCGGCGATCTGCTGAAGAAGATCGAGGCGGAGAAGGAGCAGGGCAAGTACGAGGCAGCCCGCAACCACGACTTCGACTTCCACCAGGCGCTCGTCGATCTCGCGGGGAATTCGAGGTTCTCGGGGATCTACCGCCAGATGCTCTCCCAGAACCGTCACCATGTTCGTGCGATCGATCCGTCGCGCTGGCCCCTCGTGGGATGGGCCGACATGCGTGCCCTGCACTACGCGATCTTCGACGCGGTCGTGGCGGGCGACGAGGAGGCGGTGCGGGCGGCGATCGCCGAGCACTATCGGCACGCGCGGTGGCGCGCCTCGGAACCGTTCGTGGAGAAGGTCCCACCGATCTCGGCTCCGAAGAGAGCGCGCAGACAGTCGAACTAGTGTCGACTGTTGACAATGCCCCCGGTGCTTGGGAGCATTCAGCGCAAGACACTTATATATGTGTGAGGAGCGTGGCCGCTCGTGGCATCGCCCAAGGGAAACCCCCTCCGGTCACGACTTGACTCCGCCGAGCCCCTCTTCGGTGGTTGGTGCACCCTGCCGACACCCTTTGCTGCCGAGCTCGTCGGGACGAGCGGGGTGGACTACGCGGTCGTCGATATGCAACACGGACTGACCGGTTACTCGGATCTGGTGTCGATGCTGCAGGCGATCAGCCTGGCGGGTGCCGTGCCGATGGTCCGAATCCCGTTCGGCGACCACGGGATCGCGCAACGCGCCCTCGATGCCGGGGCTATGGGGCTGATCTTCCCGATGATCAACACGGTCGCGCTCGCGGAAGACGCAGTGCGATCCTGTCGGTATCCACCCCTGGGTGAGCGCAGCTACGGGCCCATCCGTGCGCGCTTGCACATCGACATCGACACCGAGTGGGTGAACCAGCAGGTCCTGTGCCTGGTCCAGATCGAGACGCAAGAAGCGATGGACAACCTCGACGGGATCCTCGCGGTATCCGGAATCGACGGGGTCTACGTGGGACCAGCCGATCTCGCGCTGAGTCACGGAATGCCACCAGGTAAGTCCTCTCCAGAATTGGACGCCCTCCTGTCGCGCATCGTCGACGGATGTCGTTCACGCGCGCGCATTCCTGCCATCCACACCCTGTCGGGAGCGGATGCACGGGACAAGGTGGCGCTGGGGTACCGGATGTGTTCGATCGGCAGCGACTCGGTGTGGCTGGGGTCGGGATACACGCAGCAGGTGTTCCTCGCGCGGGAACAGACATCGGAGGCCGCGGGTGGCCTGTACTAACCGGCAGTGAACGGAGTGGAGGAGTCATGGAAACGGTACGGCTGACCACGGCCCAGGCGATCGTTCGATGGTTGCTCGCGCAGCGCATCGAGGTGGACGGCACCGAGGTGCCAGTCTTCGCAGGTGCTCACGGCATCTTCGGTCACGGAAACGTGACGTCCCTTGCAGAGGCGCTTGAGCCGGTGCAGGACCAACTCCCCACGTGGCGCGGCCAGAACGAGCAGTACATGGCGTTGGCGGGCATTGCCTATTCCAAGGCGAAACTTCGCCAGCAGATCATGATCGCCACCACGTCCGTAGGCCCGGGCTGCAGCAACCTGATGACAGCCGCAGCCGTGGCGAGCGTCAACCGCATCCCACTCCTCATGCTGTGCGGCGACTACTTCGCCCATCGCGCGGTCGATCCCGTTCTCCAGCAGATCGAGACGTTCACGGACCCGACGGTGTCGATCTGCGATGCTTTCAAGCCCGTCGTCCGCTACTGGGATCGCATCAATCGACCGGAACAGATCATTCGCTCGCTCCCTCAGGCGCTGGCCACGATGTTAGACCCGGCCGACTGCGGCCCCGCCTTCTTCGCCCTACCCCAGGATGTGCAGGCCGAGGCGTACGACTACCCCACCACGTTCTTCGAAACCCGAGTCCACTACATCCGCCGGCCTGCACCGGATCTGCGGGACATCGCCGAAGCGATCGCCTTGCTGTCCTCGGCGAAGCGTCCCCTCTTCATTAGCGGTGGAGGGGTGCGTTACTCCCAGGCGAATGCATTCCTGGCGGATTTCGCTGCACGGCGCGGAATCCCAATTGCCGAGACCGCGGCGGGGAAGGCTACGGTGCCGGCGAGCAATCCCAACCTGGTCGGCACGATCGGTGTCATCGGGGCCTCGTCCGCCAACAAGGTGGCTGAAGAAGCGGATGTCATTGTCGCTGTCGGTACCAGGTTGCAGGACTTCACCACCGGATCCTGGACGCTCTTCCGCCAACCGGAAGCCCGATTCATCCTGGTCAACACCAACCGGTGGGACGCCATGAAGCGCACCGATTGCGCGGTGATCGGCGACGCCCTGGTGAGCTTGGAATCCCTCGATGCAGGCCTCAGCTCGTACTCGGCGGATGCGTCCTGGTTGGCGAAGGCTCACGGACACAACGCCGAGTGGGCGACATGTCTCAAGGGCTGGCGTGACAAGACCGACCTCGACCCACCCTCCTACGGTCAGGTCATCCAGGCGTGCAACGCCCTGGCTCTCCCTGAGGACTACGTCGTGTGCGCGGCGGGCGGCATCATCGGTGAGTTGACCATGGCGTGGAACTCCCTCGCGCCGAACACCTTCGATTCCGAGTGGGGCTTCTCCACCATGGGGTACGAGGTGTCCGGAGCGTGGGGAGCCAGCATGGCGTTGGCGGACTCCGCCCGCGCGGCGGGCGGGGAGGTATTGGCCTTCATGGGTGATGGCTCGTATCTGATGGCCAACTCGGACGTGTTCAGTACCGTCCTGTCCGGCCATAAGGTGATCTTCATCGTGTGCGACAACGGCGGATTCGCCGTCATCAACCGTCTCCAGGTCAACATGGGGGGCGCGGAGTTCAACAACCTCTATTCGTCAAGCCGCCGGGTGCGGGACGCTCGGGTCGATTTCGTCCAGCACATTAGCGCCATGGGTGCAGGGGCGGAGATGGTGACCTCCATCGCGAACCTCCCCGCGGCCTTCGCGCGGGCTCGTGCATCCGATCGGAGCTATGGCCTGGTGATCCCTGTCCAGCAGTACTCCTGGCTCGAGGGAAGTGCGTGGTGGGAAGTGGGTGTCCCCGAGGTCAGCGTGCGGCCGGATGTCCGGGTGGCACGTGGTGAACACGAGGCGGAGAAGAAGCATCAGCGATGGGCGTGAGGGGGAGCGTCGATGGGTGATGCCTTCGCGGGCAAGGTCGTCATCATCACCGGAGCTGCGTCTCTGATCGGTGTCGAAGCCATTCAGCAGCTCCTCGACTCCGGGGCGAGTGTCGTGGCCTGCGACACCGAGACCAACGCCCGTCACCTGACGGAACGCGGATGGGGTGAGCAGTTGCTGGTGCTCACCGGTGACGTTGCGGATGATGCCTACCTCTCGACTGTGGTGGACAGCGCTGTGACGCGCTTCGGTGGTGTTGACATGCTCGTTACCGCAGCAGCGATCTTCGCCGATCCGGGGGTATTGGCTACTCAGGAGGATTGGCGTCGCATTCTCGATGTGAACGTGGTCTCCGTCGCCCGACTCATCAATCTCTGCGCCCCGCACATGAAGAACCGCGGGGGAGGCTCCGTGGTGATCGTGTCGTCGATCAGCGGTTACCGTTCCCAGCCGGGGCGGATCCTCTATCCCACCACCAAGTCCGCACTCCTGGGACTGTCGCGAAATTCCGCACAAGCACTGGCACCTGACCGGATCCGGGTCAACGCCGTGCTTCCCGGGTGGACGTGGAGTCGGAATATCGAGCGGCGCTACGGAACGCGGGAGCGCGCCGATGCTTTCGCGGCGGAGTTCCAATACTGGGGACGCATGGCGGATCCGGGGGAGATCGCCGACGCGATCTACTTCCTCCTCTCGGACAAGGCCTCGTTCATCACCGGGGCTGAACTCAACGTCGACGGTGGGTACCTGGGCTCTGGCCCAGAGGCCACGGGGCAGGCGATGGAGAAGGTGCCGGTGATCTGGTCGCCGTGAGCATCGACCAATCCGCGAGGCGGGGAAGTCTGCGCCGTGGTGTGCGAAGTCCGGGTGGCTTCTACGGGTGGTGGATCCTCGCGATGGCCGTGGTCATTTTCGCGTGGACGGCAATCGGGCAGACCCAGGGATTCTCGGTTCTGCTCCTGCCCCTCACGGAGCAGATGGACTTCACCTCGCGGGACGTCTCCCTGATCTTCCTCGTGGGCGCCTTCGGCGGCGCGTTCCTCATGCCGGTGGTGGGCCGCCTGATGGATGGCCGCGGGGCACGGCGGATCCTCATCGCATCGACCTTGGCCTACGCCGTGGCCTTCTGTGTGCTGGCACTTGTCCCGAACAAGTACGTCGCGCTCGTCGCCCTACTTGCGGTGCGACTCATCGGCAGCATCGTCCTGTGGTTGGGGGCGTCGGTATTAGTCGCCTGGTGGTTCACCCGCAGGCGCGGCCTGGCCCTGGGCATCTTGGTGGGAATCGGCTCGGCCCTGCTGTCCCTGCTCGCCTACGGCCTGAGCGTCGTAATCGAACGCACCGGCATCGTGACCGGGTTCCTCTTTCTCGCAGCACTCGCCTGCGTGGTCCTGCTCCCGGTTCTCATCTGGGGTGTGGTGGACCACCCCGGCGATATCGGTCAGTACCCGGATGGCGAGGTCCCGGCGGGGAAGCATGAACTCGAGGGTCCGGTCCACGAGGAACTCACCGGCGTAACAGCCCGCGAGGCTTATCGCACCGGGTTCGCCTGGGTGATCACGGTGGGCGCAGGGCTGATCGCACTTGCCACCACCGGGTATCTCTTCCACGAGGCAGTGATCTTCATCGAGCAGGGTGCCACCGCGGCCGATGCCGCAGGAAACCTGTTGCCCCAGATGATCGGCAACGGCGTCTTCATCCTGATCATCTCCGCCCTCGTCGATCGCTACCAGATGCGATGGATCGTCCCCGCCGCCATGGCCCAACTGGTGTTTACGATGTGGTGGGGATTCAATCTCGAAGCTATCGACTCGCTGCTCTTGTTCGGGATCTGTTTCGGTATGGCCACCGGTGTCTTCTTCGGCTATGCACTCGCGGCGTTGCCCAGGTACTTCGGCACCAAACACGTGGGTGAGATCCGCGGCATGTTCGGCGCGATCACCATGGCCACCGCTGCATTCGGCCCGATCATCTTCGAGATCTTCCAGGAGAACAGCGCCACGGTTCTCGTGATCATCACGGCGATCGCCGCGGTGTGCATCGCGATCGCGTCCTTCATGATCCGGTGGCCGAGGGACATGGACGTGTCCCCGGTCCCCCCGAACCCGGGCCTACCAGCCGTTGGTCGTGGCGAGGTTCCGTAGGTACTGAAGGCTGGTCCGACAATGGTTCACCGGACCCTGGCCCGGTGCGGGCTCCTCGGTCAGCGAGCAGTCCTGCTCGATCGCGTACCAACCGGTGTAGCCGGAGGATTCCAGGGTCCCGATCACCGCGGGCAGATCGACGTCTCCGGCACCGAGGGGGCGGAAAAGACCGCCCTTCACAGCGTCACGGAATCCAAGTTCCCCGTTGGCTACCTTCGCCGCCTGGGCCGTGGAGATGTCCTTGAGGTGCATGTGCGCGACGCGATCCGAGTGGTCGCGCACCACCTGGACCGGGTCGATCCCGGCCGAGAGCATGTGGCCGGTATCGACGCAGAGGGCCACATCGCTGTCCGCCAGGAGCCGATCGAGATCCGCCTGGGTCTCGATGACCGTACCCACGTGTTGGTGGAGTGCGACCCGCAGCCCGTTGTCACGTGCGATCGCATCGGTCTCGGCGAGATTGGCCAGGAATGTCGCCCACTCGTCGTCGGTGAGGGTGTTCTTCGCGTCGTAACCCTGGTAGTTCCACACGGGGCCGAGCACGACCACGTCGGCGCCCACACGCTGGAACTGCTGGCAGGCGCGCACCAGGTAGTCGCGCTGCTCCTGGAAGAGCGCGTCCGTGGCCAAAGCCAGTGGGACCCAGCCGCCGATCACGGTGAGCCCGCGGTCGTCCAAAAACGTCGCGAGTTCCTCGGGGTCCGCTGGCAGGTAGCCATCCGGGCCGAGCTCCGTGGCCGTCAAACCGAGAGAGGTCATCTCCTCGAGGTAGCGGTCGCGGGGGATCACGTAGCCCCAGCCGGGCGAGGGGTCGATTCCCCAGGTGATCGGTGCGGATGCGACGCGGTCGGTGAAGGCCATGGAGTCTCCCGGTCTAGGTCGCGCGATGTTAACAGTCTGCATGCCCCATGCGTGGAAAATCGGAAGGACACTTAAGTGTCGACAATCAATTCTCGAAAGTCGTTGACAGCACCCCCGGCCACGGTCAGGATTCACCCGACGCGACCGCGCGGTCGCGCGGTGGGAGTGCGTCATGGGGCTTGCGGGAAAGACGGCGATTGTGACCGGCGGGGCACGGGGACTCGGGGAGGCGTACGTCCGGGTGCTCGCCGAGGAGGGCGCCCATGTGGTGATCGCCGACCTCCTCGAGGACGAGGGCCGGGCCCTCGCCGCGGACCTCGGATCCCAGGCGAATTTCGTGCGGCTCGATGTGACGGATCAGCGGCAGTGGCGGGCGCTCGTCGATGGCGTCGTTGCCCAGCATGGTGCTCCCTACGTGTTGATCAACAACGCGGGTATTCACTCGTTCGGCTCGGTTCTCGACGACTACCAGAACTGGCGCCTCGTGCAGGACATCAATCTCAACGGTCCGTTCCTCGGGATCAACACGGTCGCGCCGGCCATGATCGCAGCCGGCAATGGTGGCGTGATCGTCAACATCTCCTCGACCTGCGGATTCATCGGCTACGGCGACCAGGCCGCATACGTGGCGAGCAAGTGGGCGATCCGCGGACTCACGAAAGCTGCGGCGATCGACCTGGCGCCGCACGGCATCCGCGTCCACGTGGTGGTCCCCGGGCCATTCGCGACCCCGATGACCGCGCCGTTCCACGGCGAGTTGACCGAGTTGGTGAAATCCCAGCCCGTCCAACGCATCGGAGATCCGCCGGAGGCAGGGCGACTCATCCGCTATCTGGTCCTTGATGCCACCTACTCGACGGGTTCGGAGTTCTTCATCGATGGTGGCGCGATGACCGGCATGAGCCTTCCGGATGCGGGGCAGTAACCGTGGCCATCGACATCACCGTCCCGGATATCAGTGGCGAGCCCGCCGAGGTGTACCTCAGCGAGTGGCTCGTGGGTGTGGGCGATGAGGTGGCGGAGGGCGCGTCAATCGCTGTGATCGAGGCGGATAAGGCGCAGGTCGAGATCATCACGCCATCCGCCGGTCGCGTGGTGACACTGCATGCGCAACCGGACGATCAAATCCGGGTCGGGCAAGTCATCGCGGTCCTCGAGTCGCCGTGACCGACCTGGGGATCGCGGTGATCGGACCGGGGGCGATCGCGGACGCGCACCTGGAGGCATTCGCCGGGCTCGGCGGAGTCCGACCGGTGTGGGCGGTGGGACGCGACCCCGATCGCACGGGGATGTTCGCCCAGCGGTGGGGGATCGAGCACGCCGGAATCGATATCGACCGTGCCCTAGCCGACCCTGCGGTGGATGTGGCGCTGATCTGCTCCCCGAATGGTCTGCACGCGGCCCACGCCGTCTCCGCCTTCGAGGCGGGTAAGGACGTGATCCTGGAGATCCCGATCGCGCTGAACGAGGCCGATTCCCAGCGCATCGTGGACGTGGCCGAGCAGTCCGGACGCAGGGCATTCGCCTGTCACACGATGCGCTCCTTCGCTGGGATCCGCTACATGCGCGATCTCGTCGCGTCCGGATCCGAGGTGATCACGCAGGTGACCGGCTTCTTCGCCATCCCGCGCCGGAACAACGAGGGCTTCGCCGGGACGCGCACCTGGGTCGACGACCTGCTTTGGCATCACGCCTGCCACCTCGTCGATGCCACCCTGTGGGTGACCGGGAACGTGGACATCGCCTTTCCAAGCCTCCTCCGAG
>VGCC01000027.1 GCA_016870195.1 Actinomycetota bacterium
GATCGGCAGTGATCGAAGTGGGTGCCGAGATGTTGCCGTTGCAGAACATTGCTCCCGTGCGCCCGACTTGGCATCCGGACATGGGTTGGAGGAATGCGGAGATCGCGTTGGGGGAATCGGCCTGGGCCGGGGGAGAAGCGAGGAGCCCCGCGGCGAGGAGCCCGACGACACCCATCAGTTCAGCCCCGCGGCCCAGCCACATCACCGGCGGATTGCAGCGGGGGATACGCGACGCGGACAGGTCTCGAGTTTCCGGATTACGTCATCGCTGCGATACTCCGGCCACCAGAACCCGGGCTCGAGCTCGCGCTGGCCGGAAAGGTGCGCCATGCAGACGTCGCAGCCATCATCGCGGCACATCGTCGTCATCGGATTCGACGATGTGGGCCGTAGGACCGTCGCAATGCTCGAGGCGTCCGGGGTGCGGGTCACGCACCTCGACGAGCCGAGCGATGCGGTCCTTCGCGAGGTCCTCGCGGAGCACGTCGACGGCGTCGCCGTACTGCTCCACGACGACATCAGGGCGCTGCGCTACTGCCTCGTTGTTCACCACATACAGGCCGAAGCGCCGCTCTATGTCGCGATGTTCGATCAGACCGCGCGACGACAACTCCAACGGACAGTACCCAGTTGCATCGTCCTGTCACCGGCGTCGGTCAGCGTGCCCGCCTTCACGGCGGCGATCCTCGGTGGACCCGCAGACGACCCCGCAGTCGCCATCGGAACGTTGGCCACTCTGCGCCGACGGGGACTCCGAGGGCGGATCGCAGGCCAGCTCCGGCCATATGACGCGGGCAGCGCTGTCCTCGTGGTGGGGGTCGTAGGAATCTTCGCGATCTTGGCAATCGAGACTGTGCTGGGGTTGACCCACGGAGGCCTGGCCCGTTCTCTCTACGACGCGGCCCGCACCGTCGCGACAATCTCCTCCCCCGCGTTGCCGGACGAGTCGCCCCTCTTAATCTGGGCCACGATCGCTGCGCTGCTTGTCATGGCGTTCACCGCCATGTTCGCGGCAGGTTTGGTCAACTACCTCCTCTCCGGACGACACGTCATGCTTCTCGGGTCACGGGTGGTGCCGCGCGGGGGTCACGTGATTATCGTCGGCATGGGTCAGGTAGGTCTGCGCTTGGCGCAGGACCTGCGTCATCGTGGGATAGCCGTGCTCGGCATCGAGACCGATCATCACGCACGGCTCCTCCCCATCGCCCGCCAGGCGGGGATCCCGGTCCTTATCGGCGATGCTGGATCGCGAGCGGTGCTCCGGCGCGCTCAGGTGCATATGTGCGCTGCCTTGGTTGCCGCAGCATCCTCGATCTCGGACAACATCGCCGTCGCGGTGTCCGCTTTGGGCGTCAACCCTGACATGACGGTGATCCTGCGGGCCGGCACCGACGATGCGGTCGAAGAGACCCGGTCCCTCTTTCCCATCGGGTCCGTGGTGGACGTGAATGGATTGACGGCCCGGTTCGTCACTGAGGCCTTGGCAACTTGTGGGTACCCGGTAGCGAAATGAACAAGGGCGTCACTGAGAACGTGAGGTGACCGGGGTGCCATTGGCGATCACCGAAAGGCGCTGCACAGCTCGCACTCTCGGACTTCGGTGCTGGTGGCCCCGGGCAGAATCGAACTGCCGACACAAGGTTTAGGAAACCTCTGCTCTATCCCCTGAGCTACGGGGCCGCGAGAAACAGAGTCTACGAGTTACCCTTCAGCATGCCTGCGGCCATGCATCGCCTTCCCGAAAGATCCACGGCCGGTCGCATTGCTCTAGTAGGCGCGGTCCTTCTCGGTCTCGGATTGTGTGTCGCCATCTTCATTGCCTTGGACTTGGCGGCAGCGAACGCACGCGACCTACCGGTGAACACCTGGTTCTGGGATCTAGGACAGACACAAGGTTGGGTGCTCGCTCTCGCGGAGTTCTTCTCCTGGTTCGCCGATGGTCCACGCAACATCGTCATTGCGCCACTCGTTGCCGTGATTCTGGTATTGGTCCGGCGGTGGCGCTGGGCGGTCTTTCTTCTTGTCTCGTCGCAACTCGGGCTGGTGATCTCGAACATTTTGAAGTTTTCGATAGCGCGGGAGCGACCGCCGTTCATTGAGAACACAGACCTGCAGCAGCACTTGTCCTTTCCCTCGGGCCACGCTTTCGCCGGTTTCACTATCTGGGCTGCGATGGCGATCATCGCGTGGTACCTACTCCGGCCGCCGTGGGCGAACGTGGTGACGATCCTGCTCCTCGTCATCGGGCTGCTTCAAGCGCCGAGCCGGCTCATCGTCGGCAAGCACTGGATCACCGATCTCCTCGGATCATGGCTGGTGGCTGCTGGCTGGCTCTTATTGGTATGGGCGGCGTTTCTGTGGTGGTTAGCCCCGCGACCCGTCGAGGAACGGGTGTGATCAGTGGGTCTCTTCCGAGCGAATCGGTGAGGGGGAGGTGCAGACGCACCTCCCCCTCACCGACGACTTACTTCTTGAAGCCGGTCCAGACCTGGTCGTAGAGATCAACCGCTTCGGTCGGGCACGCAGGCGTGGGAGTTGCCAGCGCCTTCTTGTCATCGGGGATGACGACGGCGGGGTTCTTACCAAGTTCGGCAGACATGAACTCACTGGAACCGGTGATGCCGTTGTCGTATCCGACGAAGTTGGTGCCTTCGGCGATGTTTTTCGGATCCATCATCCAGTTGATGAAGATCTTGGCATTGTCGACGTTCTGGGCACCCTTCGGAATCGCGAAGTTGTCCTGCCAGAGGTTGAGTCCCTCTGTCGGGTAGATGTACTCCAGCTTCGCGTTATCCGCTTGGGCGCGCGTGAACGCACCGTTCCACATCATGTGCATGACCTGCTCACCGCTGGCCATGCGGCCAATGACGCCATCAGAGTTGATGACGGCGACATTGGGCTTCCAGCCCTGCAGCAGCCGTCATATGCGGGAAGAGGGCGTAGGACTGGAAGACGGTGTTGACCCTCCGCTTCCACACGGGGACCGTGTCGATTCGCTGGCCCTTGAGCAGGATCTCGCCCGCATCGGGGGATTCGAGTCCGGCGATGCAGCGGAGCAGGGTGGTTTTCCCGCACCCCGAGGGTCCGAGCAGCACGGTGAAGGAGCCGTCCGCGACGTCGATGCTGACATCGATGAGGGCGCGAACCTCTCCGCCCTCGGGTGTGGGGAAGGACTTGCTGACCCCCACCACGCTCAAGGCTGGGCTGGACTCCACCATGTCCTCCGCTCCGCGAACCGGGCCGAGGCTAACAAGGCCGGCCACACCCCCGGGCGGATTTGTGGAAGCCTCTATGCGGTCGTGCCGCGGGCCGCCGTCTCGACGATGTGCCGAGCCATCGGCGGGAAGACGACTGCATGGAACGGTGCGACGGACCACCAATACGCGTGACCCAGGAGTCCATGCGGGGAGTAGATCGCGCGCTGCGTCAGGGTGGTGCGTCCGTCGCTGTCTTCGATTAGGAACTCGAGCCAGGCTCGACCGGGCATCTTCATTTCAGCGCGCAGGCGGACGAGATGACCCGGGACCACCTCCTCGACCCTCCAGAAATCCACGGCATCGCCGACACTCAGGTGCTCGGGATCGCGTCGCCCACGACGCAAGCCGACCCCGCCGATGATGCGATCCATCAGGCCACGAATTCGCCACAGAACGCTTGCGGAGTACCAGCCGGTCTCGCCGCCGATGCGCTCGACCGCCGCGAACACCTTGGCGGGCGGAGCACTGGTGCTCACCGTGCGCACGTCGGTATAGAGCGTGCCGCCGGTCCACTGCGGATCGCTCGGCAGAGGATCACTGGGTGCGCCCGGCGTCGAGGCATCCGACCACCGCGTGCTGACGTTGGCTTCCTTGATGCGCGTGAGCGCAAGGCCCACCGCCTCGTCGAAGGGGATTAGACCACCGGGGGGATCGGGAATGTACTTCGCGATGTCGTGCTCATGACAGATGGCGGGATGGCGGAGAGACCTCACGAGCGGGCGGGCGATGGAGCGCGGGACGGGCGTCACGAAGTTCACCCAGTGGCTGGAGAGTTCCGGGGTGAGCACGTTGATCGGAACGATGATGCGTTTCCGGAGACCTGCCACCGCCGCGTAGCGGTTCATCATCTCCTCGTAGGTGAGCACCTCCGGGCCTCCGATGTCGAAGGCTCTGCTGACGTCGAGGGGAATGTTCTCCGCCTGGACGAGGTACCTGAGGACATCGCGGACTGCGATGGGCTGCGTGCGCGTGCGCACCCAGCGCGGGGTGATCATCGCGGGAAGGCGCTCGGTGAGGTAGCGCAGCATCTCGAAGGATGCCGACCCGGAACCGATGATCACGCTCGCCCGCAACTCGATGACCGAGGCACCGGACTCACGCAGGGCTTCCCCCACCTTCATGCGCGAGCGCATGTGGGGTGACATCTCGTGGACCGGGAGGTCGGGGACGAGTCCACCGAGGTAGACGATCCGCTTAACGCCAGCCCGCTTGGCCGCCGCGGCCAATCCCGAAGCCATGTCGTACTCGACCGTCTCGAGATCGGAACCGTGCTGCAGCGAATGAAGCAGGTAGTAAGCGGTCGTGACACCGTTCAACGCGCGGTCGAGGGCATCGGGATCCTCGGCATCCCCGACGGTGAACTCCACCTTGGGGTACCAGGCGTTGTGCTCGAGCTTGGCGGGGGTACGCACGAGAACCCGCACGCGCTTTCCGGCGGCGACGAGTTCTCGGACTAGCCGGCCACCCACGTAGCCGGTGGCACCGGTGACGAGGATTGGCACGGAGGCTTCGGTCACGGGACCATCATCCCCATTCCGGGCACTCCGCGCATCCGCGGAGCGGGCTACTTCTGCTGGTTCTGCTTCAGCAGATCCCGGATCTCGGTGAGGAGCACGACGTCAGCGGGGCGCGGGTCGATCTCACCCTGGCCCGTCATGCCGCGCACCTTGTTCATCGGAGCAACGATGACCAGGTAGATCACCGTCAACGTGATGAGGAAGGTCAGGATCGCATTGATCATCGTCGTGAAGTCGATGACTTGATCATTGATCGTGACGGTTCCCGCTTCCAGGCCACCCCCGAGGACGATCCCTACCAGGGGATTGATGAGTGCCTCGGAGAAAGCACCGAAGAGGGTGGCGAACGCAGCGCCGACGACGAACGCGACAGCCAAGTCGATGACATTCCCGCGGAAGACGAAAGCTTTGAATCCCTTAATCATGATCAACCCTTCATGACTATGACGGTGAGAACTCCGTCCGAACCCCGTTCCCCACCGGGAGACGTTGTGACGACGTTGACCTTGGCAGTACCCGTCTTGTCGGCGGTGATAGTCCACACAGTGGTGCCGGGGGCACCGACCATTCCGTTGGTGTTTGCCGGCGCTTGGTAGGCCCCCTTGGACACCGAGACCGCACTCCGATCCCCACGCACCCGCGTGGACCAGGTGTAGCCGGTGGTCCGATTCGTGGAGAGCGAGAGCAGCACTGTCTCGCCGGGGATGAGCCGGACCTGGGCGGGGAGTTGCGTGACCACGACGGTCGGGTCGGCCGCCGAGGCGGGCGCAATCGCTGTCACCGACACGAGCGCGGCGGCGGCGAGGAGGGTGAGGGCTCGGGTGAGGATTCGCATGCCCCAAGTATGCCGCGCCGCTTCAGGTGTTGGGGGGTTGATGGTGCTGGTAACTCGCCTCGAGTTCGTGGCGCAGGAAGTCCCCGAAGGACTCCGGCGAGAACGCGGCCGGCCGCTCGGGGGACACGCACGAGGGGAGCGGGGCGATGGTGGCCCGAACGCTCGGGTCGTAGAAGAAGGGAATGGAGAACCGTTCGCGCCCGGTGCGGTTGGTCACCCGGTGGGGTGTCGAGAGCAGCCGTCCGTTGGACCAGCGGTGCAACATGTCCCCGACGTTCATCACATATGTATAGGGAATCGGCGGGACATCCGCCCAGTCCCCATCGGGCGTGCGGACACTCAGCCCACCCACGTCGTCCTGGGCCAGGAGAGTGATCGCCCCGAAGTCCGTATGCGGGGCCGACCCGTACTCGTCCGCAGGCGACTGCGGATCCTGCGGGGGATAGTGCAGGAGTCGCAGCCAGGTGGTGGGCGGATCGAAGGCCGGCTCGAGCACCCCGCGCGCACTCAACGCGGATGCAAAACGCTCGATCATCGAGTGCGCGAAGGCCGTCATCGCGGTGTTGTACTCCTCGAGGGTCTCGCGGAAATTGGGAAGGTTCGATGGCCACTGGTTTGGCCCGGCGAGGTAGTCACCGCGCAATACCTCGGGTGAGTCCGCGGCGGACTCGCGCATCATCATGAACGACTCGCTGACATTGGGTTTCGTCGCGGCCTCCACTGATGAGGTGACGTCGGTGGACACGCGCATGGGGATGAAGCCCCGGTGATTGGCATCGAGTTCGATCGCGAGCTTCTCGGCGAGCGGCAGGGAATGAAAGGTGCGGGAGGCCGCGAACATGCGGTCGATGAGGTCGTGCGAGATCGGGTGCCCGTTCACATATCCGAATCCCCAGGCGCCATACGCATCCAGGAGTTGGCGCTCGATGGCCGCATCGGCTGCGGTTGACGCACCCATGTGGGATACGTCGATGACCGGGATCTCTGCCACGAGTGCATCGTCGCAGACCTGCGGGATCCTCGGCTCGGCTACCGTGGGGCCGTGACTCCGGAAGACGCGGTGCTCGCCGCGTGCGGCGCGGTGCTCGCCGACATCGACATCGTCACCGACCCCGATCGACTGCCCACATACCAGCGTGACCGCAGCACGGGCTCCGAGGCGGGGGAGCCGTTCGCGGTCGTCTTCCCGCGCTCCACCGAGCAGGTTTCGGCCGTCATGCGTGCTGCGTACGAACACCGAGTCCCGGTGGTCCCCCGTGGCGCGGGCTCCGGGCTCTCGGGTGGCTCGAACGCCATCGACGGTTCCCTGATCGTCTGCGTTGAGAAGATGCGCGACGTCCTCAGCGTCGACCTCGGCAACGGCTACGTCGAGACCCAACCCGGCATCTACAACACCGAACTCCGCGACCACGTGGGACGCAAGGGTCTGTGGTACGCACCGGATCCCGCGTCGAAGGACTTCTGCTCGATCGGTGGCAACGTCAACACGAATGCCGGCGGACTCTGCTGCGTGAAGTACGGGGTCACACGCGACGCCGTGCTCGGGCTCGAGGTTGTGATGGCGGACGGCCGCGTGACCCGGTTGGGGCGCCGGACGATCAAGGGTGTTGCCGGCTACGACCTCGCCGGCATGGTCGTCGGAAGCGAGGGCACCCTCGGAATCGTCACCATGGCGCGCCTACGCCTGCGGCCCATCCCACCCCCGCCGACCACGGCGGTCGCGGTGTTCTCGGATATCGGAGCCGCAGGCCGTGCGGTCAGTCAGATCATGCAGAGCCTCACCCCGAGCATGCTCGAGATCATGGATTCCGCGTCCATCGCCGCTGTGGAGTCCTACCGGGCGATGGGTCTCGACGCGAGCGCCGGCGCGCTCGTGATCGCCCAGTCCGACGCCCCCGACGCGGCCGGGGTTGTGGAAGCCGATGCGATCCTGCGCATCTTCGAAGAATGTGACGCAGTAGAGGCCTACCGCTCCGAGGATCCCGAGCAGGCCGAGATGCTCGTGGGAGCACGACGCATGGTCATCCCCGCACTGGAGACCATGGGCGACTGGCTCCTCGACGACATCGCGGTGCCTCGCGACCGGCTCGCCGAGGCGATGGTGCGCATCCAAGACATCGCTGCGAACTTCGATGTCGACATCTACACGTTCGGCCACGCCGGCGACGGCAACCTGCATCCCACGATCGTGACGCCACGTGGCGATGAAACCGCAGCCGCACGTGCATTCGAAGCCTTCAACGCCATGCTCGACCTCGCGGTGGAACTCGGTGGGACATGCACCGGTGAACACGGTGTGGGCTTACTCAAGCGACGGGCCTTGGAAGAGGAACTCGACGACGTCGCCATCGACCTGCACGCCCGGATCAAGGAGGCCTGGGATCCCCGCGGGATCCTCAATCCTGGGAAGGCCGTTCCCCGCTGGTAGGAGACTCGAACGCGATCTCAGGTTCGTCGTAGTCGGCGATCTGCTCTTGCACGGGCCGTCGGATAATCCACGTGAAGAATACGACGATCGCAACCACCGCACCGAGAACCTCGACGAGATTGAGCACACTGCCGGAGGCGAAATCGATCACCGTGCTGCCAATCTGCTGGCTCAGGATGAACACGGCCATCACCAGGACGAACCAACCGAAGACGATGCGCAGCCGATTAGGATGCACCCTGCCGATGAGCCTGCTTCCGAGAACAGCACCGCATGCCGCACCAACCGTGATGGTCACAGTTGCTAGCCAATCGATATCCGTCATCGGACTGATGCGGACGAGGCTTCCGTCTCCGAACTCGAGTACGTACCCTAGGAAGCCGGCCACCGACTTCATCGACACCACGAGCAGTGAGGTGGCGACGGCGTTGGGCATGGCGAGCCCTCCGAGCAGCGCGAGGGCGGGGACGACCAGGAAGCCGCCCCCTGCTCCGACGAGTCCCGTCACGAACCCGACGACGAGTCCATCAAGGAGGATCCGCGCAATCGGCAAACCTGCGTGAGGACCATCGGCTGCGATGCGCCGTCTGCCGCGGATCATCGCGACCGCAGTGAGAGCCATCATCACGGAGAAGGCGGCGAGGAGCAGCGCGCCCGGAAGGTGTTGACCTATCTGTCCTCCCGCGAATGCCCCCACCATGCCCGCACCGCCGAATAGCAGACCTGTTCGCCAGATCACTCGCCCTGCCCGTGCGTGGCTGATCAGTCCGAACGCGGATGTCACCGCGACGACCAGCAGGCTGGCCGTGATCGCGCTCTTAGCATCGAATCCGACGACGTAGACGAGTAGCGGTGTCGTGAGAATTGAACCGCCGCTGCCGAGTAACCCGACGGCGAACCCGATTCCGATGGCGAGGAGCGATGCAAACGCGATGACGGGAGCGATCATTGAGACTCGATCCTGGTCGGGTGAGCGACCCCGGCAACGCTGTAGCGGGAGTCCGACCAGTCGATGTCCAATCGGAACCGGTCACCGCGAATGAAAGTTTCCCGGCATTCGAGGGGGGAGCCCTCGCTCGAGGCGACGCGTTCCATGAGGAACATGGGCGTGTCCCGGCCCACCTCGAGGAGTGCCGCGACGTGCTCCGGAGCTCTCACCGCTTCGATCCGCTCCCGTCCGGAGTCCATGTGCACCCCGCATATTCGGCTGAGGGAGTCGTAAAGCCCATGGTGCGTGAAGTCGACATCGAGAAGCGGTCGTGCGCAATCCGCGAGCAACCACGAAGTGTCCAGCGCCAGTGGGGAGTCATCCGCGAACCTCAACCGCTCGACAACTACAAGATCGGCGTCTCCGTCGACCCCGAGGCGCTCGGCGATCGTGCTGTTCCTCGTCAGTGATTGGCGGCGCACCGTGTTGACCTGGAAAATGCCGTGCTCTTCCAGAGTGCGGAACAGGGAGTAGAGGGAGCCGAGATTCTGGGAGAAGGGAGAGGGTTCGACCGTGCTCGCCCGGCCGCGCTCGCTTCGAATCAGCCCCTCACCCCGAAGGACCCGGAGCGCCTCGCGGACGGTGTGGCGGCTCACCTCATATTGGTCGACCAGCGCGTGCTCGCCCGGCACCCCGGCGACGAACTCACCAAGGGCCATCCGTCGACGCAGATCAGCACAGACTTGGGCCCACAGGGGAACCGGGCTGGTCCGGTTGGGGAGCACGGCGCCCACGGCGGGCAAATGTACGGACATTCGAACAGTATGCCTCCTGGGCTGGGCACTGCCCGGTGGCCGGTGGACTCCGGCGGGGAGTCGACCCGAGAATCCAAGGATCAACCGTGGAGAAGGGAATCCGGATGCGTCAGTGCCAGAGCTGCGGGATGCCGCTCCAGACCGTGGCGGCCGGTGACTGTCGTGGGACGGAGACCGACGGCAGTGTGAGCGATACCTGGTGCACCCTGTGCTATCGCAACGGTGCCTTCATAGATCCGAACTGCACCCTGGAGCAGATGCAACAGATCGTGGACGATGCGCTGCGTGAGAAAGGCAGTAATGCGGCGTTCCGGTGGTTGGCGAAGAAGCAGATTCCGAGATTGGAGCGCTGGAAGTCCGTTGCACGCTAGACGTGCGTGAGTGTGCGGAATGAAGTGAGTCGGGCAGCGAGTTGCACGCGGAGCGCGGCTCCGCGATCCGCCAGGTCGCGCTGGCGGGATGCGTAGTCGCGCCGTCCCTCCGGTGTCTCGATGTGCACGGGCGCGAAGCCCAGATCTGCGAGGTCATAGGGAGATGCCTCCATGTCTAAAACCCGGGTGTCCACGGCGAGCGCGAAGCAGTCGAGGACGAGGTCCCCGGGCAGGAAGGGCTGGAACCACATCGCGTACTTGTAGAGATCCATCGTGGCGTGCAGGCATCCGGGCTGTTCCATATCCGGCTGACTTTGCCGCGTCGGCACGTGCGCGTTGAGTGGTGACGCCTGCGGTGTGAAGAAGCGGTAGGCGTCGATATGGGTGCAGCGCAAACCGATGTCCTCCACTGTTTCGGCAAGCGCATCCTCCGAAAGCCGAAGGGGAATCGAGTGACGCGTGTCCGTGGATCTGTAGACCATCGCCCATTCGTGGAGCCCGAAGCAGTTCAGTTGCGCCGGTCGGTTCGCGGTGCCGCTGAGGATGCGTAGCACGAGCGCGAGTCGAGTCGCATCGATCTGTGCGGTGTCGACCGTCCACCAGTCATCGGTGCGCACATAGGGCGATCGACGGAACTCCGGGGGAACCTCACCGGTCAGTGCCGCACCTGCACCGGGATGCCAGGTGGCAAGACGACCGGCGGAGTAGGGGTAGTACTCGAAGAGGAAATCCATCACGGGGTGCTTCGTTCCGCTCGCCCGGCGCTCCAGATGCGGACGCGTCCACTGCTCCGCGCGTTCAATGTGCGCGCCCCGCAACCGTCCCCAAGCCTCGGGTGACAGCGTCATACCCGACGCAACCCCATAAGCGCGCAGCCTTCGATGAGCGCATCCAGACCGAATGCCTGGGCAGGTCCGAGCGCGCCGGTTCCCTCGATCCGGCCGGTGGCAGCCATCGCTGCGGCCCACGCAAGGAGTTCCGCCGTGAGGTCGTATCCATTCGGTCCGTGCACCTCGACCTGACCGACCTGAGTACCGACACCATCGAAGGCGCGTGCGAGAGCCACCGACGTACTGCCCGCCCGAGCCTCGGCATCGGGTCCCTCACCGGTCTTCGCCGCCAGGCGCTTCTGCAGTTCCGACTCGATTTTCTCCCCGACGACCGGGGTGCGCGCGATCGCTCCGGCGACCGCACCTCCTGCCGCGACGGCCTTGGTGCTCGATCCGACCCAGCCGAGATAGACGTCGACGTCGATCAGGTGCGGGTGGCGTGGTGGCAGCGTGAACTGTTCGGTGCCCGTGATCGCGAGGGCCTGGCGCTGCGTTCCATCGGCCCAGGTGAACTCGGCGACGCTGGGGGTCGACTTCGTAGCCCGCAGCTCTCCGCCGTGGAACTCGTAGCGATCCGCGGTCATCATCGCTGCGACGCTCGCCTTCGTTCCGGAACTCATCCCGAACTTGCCGGTGACGAAGTAACCCATCTCGACTCGCTGGGTGGTGGTGGGCAGATCCGCGAGCAGCAGTTCCGCTGCGAGGTTGCCGGGAACGTAGTCATATCCGAAGGCGGTCAGCAGCCGCGCACCGGTGGCCAGAGCTTGTTCGTGGTAGCGGGTGAAGACGTCGTGGATGAAGGGTCCCTCACCCGTGGAGTCGATGTAGGTGGCTCCCGCTGCGATTGTGGCCCCGATCGCCGGCTGCCCCATCAGGGAGAAGGGCCCCACCGTCGTGACGAGCACGTCGTCGGGCGATGTGACGAGTGCTCGGAGCGAGGCCGGGTCGGCGGCATCGGCGACCGCCCAGGTCGGGGCTGCATCCAGGGGGGCGAGGGGGGCGAGGTCGCCCACGAGTTGCTGCATGGCCGAACCGGAGCGGCCGGCCAGCACGGGGGCCAGGCCGGCGCGCACCATCGCTTCGGCGGTGAGCCGGCCGGTATAGCCACCGGCCCCGAACAGGATCACGCGACGCATGTGCCGACGCTACGCCACGGCCGTCGTACCCTGGGGCGATGGACGAGGATCCGCTGTCGGACACCACGCGCGAGGAGTGGGATGAGCCCTCGATCCGCGAGGAGGAACTTCTCGCGAACGTTCCCCCGCATCACGCACCCTGACCGCGCTGCCGGATCACGATGCCGAGGCGACCGGATGCGGTCGCCAACGCGCGGCCTGCCGATTCCCGCACGGCGATGAGCACCACTGCGTCGGGCCCATCCAGCCCGGGTCGCTCGATCACACGTGCGTCGGCGGCAACAAGCGGCGAGTAGCCGTCACTTCCCACGGAGAACACGTCGATCACGTCACCGGGAACCAGTGTCGCGGCGATAGCCGGGGAGTCGATCACGATCGGAACCGCTACCTCGCCGGATTCCAGGACGGGGATAGGTGCCGGAGGTGTCGGGGGCTGGGGTCGCAGCGAGAGCAATGCGAAGACGACAGCGAGCGCGGTGGCGACCGCCGCAACGACCCGGCGTCGTCGGCGAAGCAGGCTGCGTATCGACGTGAGTCCCACATCGGGACGCTACGTTCCCGCCGCCGCTCCGTCGAACGGCTATCCACAGGTCAGGATGCGGCGGGTGCCGAACTGCTGGTGCTCGAGGACGAACTTGACGATGGTGTCGACGACGGGGTGGAGGACGTCGTAGAACTCGACGTTGCATCGGATTTCGCCGGCGAGGAGTCCTTCGACTCACCCGACTTCTTCGTCCCGGAGTCGCGGGAGTCGGTGCGGTAGAAGCCCGAGCCCTTGAACATCACGCCAACCCCGGAGAACTGCTTGCGCAGTTCCTCTGCCCCGCAGTCCGGGCAGGTGGTCAGGGTCGGATCGGTCATCTTCTGCACGATGGCGTGGTCGGCCCCGCAGGCTGCGCACCGATATTCGTACGTGGGCACGTCGATTCTCCAAACTCGGGAGCCAGCAGTTTAGCACTCGATGGGAGCGAGTGCTAACTCTTGGACACTAGGGTGCACGCCATGCCGACCCTCGCGCTGGTCGCCCTCGGAGGTGCCCTCGGTGCGCTGGCTCGCGCTGCCGTTGTCTCGGGGTTCGGCGAGCATCCGTGGTGGGGCACCCTCGCGGTCAACATCGTCGGTTGTCTTGCGATCGGCTATCTGCTCGTCGTGCTGCGCGGATCACCGCGCGCGGATGCCTGGATGCCCTTCGCGGTGACGGGTGTCCTCGGCGGCTTCACGACCTTCTCCGCGCTCGCCCTCGACACGGTCGTGCTCCTCGACACCGAACCCGCGACCGCAGCGGTGTATCTCGGAGCGACGCTCGTGGTGGGTCTGCTCGCGGTTCCACTCGGTGAGATCTTGGCGGGCCGTCGATGACCGCCAGTGCGATCCTCGTGATCGCGGTGGGCGGCGCGATCGGTGCCGCTCTGCGCTCCATCGTGGAACGATGGGTTGCCTCGCGCTACCACGGTGCACTTCCGGCTGGGCTCTTCCTGGTCAACGTCATCGGTTCCGCGATCGCAGGCGCCGTGCTCGGTGGCACCACCGGAGCGCTCCGCCTCTTCCTACTCGTGGGGATCTGCGGTGCCCTCACCACCTACTCGGGTTTCGGTGCCGCTGTGCATCGCCTTTGGTCGAGCGATCGACGCGCGGCCTGGGTCACCATCCTTGGAATGCCGACGCTCTGCATCGCAGTCGCGGCCCTCACCTACACACTCATCGCTTCCACGTGACCCGCCGTCAGTCGGGCATGCTGAACCAACGAACGCGCGACTCCGTGACCGCGACATCGACCGGACGATCGTGGGGCTCGACCGGGAGCACATCCACCATCTCGTCTTCGAAGACGAGTGCGATCACCAGCGGACCTTCCACGTTCGCGAGTGCGCGGTCGTAGAAACCGCCACCCTGTCCGAGTCGGTTGCCGTTCGCATCGATGGCCAGTGCGGGAACGATGTAGACGGCGGGCGCGATGTCGACCGGGTCCGTCTCCGGCTCGGGGATCCCGAACTCGTTCACCGTCCACTCGGCCATGGGGTCATCGATCCGCCAGGTGAGTCGCGTCCCGTCGACCACCGGCACCACCACCCGAGCTCCCGCAGTGTGGAGGGCCTGGCGGAGGAGGGTGGTGTCCGGCTCCTCGGGCCGGGAGGCGTAGCAGGCCACCACTGCATGGTCTCTGCACGCAGCCTCGATCACCTCTATATCCATGACGTGCTCAGCCATCGCGGCGGCGTCCGCGGGGGCTCGACCGTGCGCGCGTCGGGCGCCTCGGACACGTGCGCGTAGGTCAGCCTTCGCGGTCTCCATCCCCCCAGCGTGCCCGATTTCGGTCCCGCGCGCGTGGCGTAGGGTCGGACGTCATGAGCGCTGTGCGCAAGGCGGTCGTGCCCGCAGCCGGCCTGGGCACGCGATTCCTCCCCGCAACCAAGGCGACTCCGAAGGAGATGCTCCCGGTCGTCGACAAGCCGGCCATCCAGTACGTGGTCGAGGAGGCCGTCTCGGCTGGTATCGATGACGTCCTGTTCATCACCGGTCGCAACAAGCGCGCACTCGAGGACCACTTCGACCGCAATCTGGAACTCGAGACCGTATTGCGGAGCAAAGG
This sequence comes from Actinomycetota bacterium, assembly GCA_016870195.1. Classification (GTDB taxonomy): domain Bacteria; phylum Actinomycetota; class Actinomycetes; order S36-B12; family S36-B12; genus VGCC01. The sequence continues at coordinate 14,708 of VGCC01000027.1, forward strand.
CGATGAGGAGCGGTTGGCGCTGGCCAGTGAGTCCGCCGACCTCGCGCGCATCCACTACGTCCGGCAGGGTGACCCGCTCGGGCTCGGTCATGCGGTGCTGATGGCGGAGAACCATGTTGGCCCGGAACCCTTCGCGGTCCTGCTGGGTGATGACCTCATCGATCCCCGCGACCCGATTCTTGAGCGCATGGTGCAGGTGCGGGACGAGCATGGCGGCTCGGTCATCTGCCTGATGGAGGTTCCCCGCGCGGCGATCTCGCTCTACGGGTGCGCCGCGGTGTCCGCCACGACCCAGGCCGATGTTCTCGATGTGACGGACCTCGTCGAGAAGCCCGATGCCGCGGACGCCCCGAGCACGTTTGCGATCATCGGGCGCTACGTGCTCGACCCGGCCGTCTTCGGGATTCTGCGCGAGACACGTCCGGGTCGCGGTGGTGAGATTCAATTGACCGACGCGCTCCGTGTCCTGGCGACCACGCCGCCGTCCGCGGGTGGTGGTGTGCGCGGCGTGGTCTTCCGTGGTCGCCGCTACGACACCGGGGACCGACTCAGCTATCTGCAGGCGGTGATCCGCCTGGCCGTGGAGCGCGATGACCTCGGCCCCGAACTGCGCACCTGGCTGCGCGAATTCGTCCCGACCCTCACCCCGTGAACCACTGGCCGGTCACCCTTCGCCACGGGGACGTGGCGCTGCGCCCGATGAAGTGGTCGGACTCCGCGGCCTGGCGCGAGGTCCGCATCCGTAACGCAGCGTGGCTTCGGGAATGGGAGGCGACCCTGCCCGCGGAGGCGAAGGCGGAAGGGGAGCGCCTGCCCACGTTCGGGCAAATGCTGCGGAGGATGCGACACGAGGCCCGGGCGGGCCGGGCGCTTCCCTGGGTCGTCACGGTGCTCGATCGCCTGGCCGGTCAGGTCACGGTCGGTGGCATCGCCTACGGATCGCTGCGCTCGGCATACCTCGGATATTGGATCGACGAACGCGAGTCCGGCCGCGGGGTGATGACCACCGCCGTCGCCCTCGCCTCGGACTATTGCCGGAACGAGCTCGGGCTCCACCGACTCGAACTCAATATTCGACCCGAGAACGAGGCCTCTCTGGCGCTCGCGCGTCGGTGCGGGTACCGATTCGAGGGCGAGCGGGCCGGGTACCTGCACATCAACGGCGACTGGCGGGACCACGTCACCTACGTCCTGTTCGCGGGAGACCTTCCGGGGGGAGTTCTGGCGCATGTGACTGCGCACGACACGCCGAAGTGACAAAGGGGACAACGTCCGAAAAACAGGTGACATTCGCCCATACCGTGTGTTCTCGTGACGGGCTTGATCTATGTGGTGATCATCGCCCTCTGGGCTGCCGTCCTCATCCCCATGTGGTTGCGTCGCCATGATCAGATCAGCGAGGTGCGCTCCACCCTCCGGTTCTCCTCTGCGATGCGCACCCTGGGTCGGGAGACCCGCGGCTCCTCCCCGACGGCATCGTCCGTCACCGTCGCAGGTGATGCATCCCGTCGCAGGGTGACCATCCTCGCCACCCTCAGCAGCGTCTTTCTCGTCGCGCTCGGCCTGACGATGCTCGGATCGATGTCGATGGGGGTGGTCGTCATCGCCGCCCTCCCCCTCATCGGCTACGTCGTGGCCATGGTCGTGACGTCCGCGCAGCGCCGCGAGACTGCCGCACCAGGCCGCAGGCGCCCGGCTCCCGAGCCCGTCGCTGCCGCACCGCCTGCAGCGCGTCCGCGTGGAATGACCTTGCAGGACGAACTCGAGGAATTCGCGCAGTGGGATCCGTGGGAAGAAGAGGACGGATCCTGGCAGGCCGTGCCGACCACCCTCCCCACCTACGTCTCCGCACCGCGAGCCTCCCAGGTTCCGCGCGAGATCGATCGGGTATCGGGCGGTGACTGGAGCGGCGAGGCGATGGTGTCCGCTGCCCGCCGCATGCGCCGTCCGCGCATCACCGTCGATGACCTCACCGATGAGCGGTACGGCGTCATTCCGCCGAGGGATGCGGATGCGACGGCGGAGATCCCCGCCGTCCGCCGGGCGGTGAACGAGTAGGTCTTCACCTGGGGGATTCCGCTACCCGCCGGCAGCGCAGTGTTCACGTGACGTACGAATGGTGAGGATTCCCCGTTCACCGGCTCCCAGTTGACTATGTCTTCCACACCGTGTGAAGGGAATTCCATGCGCGCCGGTTCTATGACAGTGGTCGCTCTTGCCGCCACGGCCCTCGTCGGATCACTTGTGTCCGCCCCGGCCATCGCCGAGGACGGGAAGGTGACGTTGACCATCCTGCACAACAACGACGGCGAGTCGGCGCTCCTGCCTCAGACGAGCACCGTCGCGGGGGCAACGCTCTCGTCGGGAAGCGCAGCCGCATTCAAGACCGTCATGGATCGCGAGCGCAAGCGAGCCCAGGGGATTCCCGGCAACAGCGTCCTGAGCACCTACGCAGGGGATTCCTTCCTCGCCTCGAACATCCTCATCTGTTCGGAGCCGTCCAAGGCCAACTCGACTGCACCCGTGTGGGACGCGGTTGCCCAGCAGCTCATTGGCTACGACGTACACGCACTGGGCAACCACGAATTCGATTATGGCCCCGACTTTCTGGCCCGCTACATCAAGGCCTACAGGTCCACGGACAACAAGGTCGATCAGCCCTTCATCTCCGGAAACCTGAACTTCAGCGGGTCCCCGACCCTCAGCCCGCTCACGGTCAAGGGTGGGGTAGTGGACACCGCAAGCGTGGCCGATCAGAAGGTGATCGGTTCCAGTGCCATCTATGCCGATCCCCGGACGCAGGAGCGTTTCGGTGTGGTCTCGGCCATCACCCCGAACCTGCAGACCATCTCCTCGCCGCTGCCGGTCCAGGTGACGACCCCGGACATTGACGCTGCGGCAGCAACCTTGCAGAAGCAGATCAACGCTCTCGAGTCACAGGGTGTCAAGCGCATCATTCTGGTCAGCCACTTGCAGAGCTTCCTGATCGATCAGCAGCTCATCCAGCGCCTTCGTGGTGTTGACGTTGCGGTGGCCGGTGGCGGGGACGACCTCCTCGCCAGGCCCGAGATTCCCAATGGCGTTCAGCTCCTGCCGGGATCCCCGAATCCCGTCGGCAGCTACCCCACGATTGTGCGCAGCCGGAACGGGGTCGACGTTCCCATGGTGACCACGGCCGGCAACTACCAGTACGTGGGTCGTATTGACGTGACCTTCGATGCGAATGGTCGTGTCGAGTCCTACAACAAGAAGACCTCGTTCCCCCGCCGCGTCGTCATTCAGAATGACGCCTCTACAGCACTCGGAGTGGCGGATGCGGTGACCCCCAACGCGGAGGTCATCGCGAAGGTGCAGTCTCCTCTGGAGACCGGGTGCTTGGCCGCCCAGAAGCAGCCGTTCGCGGCCTCTCAGGTCGTGTTCAACACCCAACGTGGTAGTGCGACGACTCCTGGTGTGCGGACCCAAGAGACCAACGGTGGCAATCTGGTGGCCGATGCCTTCATGAACGCGTACGGCCAACGGGCCGCAGGCGCAGGTCTGCAACCGAACAGTGCGACGAATCGGGTCGTCGCGGTGACGAACGGCGGCGACATCCGCATCAACTCTCTTCCGGATACGGGAGCTGCCGGCCCGATCTCCCGGGCGATGACGTTCAGCCTCCTGCCCTTCGATAATCGCCTGACGGTTGTGCAGGACATGACGGCAACTCAACTCAAGGAAATCTTCGAGCGGTCATGCGCCGTGGGAACGTCCGGCGGCGGCCAGTTCCTGCAGGTCTCCGGGCTACGCGTCACCTGCTCCCGGAGCGGCACCGCGCAGGTCGTGAGCAACCCGACTGGGAATGCGACGGCCGGGACTGTCACCACCCCCCGGACCCGCGTGCGGACCATCCTCCTCGAGGACGGAACACCGCTCGTTCAGAACGGGGCGCCCGTGGCGACTGCACCCGTTGTCGACGTGGTGACCAATTCATTCACGGCAGGAGGCGGAGATAACTATCCGACTCTGGAAAGTGCAACGGGCAAGGTCAACTTCGGTGTGTCGTACGAGCAAGCTCTCTACGACTACCTCCTCACCTTCCCGGCAGTGGGCGGGGTGCCCACGGTCCCATCGACCGACGCCCGCTACACCAGCACGGTGAACACCCGCTTCTTCTGGACCAGCTAAACCACCCACACCCACCGGGCGGAGGG
>VGCC01000028.1 GCA_016870195.1 Actinomycetota bacterium
CGAATTCGACATCACGAAGAAGGATGCGGAGCGCGCGAAGAACATGTTCGCGCTCGGCCTGCTCAGCTGGCTCTACCACCGCCCCACCGAGGGCACACGAACGTTCCTGGAGAAGAAGTTCGCCTCGAAGCCGGAGATCATGCGTGCGAACCTCGCGGCTTTCGAAGCGGGATGGTCCTTCGGCGAGACCACCGAAGACTTCTCCGTCCAATACGAGGTCAAACCCGCGACGATGAAGGAGGGCGTCTACCGCAACATCACCGGGAATCTGGCTCTCGCGTACGGACTCGTCGCGGCCGGCCAGCAGAGTGGACTGTCCGTGTTCCTCGGCTCGTACCCGATCACACCGGCATCGGACATCCTGCATGAGTTGAGCAAGCACAAGCGCTTCGGCGTGGTCACCTTCCAAGCTGAAGATGAGATCGCGGGTGCCACATCCGCGATTGGCGCTTCCTACGGTGGTGCACTCGGGGTCACCACCACGTCCGGCCCGGGCATCGCCCTGAAGTCCGAGGCGATCGGCCTCGCGGTGTCTCTGGAGCTCCCGCTTATCGTGATTGATGTCCAGCGCGGTGGACCCTCCACCGGCCTGCCGACCAAAACTGAGCAGTCGGACCTCCTCCAGGCGATGTTCGGTCGCAACGGCGAATCACCTGTCCCGATCATCGCCCCGCAGAGCCCTTCGGACTGCTTTGACGCTGCACTCGAGGCCGCACGTATCGCCGTCACCTACCGCACCCCGGTGTTCCTGCTCTCCGACGGATACCTCGCCAACGGCTCCGAACCGTGGCGGGTGCCCGATCCGAGCGAACTTCCCACCATCGATCCCGGATTCGCCACCGCGCCCAACCACGTCGGCGCTGACGGCGCGCAGGAGTTCTGGCCCTACCTACGCGATCCGCAGACCCTCGCCCGACCATGGGCGATCCCAGGAACCGCGGGTCTCGAGCACCGCATCGGCGGCTTGGAGAAGGCGGACGGCACCGGCAACATCTCCTACGACCCGGAGAACCACGACCGAATGGTGCGGTTGCGTCAGGCGAAGGTGGATGCGGTCGCCGAGGGCATCCCGCCGCTCACCGTGGACGACCCCGATGGTGATGCGCGCGTCCTGATCCTCGGGTGGGGCTCCACCTACGGCCCAATCGGTGCGGCCTGCCAGATCGCCCGACGCTCCGGGGTCAAGGTCGCCCAGGCGCACCTGTGCCACATCAACCCGTTCCCCAAGAATCTGGGCGAGGTCCTGCACTCCTACGACCGGGTGATCATCCCGGAGATGAACCTCGGACAACTCGCTCTCCTGATCCGCGCGAAGTACCTCGTTGACACCATCAACTACGACCAGGTGCGCGGGCTGCCGTTCAAGTCCGTCGAACTCGTCGGCGTGATCACCGACGTGTACAACTCCCTCGATGCGAAGGAGCAGGCATGACCGAGGCCCTCTCCCTCGTCCCCAAGTCCGATATCGAACTCAAAGCCAAGGACTTCAAGACCGACCAGGAGGTGCGCTGGTGCCCCGGCTGCGGTGACTACGCGATCCTCGCCACCGTCCAGTCCTTCATGCCCGAACTCGGTCTGCGTCGGGAGAACATCGTGTTCGTCTCCGGCATCGGGTGCTCGTCACGCTTCCCGTATTACATGAACACCTACGGCGTGCATTCGATCCACGGTCGGGCCCCGGCCATCGCCACGGGCCTCGCGGTCACCCGTCCGGATCTGTCCGTCTGGGTGATCACCGGCGATGGTGACGCCCTCAGCATCGGCGGAAACCATCTGATCCACGCCCTGCGGCGCAACGTGAATCTGAAGATCCTGCTGTTCAACAATCGAATCTACGGCCTCACGAAGGGCCAGTACTCCCCGACGTCCGAGCAGGGCAAGATCACCAAGTCCACACCTGAGGGGTCGCTCGACTACTCGTTCAATCCGGTGTCCGTGGCACTCGGGGCTGAGGCAACCTTCGTCGCCCGCACCATCGACTCCGACCGCCAGCACCTGTCCAGCGTGCTCGCGGCTGCGGCTGCGCACGAGGGCACGGCCCTGGTGGAGATCTACCAGAACTGCAACATCTTCAACGACAACGCATGGGAACCCCTGAAGGACAACGACGTGCGCGAGGAGAACCTCATGCGCCTCGTGCACGGCGAGCCGATCGTCTTCGGGGCCGCGAAGGAGAAGTGCGTGGTCCGCGCACCCGACGGCCACCTCCACGTCGCTCTCGTCGCGGATGTCGATCCCGCGGAGATCCTGATCCACGACGCACATGCCGAGGATCCGGGCCTGGCATTCGGCCTCTCGCGCCTCTCCGATTCCCACACCCTGTCCAACACCCCGATCGGGGTCTTCCGCGATGTCGCCAAGCCCTCGTACGACCGACTCGTCCGCGAGCAGGTGGAGGCAGCCCAGGCCAGCGGAACCGGTGACCTCGGCCAATTGCTACGCGGGTCGGATACCTGGACCATCAGCTGAGCAACGACGGTCGCGCGGCCACAGCACCCAGGAGTCGCGAGACCTCGGGGCTGTTCTTCGCCATCGGGGCGTACGTCTTCTGGGGGATGTTCCCCCTCTACATCGCATTGCTGTCATCGATCAGCCCACTTGAGATCGTTGCCCACCGGGCGATCTGGTCCCTGGTCTTCGTACTGATCCTGATCGCGATCTTCCGCCAGTGGGCGGCCCTGCATCGCGCCCTGACGCCGCGCACGATCGGACTCCTGGCCGCCGCGATCATGTTCCTGTCCATCAACTGGCTGGTCTACGTCTACGCCATCGACATCAACGAGGTCGTCCAGGGAGCGCTCGGCTACTTCATCAACCCCCTGGTGTCCGTCGCCCTCGGCGTGATCCTGCTGTCCGAGCGACTGGGAAGAACCCAGTGGGTGGCCATCGGCATCGCAGCCCTGGCCGTGCTCGTCCTCACCATCAGCTACGGCGGGGTGCCCTGGATCTCGCTGACCCTGGCCTTCAGTTTCGGGTTGTACGGCCTGATCAAGAAGCGCGCCAACGTGGACGCCCTGCCATCGCTGGCGATCGAAACGGCGGTCATCACCCCGATCGCCGTCGCCTACCTGTGGTTCCTTGAAGCACACGGCGAGGCAGCGTTCATTCAGGATGGCCTCGGAATCTCCGTGCTCCTGGTCCTGCTCGGACCCATCACGGCAATCCCACTGCTCGCCTTCGGGGCGGCGGCGATTCGGATCCCTCTCTCGACCCTGGGCATCATCCAGTACGTGACTCCCACCGTGATCTTCCTGCTCGGCATCACCGTGTTCGGCGAAAGTATGCCCGCCCTCCGGTGGGTGGGATTCGGACTCGTCTGGATCGCCCTCGTGATCTTCACCGCCGACGCATGGCGTCGGTCGCGCGTCCCGGTGATCGAGCCGGATTAGCCCGTGCGGTTGACGACGTAGTCGCAGAGACCCTCGAGCGCCTTGCGCGCCGGGATGTCAGGCAGGGCGTCGAGTTCGTTGCGGGCGAGTGCCGACCAGCGTCGCGCCTCATCGCGGGCGGATTCGAGAGCCGGATGAGCACGGAGTAGGGCGAGGGCCTCGGCATGCTCGGGTTCCTCCGGGAGGGGCCTGCCGAGGAGTTCACGGAGCCGTGCACTTGACGCGTCCGTGCCGTCGAGCGCGTAGAGCATCGACAGGGTGGGGACACCTTCCCGCAGGTCCGTTCCGGGTGTCTTGCCGGACTCATTCGCATCGGACGTGATGTCGACGATGTCGTCGGCCAATTGGAATGCGACGCCGATGGCTTCGCCGAAGGATGTCATGGTCCGCACGGTCTCCGGGTCGGCACCCGCCATCATCGCGCCGAACCGACCGGAGGTCGCGATGAGCGATCCGGTCTTGTCGGCGAGGACGCGCAGGTGGTGGTCGACGGCGGCGAAGTCGCCCTCCGGCCCGACGGTTTCCCGGATTTGCCCGGTGCACAGGCGTTCGAAGGTCTGCGCCTGGATCCGCACCGCCTCCGGTCCGAGGTCGGCGAGGATGTCCGAGGCGCGGGCGAAGAGGAAGTCCCCGGTCAAGATCGCGACCGTGTTATCCCAACGCGCATTGGCCGAAGCGGCACCGCGACGCAGTGTGGCCTCGTCCATGACGTCGTCGTGATACAGCGTAGCTAGGTGGGTGAGTTCCACCACCACCGCCGCCGGAATGACACCGGGGGCTCCGGGGTCCCCGAACTGCGCTGCGAGAAGCACGAGCAGGGGGCGGAAGCGCTTGCCGCCGGCATCGACCAGGTGACGGGAGGCTTCTGTGACGAACGGGTAGTCACTGCGCACCGCGTCGCGCAGGGATTTCTCGACCAGGTCAAGACCGGTGGTCAGATCCGCCTCGAGGACCGGGTCCACCACGAAGTCGGGGAGGTGTGCCGCGGGCATGCCTCCACGCTACTACCGAATGAAGACCCCGGCATTCGCGATGATGTCCAGTATCGGCTGGGGCACGATGCCCAGGGCGATCGTGAGGGTGGCGCCGGCCGCAAGGGAAACTGTGGTGAAACCGGAGGGGATCACCACGGCGGCGGTGTCCGGGGTGGGATCGGCGAAATACATGAGCACGATCACGCGCACGTAGAAGAATGCGGCGATTACGCTGGCGATGACCGCCACGATGACCAGCCAGGCATCACCCGCCGCCACACCGGCGGCGAAGACGCCCCATTTCCCGATGAAACCACCGGTCAACGGAATTCCTGCCAACGAGAGCATGAACACCGAGAAGATCGCGGCGATGAGCGGGGACTTCTTGCCCAACCCTGCCCAGTCACGGATTGACGTAGCCTCCCCTGATGCGTTGCGCACCAGCGAGATGACCGCGAAGGCACCGATCGTGGTGAATCCGTAGGCGATCAGGTAGAAGAGCACACTCGCCAGGCCCTGCGGGCTTGCGGCCACGACACCGACCAGGATGAAGCCGGCCTGCGCGATTGAGGAGTAGGCGAGCATGCGCTTGATGTCGGACTGGCTGATCGCGATGATCGATCCCACCAGCATCGACAGGATCGCGACGATCCACAGCAGGATCTCCCAATCCCAGCGCACGCCACCGAACGCGACGTAGAGCAGCCGCATCAGGGCACCAAATGCGGCGACCTTCACCGTCGCGGCCATCATGCCGGTCACCGGCGTGGGAGCACCCTGGTAGACGTCGGGGGTCCACTGGTGGAACGGGACGGCGCCGATCTTGAAGAACAGGCCGACAAGCAACATCGCGATGCCGATGAGCAGCAGCGTGTTCTCCCCCGCCTTCGTGGTGATGGCGAAGGAGATCGGACCGAAGGCGATGGATCCGCTATAGCCGTAGATCAACGCGGCGCCGAAGAGGAAGAAGGCCGAGGAGAAGGCGCCGAGCAGGAAGTACTTGAGCGCCGCTTCCTGGGACAGGAGTCGACGGCGGCGTGCCATCCCGGCGAGCAGGTACAGGGGAAGGGACATGACCTCGAGCGCGATGAACATCATGAGCAGGTCGTTCGATGCGACGAAGAGCATCATCCCCAGCACGGCGAAGAGCAGGAACGGCCACACCTCTGTCTGCAGGTACCCGCGGATGGTGAACTGCCGCTCATCCTCCGATCCGGGAAGCGCGGATGCCCGCGGTGCGAACGCGTCCCCCGAGGGATCCACCCCACCTTCGGCCATGAGCAGACCACCGAGGATGGCCAGGATCAGGATGGTGCCCTGCATGATCCATGCGGGACCATCGAGCGCGATGGACTGGCCTCCCGTCAGCACGCGCATGCCACTGTTGAGGACAACAAGGACGAGGGCACCGATCAACGTGGTGAAGACGAGGACCAACTGGAGGAATCGTCGGACCGAGCGCGGAGCGAACGCCTCGACTAGGACCGAGATGATCGCGGCGACTCCGACGACGATCATTGGCGCCAGAGCGGCGTAGTCGAGTTCCGGAGAGATGAACTCCATCACTTCCCACCTCCCTGCGCCATGTCGATGTCCGGCATGTGGTCACTGACCGCCAGCATGAGATCACCGGCCGGGGTGATGACGTTCGTCAGGGGGGACGGGAACAGGCCGAGGACGATGATCAGAGCGGCGATCGGGACCAACGCGGTGATCTCGCGTCCGTTGAGATCCCTCATCCCGGTCACGTCCGGACTTGCCGGGCCGGTCATCGTGCGCTGGTAGACGCGCAGGACGTAGGCCGCCGTGATCACGATCCCCAGGGTCGCGACGGCACCGATCCAGATGTTCACCTCGAATGCGCCCAGCAGCACGAGGAACTCACCGACGAAAGAGACCATGCCCGGAAGTGCCAGCGAGGACAGCGCGGCGATCAGGAAGAACCCGGCCAACACCGGAGCGACCTTGTTGACGCCGCCGTAGTCGGAGATGAGCGAGGAGCCCGTATGCCGCGACATCAGGTACCCGGCGGTGAGGAACAGGGCGGCGGTGGACAGGCCGTGCGCAACCATGTAGACGACCGAACCGGTCATGCCTTGCGAGGTGAACACGAAGATGCCCAGTGCGATAAAGCCGAAGTGAGACATGGAAGAGTAGGCGAATAGTCGCCGCATGTCGTTCTGCGTGAGCGCGAGATAGGCCCCGTAGAAGATGCCGATGAGCGCCAGACCGATCACCACGGGTGCGTAGAAGTCGCTAGCGGCCGGGAAGATGGGCAGCAGGTAGCGGATCATGCCGAAGGTGCCGACCTTGTCGAGGACGCCGATCAGCAGGACGCTCGTGCCCGCCTTCGACGCACCCGCGGCGTCGGGCAGCCAGGTGTGGAAGGGCCACAGGGGGGCCTTGATCGCGAAGGCGATGAAGAAGCCGAGGAACAGCATCTTCTGCACGTTCGGGTCCATGTCCAGACCGACCAGGGCCGCGTAGTTGAAGGTGCCACTGCCAAACTCCTGCGCGGATACCACGTAGAGCCCGACGAGGGCGGCCAGCATGAACAGGCCACCCACCAGGGAGTAGACGAGGAACTTCACCGCGGCGTAAGAACGCTGCGGACCGCCGTACCGCCCGATCATGAAGTAGACCGGGATCAGCATCGCCTCGAAGAAGACATAGAAAAGGAAGAGGTCGGTAGCGGAGAAGACCCCGATCATCAAGGTCTCGAGGACCAGGATCAGGGAGAAGTACCCCTTCACCGAGCCGCGGGAGTCGTCGACGTCGTTCCACCCGGCCAGGATCACGAACGGCACGAGGGTGGCCGCAAGCGCGACGAGCACCAGGCCGATGCCGTCGACACCCACCGAATACGAGATCCCGAAGGACGGGATCCACGGATAGTTCTCCACGAACTGGAATGGCTGCGATGACGATCCATCGAACTTCAGGCTCATCGCCACCGTGCCGGCCAGGGTCACCAGGGAGAAGGCCAACGCCACCTGCTTGGCCAGTGTCCCGCGGGACTTCGGCAGCAGCGCCACCACGATGCTGCCCATCAGGGGCACGACACCGAGAACGGTCAACCAGGGAAACGTCATGACTGCACCAACACCAGGGCGAGGGCCACCAGCAGCGCGCCGCCGACCATGGACAGGGCGTACGACCGGGCGAAGCCGGTCTGGGTCCGACGGAGCCGGCCGGAGATCGCACCCACCGATCCGGCGAGCCCGTTTACGAAACCATCGACCCCACGCGCATCGAAGATGGTGAGCGCCTTGGACAGGGCGAAGCTCGGGCGGACCACGAGCGCGTCGTTGACGGCGTCGCCGTAGAGGTCCTTGCGCGCCGCGCGGGTGAGCCACGAACCCCGCGGCGCCTCGATCGGCACCGGACGTCGGGCGTACATCACCCAGCCGATGATCGCGCCGATGATCACCACGATGAGGGTCACGACGATGTAGACCCAGGTGGGGAATGGCGTGGGTTCGGAAGCGAAGCCGGTGACCGGCTCGAGCCAGGACTCGATGTTGCCCCAGAAGAGAAGCGCCATGCCGAGGAGCGTCGAACCGATCGCCAGGATGATCAGCGGGATCGTCATAACCTTGGGTGACTCGTGCGGATGGACCCCTTCCTCCCACCTGGCCTTACCGAAGAACGTCATCGCGATCATGCGTGTCATGTAGAACCCGGTGATACCTGCAGCCAGGATGGTGGCGACACCGATCAGCGCGTTGCGCTCGAATGCCGCGTGGATGATCTCGTCCTTCGACCAGAAACCGGCGAACGGCGGGATACCGATGATCGCGAGGTACCCCGCCATGAAGGTGACGAAGGTGATCACCATCAGACCCTTCAAGGTGCCATATCGGCGCATATTGACGTCGTCGTTCATCCCATGCATGACCGAACCCGCGCCGAGGAAGAGTCCCGCCTTGAAGACGCCGTGGGTGAGCAGGTGGAAAATCGCGAAGATGTAGCCGATTGGACCGAGACCGGCAGCAAAGACCATGTACCCGATCTGACTCATCGTCGAGCCGGCCAGCGACTTCTTGATGTCGTCCTTCGCCGAGCCGATGATCGCGCCCATGAAGATGGTGATGAGGCCCACGACCACGACCGCGGTGGCGGCCCACACGGCGGCGTCGAAGATCACGTGGCTCCGCACGATCAGATATACGCCCGCGGTGACCATGGTCGCCGCATGGATCAGCGCGGAGACCGGTGTCGGTCCTTCCATGGCGTCGAGCAGCCAGGCCTGCAGTGGGAACTGCGCGGACTTGCCCGCCGCCGCGAGCAGGAGGAGCAGGCCGATCGCAGTCAGCGTTCCCTCACTGGCCTCGCCCACCTGGCCGAACACCTCGCCGAAGGTGACGGAGCCGAAGGTGACGAAGATCAGCATGATGGCCAGGGAGAGGCCGACATCGCCGACGCGGTTGATGATGAACGCCTTCTTCGCCGCCGCTGCCGCAGACGGCTTGTACTGCCAGAAGCCGATGAGCAGGTAGCTGGCTAGGCCCACGCCCTCCCAACCCACGTAGAGCAGAAGGTAGTTGTTGGCGAGGACCAGCAGCAGCATCGCTGCGACGAACAGGTTCAGATACCCGAAGAACTTCCGACGATCCGGGTCGTGCGCCATATAGCCCAAGGAGTAGATGTGGATCAGCGCGCCGACGATCGTGATGAGCAGGACGAACACCATGGAGAGCTGATCGAGTTGGAGCGCGAAGTCGACCTGCAGGGAGCCGACCGCGATCCACGAGTACACCGTCTGGGTGATCGATCGCTCTTCCGCGGGGAGGGCCATGAGCCCGAGGAGCATGAGGACGCCGATCACAGCCGACGTGCATACCGTCAGGACCCCGAGGTAGGGACCCCACCTGTCAGTGCGGCGGCCGCCGAACAGCAGGATCGCTGCCCCCGCGAGTGGGAGCGCGATCAGCACCCACAACAGAGAGAAGATCCCAGGCTCGGTCACAGCCATCCTTCTAGTACTTCAGTAGGTTCGGTTCATCCACGGATGCGGATTTTCGGGTTCGGAAGATCGTTACGATGATGGCGAGGCCCACGACAACCTCGGCTGCAGCCACCACCATCACGAAAAAGGCGACCACCTGCCCATCGAGGTTGCCGTTCATCCGGGCGAATGCGACGAACGCGAGGTTCGCAGCGTTGAGCATGAGCTCGACCGACATGAAGACGATGATCGCGTTGCGTCGGACGAGGACACCGATGGCGCCGAGGCTGAACAAAATCGCAGCCAACACCACGTAGTTCGCGGGGTTCACGAGTCAACCCCCTTCGTGAGTTCGCGGATCTCGTCGACGTCGGCGGGATCCACGTCGCGGACATCGTCGCGCGCCCGCAGGGGACCGGGTACGGAGTCCAGGCTCGTGCTGCCATCGGGCAGCAGCGCCGGGGTGTCGACGGCGTTGTGCCGGGCGTACACGCCCGGACTCGGCCGATTACCCGGATGGCCACCATCGCGGAACCGCTCTTCCGAGAGCTCCGGTTGACTCTTGCGGGGTGTCCAACGCTCCCGGTGCGCGAGCACCATGGCACCGACGGCTGCGGTGATGAGCAGGGCGGCGGTCGCTTGGAAGGCGACCACGTAGTCGTCGAACATCAGTTGGGCGAGACCTTGCACGTTGCCGCCCGCGGCATCATTGGCCGCGGTGAGTCCGATGTCCCCCGAAGTGGTCAATGCCGAACCGATGCCCACCGTGAGCAGGAGCCCGAGACCGATCCCGAGCAGTAGGCCGGCGAAACGCTGGCCCTTGATGGTCTCGACCAGGGAGTCGGAGGAATCCACGCCCACGACCATGAGGACGAAGAGGAACAGCATCATGACTGCGCCGGTGTAGACGATCACCTGCACCATGCCGAGGAACGGGGCCGCGTTCGCGACGTACAGGATTGCGAGATTGATCATCGTCAACGCGATGAACAGCGCACTGTGCACGGCCTTGCGGGAGATGATCATGCCCAGGGCACCGAGCACTGCGAGGCCGCCACATACCCAGAAGACGATCGTCTCCCCGAGATTGAAGTCCGAGACCGCTTCCGTCACGAAGATTCTCCTTCGCTCTCGGATTTCTCCACGGTGAACTGTTCGGGCACCGCGCCGGTGATCTTGTTGGCGTAGTAGTCCTGCTCCGTGGTGCCCGGAACCATCGGGTGGGGTGGCGGCGCCATGCCGGGGAGCAAGGGGGCAAGCAGGTCCTGCTTCTCGTAGATCAGGTCCGCGCGGTTGGCGTCGGCGAGCTCGAATTCATTCGTCATCGTCAGCGCCCGGGTGGGACAAGCCTCGATGCACAAGCCGCAGAAGATACAGCGCAGGTAGTTGATCTGGTAGACGCGACCGTACCTCTCACCGGGTGAGAAACGCTCGGAGTCGGTGTTGTCCGCCCCCTGAACGTAGATCGCATCCGCCGGACACGCCCACGCGCACAGTTCGCAGCCGACGCACTTCTCCAGTCCGTCGGGCCAGCGATTGAGCTGGTGTCGGCCATGGAAGCGTGGTTTCGGCGGGTACTTGTCCTTCTGCTCCGGGTACTGCTCCGTGACCACCTTCTTGAACATGGTGGTGAAGGTGACTCCGAAGCCGCGCACGGCCTGGGGTAGCTCAGGCATCCTCGGCCTCCTTCATGGTGGCCTGCGTTGTGAGTAATGCACTGCGCCGCGGGGTGTACTCGAAGGTCTGGCTGGGCATGGGTGGAACCGGGTGGGCGCCGGGAACGAGGTCGAGCTGCCGCTCTGCGCGCGCGGCGCGATCGGCATCGCGCTGCTGCTCGCGACGTTCCGCGCGTCCCTGGAGGACCCAGGCACCCGCGAGCAGGATCAGGATCAGGACCACGCCCGCGATGAGGAGTTCAGTGTTTGTCAATGCCACCTGGTCGCGCAGGATCCGCACCGCCGCGACGATGATGGTCCAGATCAGGGCGACCGGGATGAGCACCTTCCAGCCGAACTTCATGAACTGGTCGTACCGGAGACGTGGCAGGGTCCCGCGCAGCCAGATGAACACGAAGATGAAGATCTGAACCTTGAGCAGCCACCACACCATCGGCCACCAGCCGGTGTTGGCGCTCTCCCAGAGGGAGATCGGCCAGGGTGCGAGATAGCCGCCGAGGAACAGGGTGGTCGCCAGCGCGGAGACGGTCACCATGTTGATGTACTCCGCGAGGAAGAACAGTGCGAACTTCAGCGACGAGTACTCCGTGTGGAATCCACCGACGAGTTCCCCCTCGGCCTCGGGTAGATCGAAGGGTGCCCGGTTGGTCTCTCCCACCATCGCGGTCACGTAGATCAGGAAACTCGGGAGCAGGATGACCGCGAACCAGATCGGCTCCTGGGCGAGCACGATCTGCGAGGTCGACATCGAGCCTGCGTAGAGGAACACCGCGACGAAGGACAGTCCCATCGCGATCTCGTAGGAGATGACCTGCGCGGTGGAGCGCAGACCTCCGAGGAGCGGATAGGTGGATCCCGACGACCAGCCGGCGAGCACCAGGCCGTAGACGCCGATCGATGCGATCGCCAAGACGTAGAGCACCGATACCGGGAAGTCGGTGAGTTGCAACGGAGTCTCGACACCGAAGATCGACACGGTCGGGCCGAAGGGGATCACCGCGAACGCGAGGAAGGCGGCAGTGGCCGAGATCACCGGGGCGATCCAGTACACGGCACGGTGCGCGGCCTTCGGGAGGATCTCCTCCTTGAGGGCGAGTTTGACGCCATCCATGAGTGACTGCAGCAGGCCCTGCGGACCGACACGGTTGGGTCCGATGCGGTTCTGCATCCGCGACACCACGCGCCGTTCCCACCAGATGGTGAACAAGGTGAGCAGGACCAGCATCACGAAGATGCCGAGCACCTTGACGATCACCAACCACCACGGGTCGGTCCCAAACAGTCCGAACTGGCTCACAGCGCACCTCCCGCGGTGACGCGGATGATGTCGCCAGGGCGCGCACCGAGATCGCGGTAGATGTGGCAGCCGGGTGAGTTCATCGGGACCCAGACGACGGACTCGGCGACGTCAGCGATCTCCACGGGGAGGGTGACGATGCCCGCGGGACCGTGCAGGGTCGCGGTCTCCGTGAGTCCCAGTCGACGTGCGGTGGCGTCGGAGACCATCACGACGGTGGGGCGGGCGGTGGCTGCGAGATGGGGCTCACCCTCCTGCAACACACCTGAGTCGAGCAGCTGACGCCAGCTCGCGAGGACGAGTCCGTCGCGACGTGGTCCCACGGGAACACGGGGCGCCTCGAGTCGCGCACCACGCCAGGGACCGAGGGTCCCGAGTTCGGCACGTAGGACGTTGACATCGCTCGGCCCGACGGGACGATCCATCGCATCGGCGATCATCCCGAGGACCTGGGCATCGGGCATGGTGAGCGCATCGCGCAACACCCGAGTGAAGGGACGCGGCCGACCCTCCCAGTCCAGGAACGTGCCCGCCTTCTCGGTGACGACGGCGACGGGGAGGACCACGGAGGCCAGTTCCGTGACGGCCGAATGGTGGTTCTCGAGCGACACGATGAATCCGACCCGTTCGAGAGCCGCACGCACATCCTGCGGGTAGTCGGCAAGCTCCACGCCACCGACGACGGCCGCCTCGACGGTGCCGAGTCGCGCGAGGAGCGCATCGCCGGATGCTCCGGGGTGCGGCAGCGAATCGACACCCCACAACTCCGACACCTCGGCCCTGGCCTGCGCATCGGAGAGCGGACGTCCGCCGGGAAGGAGGCCGGCGATGGCACCGGCGTCGAGCGCACCGCGCTCGCCCGCACGGCGTGGAACCCATGCGAGTGCGGCACCGGTGCGATCGGCAAGTGCTGCGACCGCGCTGAGGGCACCCGCGCTCAGTGCCGCACGCTCGCCCACCATGATCACGGCACCCGAATGCGCGAGCGCGGCCAGGATGTCTGCGGGAAGGGAAGCCAGCGCGGCGGCTTCGTCGCCGGGTGCGCACCACACCATCTCCGCGGCGACCTTCTCGCTGCCCTTCGAGCGCACCGCACCCACGCTGACGACGCGGGTTCCCGCCCGCGCGGCCTTGCGCAGACGCAGGAAGACGATCGGCGACTCATCCTCGGGTTCGAAGGAGACCAGCAGGACGATGGGTGCGGACTCGAGCTTCTCGTAGCTGACGGACACCGGCGAGCCGGCAACGAGCGAGGCGAGGAATGCGTGCTCCTCGTCGGAGAGAGCGCGGGCGCGGAAGTCGATGTCATCCGTGCGGAGTGCGGCGCGCGCGAATCGTGCGTAGGCGTACGCGTCCTCGACGGTGGAGCGACCACCGACCAGGACCGCGTGACTCGAAGCCTCGGCGAGCCCTCGGGCGGCGACGTCGATGGCCTCCGGCCAGGACGCGACGCGCAGTTCACCGTTCTCCCGGATCAGCGGGTACTCGATCCGACCTTCGGTCTGGTAGACGAACGCGAAGCGACCCTTGTCGCAGTTCCACTCCTCGTTGACCTCGGGGGAATCCCACGCGAGGCGACGGGTGACCACCTCACGGCGGTAATCCGTGCGCAGCGAGCACCCGGATGCACAGTGCTCGCACGTGGTGGGAACCGACACCAAATCGAAGGGACGTGAACGGAATCGGTAGGCGGCTGAGGTAAGTGCGCCCACCGGACAGATCTGGATCGTGTTGCCGGAGAAATAGGAGTCGAAGGGTTGATCCTCGGCGGTACCGACCTGCTGCTGGGCACCACGCTCGAGCAGTTCGAGCATGGGGTCACCGGCGATCTGCTCCGCGAACCGCGTGCAGCGCGCGCACGAGACGCAGCGCTCACGGTCGAGCAAGATCTGCGCGCTGACGTTGATCGGCTTGGGGAATGTGCGCTTGTCTTCGGTGAATCGCGATTCCGGACGCCCGACACTCATCGCCTGGTTCTGCAATGGACACTCGCCACCCTTGTCGCACACCGGGCAGTCGAGCGGATGGTTGAGCAGCAGGAACTCCATCACGCCCTCCTGGGCGAGACGTGCCATCTCGGAGGACTGTTGGGTGCGGATGACCATGCCGTCGGAGACGGTTTGCGCGCAGGCGGGCTGCGGCTTGGGCATGCCCTCCACCTCGATCAGGCAGGCGCGGCATGCCGCGACCGGATCGAGGAGCGGGTGATCGCAGAAGCGGGGGATCTCGATACCCAGCAGTTCCGCCGCGCGGATCACGAGAGTTCCCTTCGGCACCGCGACCGCGACCCCGTCGATGATCACCGTGACGGTGTCTGAGGGAACGGCGACCTGGGAATCGTTGGTGGTGATAGTCATCGGGCCACCGCCGGAGCGAATACATACGAAGCGACGGGATCGAACGTGCCGTCGACGGGAGTGTGCGTGGCGTCGGTGAACTCCTGACGGAAGAACTTCAGCGCCGCCGGATACGGGGTGGCCGCCGCATCACCGAGGGCGCAGAACGAGCGCCCGGCGATCTGGCCGCAAAGGTTCACCAGGGTGTCCATCTCGGTGGCGGTGCCATGTCCGTGCTCGAACTTCTCGAGCACCCCGGTGATCCAGTAGGTCCCCTCGCGGCACGGAGTGCACTTACCGCAGGACTCGTGCTTGTAGAACTCCAGCCACCGCGTGACCGCCTTCACGACACTCACGGTGGAGTCGAAGATCATCGGTGTGCCCGTGCCGAGCATGGTGCCCGCTTCGGCCATCGCCTCGTAGGTGAGCGGCAGGTCGAGGTGCTCGGCGGTCAACATCGGAACCGAGGACCCACCGGGCAGCCAGAACTTAACCTCGCCACCACCGCGAACTCCCCCGGCGTAGTCGAGGAGCTCGCGCATCGTGATGCCCAGGGGTGCTTCGAACAGTCCCGGATTGTTCACATGTCCGGAGACCGCCCACACCTTGAATCCCGGTGACTTCTCGGTGCCGAACTGCCGGAACCACTCGACGCCGCGACCGATGATGAATGGGATGTTGGCGATGGTCTCCACATTGTTAATCACCGTGGGTGAGGCGTAGAGCCCGGCGACCGCGGGGAAGGGCGGCTTGAGTCGCGGCTGACCTCGGTAGCCCTCGAGTGAGTCCAGGAGCGCGGTCTCTTCACCGCAGATGTAGGCACCGGCACCGGAGTGCACGACGACGTCGAGGTCGAATCCACTGCCGAGGATGTTCTTCCCGATGAGACCCGCGGCCTTGGCCTGCTCCACGGCGAAGGCCACCTTGCGGATCGCGTTCGGAACCTCCCCGCGGATGTAGATGAAGGCATGGTTGGCACGGATCGCGTAGCTGGCGATGATCACGCCCTCCACGAGCACGTGCGGATCGGCCATCATGATCGGGATGTCCTTGCACGCACCCGGCTCGGACTCGTCGGCGTTCACCACCAGGTAGTGCTGCTTACCATCGTTCTGCGGGACGAAGGACCACTTCAACCCGGTGGGGAAGCCCGCTCCCCCGCGCCCGCGCAGTCCTGAATCCTTCACCTGGCCGATGATCGCGTCGGGATCCTGCTTCAGCGCGGACGCGAGTGCCTCGTAGCCACCGAAGCGGCGGTACCCGTCGAGTGTGTAGAGATCGGGTGCATCCCAATGTTCGGTGATGACCGGGGTCAGACCAGTGGTGATCATGGCGCCTTCATCCCCCGTTGCTTGGCGATCGTGAGACCCGCGAGCATCTTCGAGTCGACGGAGGGCGCATCCGCGAGGCCGTCGAGTGGGAATGCGAGGGTGTGCTCGGTGGCATCGAAGTCACGGATCACCGGCCCGCGGGTGGACCGCACGGTCTCACCCCGACGCAACTTCTCGATGACCTCGCAGGCACCCCGAGGCGTGACGTCGTCCATGAACTCCCAGTCCACGGTCATGACGGGTGCGTGGGTGCAGGCAGCCTGGCATTCAATGCGCTCAAGGAAGAACTCGCCGTCCGGCGTGGGTTCGTTAGGTCCCACTCCGAGTTCCGCGCTGAGCGCGTCCCACACCGCGTCTCCGCCGAGGAGTCCGCAGAGGGTGTTGGTGCAGATGCCGATGTGGTGTTTGCCCACGGGGCGACGCTTGTACATCGTGTAGAAGCTGGCCACAGCGGTCACCTCCGCCGGCGTGATGCCAAGGACCTCGGCACACACGTTGATCCCCTCGACGGTGATCTCGTTCTCCTCGCTCTGCACCAGGTGCAGCATGGGCAGGAGTGCCGATCGCGCAGACGGGTAGCGGTCCGCGATTTCGCGCAGGCCGGTGCGAGTGGTCTCGGAGATGGCCATCAGCGATCCACCCCACCCATGACCGGATCGATGCTTGCCACGGCCGCGATGACATCAGGCACCATGCCCCCGACGCACATGGCGGCGGTGGCCTGAAGGTTGTTGAACGAGGGGTCGCGGAAGTGCACTCGGTAGGGACGCGTGCCACCGGCGCTCACCACGTGAGCACCAAGTTCACCGCGCGGTGACTCGACCGCGGCGTACACCTGTCCGGCGGGGACCTGGAAGCCTTCGGTGACCAACTTGAAGTGGTGGATGAGCGCCTCCATCGACTCGCTCATGATCTCGCGAATGTGATCGAGGGAGTTGCCCTGGCCATCGGCACCGATCGACAACTGCGCCGGCCAGGCGATCTTCTTATCGGCGACCATCACCGGTCCTGGCTTCAACCGGTTGAGGCATTGTTCGACGATCTTCATCGACTCTTGCATCTCGGCTAGGCGGATGAGGAATCGGCCGTAGGCGTCGCACGTGTCGGTGGTGGGGACGTCGAACTCGTAAGTCTCGTAGCCGCAATAGGGCTGGGACTTGCGGAGGTCATGCGGCAGGCCGGTTGAGCGCAGGACCGGACCGGTGATGCCGAGAGCCATGCACCCGGTGAGGTCGAGATACCCGACGTTCACCGTGCGACCCATCCAAATGGTGTTGTCGACGAGCAGATCGGCGGTGTCCTTCATCCGCTTCTTGAGCAGCGGGAGGGTCTCGCGGATCTTCTCCTCGGCGCCCGCGGGAAGGTCCTGGGCCACGCCACCGGGGCGCACGTAGGCGCTATTCATCCGAAGCCCGGTCACCATCTCGAACAGGTCGAGGACCAACTCGCGCTCGCGGAATCCGAAGGTCATCGCGGTCAAGGCACCGAGTTCCATGCCACCCGTTGCAAGGGCGACGAGGTGCGAGGAGATGCGATTGAGCTCCATCATCATCACGCGGATGACGTTGGCGCGCTCGGGGATCTGGTCGGTGATCCCGAGCAACTTCTCCACCGCCAGGCAGTAGGCGGTCTCGTTGAAGAAGGGGCTGAGGTAGTCCATCCGCGTGACGAAGGTGACGCCCTGCACCCAGGAGCGGTACTCGAGGTTCTTCTCGATGCCGGTGTGCAGGTACCCGATGCCACAGGTGGCCT
>VGCC01000029.1 GCA_016870195.1 Actinomycetota bacterium
TCGCTTGTTCGTCGAGTCTGGTGATGATCCTGCTCAGCACCAGACCTCCACCGTAGAGGACGTTAGGCTCGCATCGCGCGGTGCCCACCCGACCAGATCACCCGAGGGGGAGAACATGAGCACTCCGATCACCGCTCAGGCCTGGACGTTCGCGGACACGTGGGTCGAGGAAGGCGACGTCCTGCGTCGTGCACGTGATCGTTCCGAGGACCTCGGCGTCGAGCCGGTCTCCCCCGCCGCGGCCGCCACCCTCCGACTCCTCGCGGCGGCCATCTCTGCGCAGGCGATCGTCGAGGTGGGAACCGGAGCAGGAGTCTCGGGTGCAGCACTGCTCGCCGGGATGACGCACGGTGGTGTGCTCACGAGCATCGACATCGAGGCGGAGGGGCAACGCGCAGCGCGCGAGACATTCACCGACCTCGGCCACAGCCCTTCACGTTCGCGGCTCATCGCGGGCCGTGCCCTTGACGTGCTCCCGCGCATGTCCGATGGTGCCTACGACCTCGTGGTGGTCGACGGGGATCGCACCGAGTATCCGGCGATCGTCACCCAGGCCACGCGCCTGCTGCGGATCGGTGGACTGGTCGTGCTCTGCGGGATGCTAGGGCCCACCGGGATGGCGGACCCGTCGCAGCGAGACATCGATACCACCGCACTGCGCGACGCCGCGGCCATGATCGAGAACGACGACGATTGGGTGCCCGCGTTGATGACGGTTGGGTCGGGGCTCCTCGTGGCGCTCCTGGCCCGACGATCCGAGGGCGTCTAGCCGGGAACGGCGGCGAGGAGGGCGTCACCGAGGTCCTTGACCTCGGTGGCATTGAGTTCGACCACGAGTCGGCCGCCACCCTCCAGGGGAACGCGCATGACGTAGCCGCGGCCCTCCTTGGTGACCTCGAGCGGACCATCGCCCGTTCTCGGCTTCATCGCGGCCATGTGAACCCCTTCCTGGCTGTCGGGCCCCGAGGGCCCCACAGCGAAGACGCCATTATCCCTTGTGCGAAAGGGGCGCGCTCGGCAGGGTCCCGGTCTCCACGAGGCGGGCGAAGGCGCGCAGGGACTTCAGAACTCCGGCCCGGAAGGCCGGGCGCACGAGCGGCCAGCCGACGGCACCCAGCGCGCCGAGGGGGATGACCAGGTCCTCCGACCAGATAAATCGTGAACGCCGACCGGGAAGCGCCAGCACCTCCATGTACCCGGTGCCGCGCACCACCGAACCGGTGTGCAGTACGTCGACCCGGGCGGGCGGCTCCCACCGGGTGATGACCATGGTGTCCCAGAATCCGACCCGACCCACCCCCGTCCACGCGGAGAGTTCGGACCCGACGGAAACGCCATCGCCGCGTGTGACCGAGACCCGGGTCCCGAGCATCCAGCGCCCCTGCTCAGCCCACTGGGTCAGGGCAGCGAACACCGCCTCGGGTGGTGCAGCCACGACAACGTCGAGGCTCAGATGCGAGGTGTGCGGCTGGCGGGTCATCGCCCCTCCAGGTCCCGAACACGCGCCTGCAGGGCAGCGATCTCGGCGTCGACCTCGTCCATCCGATAGCCGCGCAGCACCACATCGAAGCCCTCGGGCCGTTGGTCGCGGTCGGGTGGGGTGACGGCGTCGGACCACCGGGTGCGCGTCCACCACCAGAAAGCTGCGCCGATGACCGCGATGGCGAGCAGGACGAAGACGATCGGCACCGGAACATTAAACCGGGTTGGACACGGCCACGCAGGGCGGCTAGTCTTCTGTTGAACATTCAACTACTTTGGAAGGACGCACCATGCCGGTCCTCTCGGCAACGACCGGAACCTGGGTCATCGACCAGTCCCACACCACGATCGGCTTCACCGTTCGGCACGCGATGATCGCGAAGGTGCGCGGTGAGTTCGCGGACTTCTCCGGGTCCATGACCCTCGATGGTGCGAATCCAGCCAACAGCTCGGCGGAATTGGTCGCGCAGACCGCGAGCATCTCGACCGGTAACGCCGATCGCGACGGCCACCTCGTCTCCCCTGACTTCCTCGACGTGGCGAAGTTTCCGACGCTCACGTTCACCAGTACGAATGTGAAGGCGGACGGCGATGACTTCATCGTGACCGGTGACTTCACCATCCACGGGGTTACGAAGTCCATTCCGGTGGAGTTCGAACTCGTCGGTATCAGCCAAGATCCGTTCGGCAACACCCGCATCGGTTTCGAGGGTGAGGCCACCATCAATCGCAAGGACTTCGGTCTGGTGTGGAACGCCGCGCTCGAGACGGGTGGCGTTCTCGTCAGCGACGAGGTCACGATCACCCTGGACGTCGAGGCGATCAAGCAGGCGTAGTGGCGAGCCAGGTGCGCAGGCGTTCCTCGACCTCGCGCACCTGGCTCACCGGCACGCACTCGTCCGCGCGGTGCGCACGAGCCGGATCCCCAGCTCCGAAGTTGAGCGCCGGAATCCCCAGGGCGGCGAACCGGGCGACATCCGTCCACCCATACTTCGCGTGCGGTGGCACGCCCATCGCGGCGACGAAGCTAGCGATCACTGGATCATCGAGCCCGGGCCGGGCACCCGGCGCGGAATCCACGACCTCGAGCACCGCATCGGCGAGGCCAGCCTCGGCGACAAAAGACCTCACGACGTCCTGGGCTTCGCCTTCCGAGCGATGCGGGGCGAATCGGTAGTTGAGAGTCACGACGCAGGAATCCGGGATCACGTTTCCCGCGACTCCCCCGCGGATTCCCACGGCGTTGAGACCCTCGCGATAGGTCAACCCGTCGACGATCGGCTGCTCGGGCTCGAAGGAGTCCAGTGCGCCCAGGAGCCGATGCGTACCGTGAATCGCGTTACTCCCCATCCACGAACGCGCACTGTGGGCGCGCTGACCTGCGATGGTCACCTCGACCCGCATCGTGCCCTGGCACCCCGCCTCGATTCCACCGTTGCTGGGCTCCATGAGGATCGCGACATCACATGCCAGCAGCTCTGGTCGCTCACGCACGACGCGGAGCAGTCCATTGCGTTCGGCCTCCACCTCTTCGCACTCGTAGAACACGTAGGTCACGTCGTAGCCGGGCTCGGTGATGTCGATCGCCGCTCGGAGCGCGATCGCGACATTGGCCTTCATGTCCACAGAACCCAGGCCGTGCAGGAATCCACCATCGACACGACCCTGCGCATTGCCGTGTGCAGGCACGGTGTCGAGATGGCCACCGATCACCACGCGTCGTGGCCGTGAGCGATGTGTGCGGGCGATCACGGTGTTTCCGATGCGGTCGACAGCGAGGTGCGGCGCCATGCGCAATGTGGCTTCGACGGCGTCCGCGATCACCTGTTCGTCGCCGGAGACGCTCGGGATGTCGATCAATTGACGGGCGAGATCGATCACGTCACCGCTGGTATCGAGCCCCACATCGCTACGGTAGTGCGATGCGCTCGGCATCCGGCCTGGGACTGGCCACCCTGTTCGAAGGCGTGGTCCTCGATGTCTGGTACCCGGCGCCGACCCTGGGCGTGACTCCGGAGGACGTACCGGGTCTCGAATCGGGCATCGCCCATGACGAGTTGCGCGGGGTGGAGGTCCAGACACTGCGCACCGTGATCGAGGACCTCGACTCGGCACCGGAGAGCACCGCGGATGCGTACCTGCGGTTGCACCTGCTCTCCGCGCGCCTGGCTGCGCCCCGCAGCGTCAACCTGGATGGAATCTTCGGGCTCCTTCCCCTCGTCGCGTGGACGAACCTCGGACCGGTTGCGGTCGAGCGCATCGCCCACGTGCGCCTGCGGGCTCGCTCCCGGGGTATCCACCTGATCGTCGTCGGCCTCGATCGCTTCCCCAGGATGATCGACTACGTCGTGCCCAGCGGGGTGCGGATCGCGGATGCGGATCGTGTGCGGCTCGGTGCCCACCTCGCGGAAGGGACCGTCGTGATGCACGAGGGATTCGTGAACTTCAACGCCGGAACCCTCGGGACGTCGATGGTCGAGGGCCGCATCTCCGCCGGAGTCGTGGTGGGCAATGGCTCGGACATCGGCGGCGGGGCCTCGATCATGGGCACTCTCTCCGGCGGAGGCACCGAGGTGATCAGCATCGGAAGTGGCTGCCTCATCGGCGCGAACGCCGGGGTGGGAATCTCCCTAGGGGACGACTGCATCGTCGAGGCGGGCCTGTACGTCACCGCCGGTTCGAAGGTGCTCCTGCCGGATGGCACCACCGTCAAGGCGCGCGACGTGTCCGGGGCGAGCGGGCTCCTCTTCCGACGCAACTCCAGCACCGGGGCGATCGAGGTGTCACCGCGGTCGGGTCAGTGGCAGGGCTTGAACCCGTCGCTGCACGCGACCGACTGATCAGCGGTCACCGAGCGGGGTGTAGTCCCGCAGCACCTCGCCCACGTACACCTGGCGCGGCCGACCGATCTTGGTCGTGGGGTCGTTGATCATCTCGTTCCACTGGGCGATCCAGCCTGGCAGACGCCCGAGTGCGAACATCACCGTGAACATGCGGGTGGGGAATCCCATCGCCTTGTAGATGAGGCCGGTGTAGAAGTCCACATTCGGGTAGAGCTTGCGCCCGATGAAGAAGTCGTCGGCGAGGGCGACCTCCTCCAGCCTCAACGCGATCTCGAGGAGAGGATCGTCGACCTTCATTTGGTCGAACACCTCGTAGGCAGTCTTCTTCACAATGGCGGCCCGAGGGTCGTAGTTCTTGTACACGCGATGACCGAAACCCATCAGGCGGATTCCATCCTCACGGTTCTTCACCCGTCGGATGAATCCTTCGACCCCCTCGTCGGATGCGTGGATCTCCGCCAGCATCTCGAGAACTGCCTGGTTGGCACCCCCGTGCAGGGGGCCGAAGAGGGCGTTGATCCCGGCCGAGACCGAGGCAAACAGATTCGCGTGCGACGACCCCACCATGCGCACCGTCGAGGTTGAACAGTTCTGCTCATGATCGGCATGGAGTATGAAGAGTTGATCGAGTGCGCGCACCACGATGGGATCAGGGATGTACGCCTCCGCGGGCACACCGAAGGTCATGCGCAGGAAGTTCGCGATGAAGCCGAGGTTGTTGTCCGGGTAGAGATAGGGCTGACCCACGGACTTCTTGTAGGCGTAGGCCGCGATGGTGGGCACCTTCGCAAGAAGGCGAATCATCGAGATATGCACTTGGCGGGGGTCGAAGGGGTCGAGTGAGTCCTGATAGAAGGTCGAGAGGGCCGACACCGCCGAGGACAGGACGGGCATGGGATGTGCGTCGCGCGGGAAACCGTCGAAAAACATGCGCAGTTCCTCATGCAACATCGTGTGCTTCGTCATCGAGGACTCGAACTCGGCAAACTCCTGCACTGTGGGCAGATTGCCGTAGTTCAGGAGGTAGGCAACCTCGAGGAACGTGGACTTCTCGGCCAATTGCTCGATCGGGTACCCGCGGTACCGAAGGATTCCGGCGTCACCATCGATGTACGTGATCGCGGATGAACACGCCGCCGTGTTCAAGAATCCATGATCGAGGGTGACGTGACCGGTGTCCTTGAGCAGCGGCGAGATATCGATGCCGCGCTCACCCACCGTCGCCGGGATCTCCGTCAGAGGCAACTCGCCCCCGGGGTAGTTCAGTATGTAGTCGCTCACGCACTCCTCCTCCGCCGAGCGTACCCACGCGTCACGCAGCAGAGGGGGGTAGCCCCGGTCCGTGACCGGGCTCACACCGCGAGACGTTCCACGGCCAAGTCCACAGCCGTGTCCGTTGCGGTGAGTGCCACCCGCACATGTCGCGCGCCACGAGGCCCGTAGAAGTCTCCCGGCGCCACCAGGATGCCCCGTGCGGCGAACCAATCCACGACATCCCAACAGGATTCATCACGTGTTATCCATAGATACAACCCCGCGTCACTGTGGTCGATGGTGAAACCGGCGGATTCGACCGCCGCGTGCAACTGGGCACGCCTCCGGGCGTAGCGGGTGCGCTGGAGTTCGACATGAGCGTCGTCCGAGTAGGCCGCCGCCGCCGCGTGCTGCACGGGTCCCGGAACCATCTCGCCGAGGTGCTTGCGACGCTCGAGGAGGTCGCCGACGATGCGTGGGTCGCCCGCCAGGAAACCGAATCGGTAACCGGCCATGGTGGATCGCTTCGACAGGGAGTGCACGGCCACGATTCCCGTCAGGTCTCCCCCGTTCACATCCGGGTGCAGCACAGATATCGGCTGCGCGGACCATCCCAACTCGACGTAGCACTCGTCACTCAGGACTGGAATGCCGAGTCCGCGCGCATAGGTGACGATCTCTGCCAGACGCTGCGCGGAGAGGACCCGACCGGTGGGATTCGACGGCGAATTCACCCAGATGGCGCTCGCGTGGCCGATGTCCTCGGGTCGATCGCTGGCGATGTATTCCAGGCCGGCCGCAACAGCGCCGACGGCGTAGGTGGGATACGCAATCTCGGGGATGACGACAGGGCCGGTCAATCCCAGGACCCAGGGCAGCGTCGCGATCGCCTCCTTAGATCCGATCGTCGGCAGAATTGCCGCCCCGGACACTCCGCCGAGTCGTCGATCGATCCAGCCGCGGATCGCTGCGTGGAGTTCCGGCGTTCCCGCCGTGGTGGGATACCCGGGCGCATTCGCGTGCGCGATCAATGCGTCCGTGATGACCGACGGAGTGGGATCGACAGGTGTCCCCACCGAGAGATCGACAACGCCACCGGGATAGGCGGCTGCGCGTTCACGCGCAGGCGCGAGGGTGTCCCAGGGAAAATCTGGGAGCCGCGCCCAATTCAAGGTCAGTGATCGTGCTGTTGCGGCGGCACGTTCGCGAGGATGCCAGCGTCAATCGACTGCGGCCCCAACTTGGCCGCACCCCCCGGTGAACCGAGGTCGGCGAAGAACTCCGCGTTCGCCGCGGTGTAGTCAGACCACTCGTCCGGAACATCGTCCTCGTAGAAGATCGCCTCGACCGGGCACACCGGCTCGCATGCACCGCAGTCCACGCACTCATCGGGCTGGATGTAGAGCATCCGGTCACCCTCGTAGATGCAGTCGACCGGACATTCCTCGATACACGCCCTGTCCTTGAGATCCACACACGGGAATGTGATGACGTACGTCATCGCGAGCCTCCGAAAGTCCCAACCAAGGCAGGTCCGCCCTGCGGCTCTCACCGTACACGGCGGGTGCGCCGTGGGCCGCTTAGGCTGACCTGGTGCGCCTGTACGACACCGTTGCGCGCGCCGCCGTGACAATCGAGCCGATCACCCCCGGGGTGCTGCGCGTCTACGCCTGCGGACCCACGGTCTATCGCGATGCCCACGTGGGGAACATGCGCACCTTCCTCGTCACGGACCTGATCACCCGCGTGGCGCAGGACGAGGGTGTGCGCACCCAGGTCGTCCAGAACATCACCGACGTCGGGCACATGGCCGACGACACCGGCCTCGGCGGTGTGGACGAAGGGCAGGGTGGTGCGGAGGATCGAGTCGTCCGCGAGGCCGAGACCACCGGCTCCTCCGCCTACGACGTGGCACGACGCTACGAAGCCTCGTTCCACCGGGACCTGTCGGCACTCAATATCCATCCTGCCGACGAGTACCCCCGTGCGAGCGACTGGATCGACGCAATGATCGAACTCATCGGTCAATTGATCGCTTCCGGTCACGCCTACGTCGGTGACGACGGTTCGGTGTATTTCGACGTCCGATCGGTCCCCGACTACGGACGCATCAGTGGCAACCGGATCGAGGACCTGCGCGCTGGCCACAAGTTCGACGCCGACGCACCGACGGCCAAGCGCTTCCACGCGGACTGGGCTCTCTGGAAGCACGCCGGTGACACTCGGACACAGATGGTCTGGGACACCCCCTGGGGCCGCGGATTCCCGGGCTGGCACATCGAGTGCAGCGCGATGAGTGTGCGTCTCCTGGGACCGAGCATCGACATCCATACCGGTGGCATCGACCTCCGATTCCCGCACCACGAGGACGAACGTGCGCAGAGCAATGCATCCGTGGGCCATGAGGTCGTCAACACCTGGGTGCACGCCGAGCACCTTCTGTTCGACGGCCGCAAGATGAGTAAGTCCGCCGGGAATGTGGTGCTCGTGGACGACGTCGTCGAGAGGGGCATCGATCCGCTCGCGCTCCGGTTGGCGTTCCTCCAGCACCGGTACCGCCAGCAGATGAACCTGACCTGGTCCGTCATCGAGGGGGCAGCCACCACGCTGTCGCGCTGGCGCGTGCGCGTAGCGGAGTGGGCCACTTCACCCTCGCGACCGATCCCCGATGCATGGCGCGACGAGTTCCGCTCGGCAGTGGCCGATGATCTCGATACGCCGCGGGCGCTCCAGGTGCTCCATCAGGTGGAACGCGACCCGGAAGACGCGGGGGCGAAGTTCGAGTTCTTCGTGTGGGCGGATCGGATCTTGGGCCTCGATATGGCCCGCGATGTGGGACGCACACGTGAGGTGCCCGAGGAAATCCTGGACCTTCTCGAGGACCGTGCGCGTGCGCGCGCCGCCAAGGACTGGACGGAGTCGGATGCGATCCGTATCCGGATCCTCGAACTCGGATACCAGGTGACCGATGGCCCCGAGGGTCAGACGGTGCAGCCGCGCTAGGCAGCCGGAGTGTTCACGAATTCACTCCCCGGAAGGGGTGGGGCGCCCGGGGTTGTCGGTGTTCCCGGTGGAAACTCATCCAGCGGTAACTCGTCGTCGTCCTTCCCCTTCTTCACGCCGCACTTGACCTCGGGGGCCGGCCGATAGGAGGTGGTGAAGGTTTCCCGCTTCACCTCGGCGCCGTCCTTGTAGAAGACGCGATCCACATTGATGTTGAAGCCATTGATGCCGGCCTGCTCCATGCAGCCTTCCTTGACCTTCTTCTTCTTCTCGATGAGTATGAAGGGGCGAATGTCGGTCTTGGGTCCGAATTCCGCGGCGATTTCGTCATACTCGCGCGTCCCCCAGAACGTGACCCGGAGTGACGTGTTCGTCATCTTCGTCGTGATGAAGACCGCATTGGCTGTGGTGTTGCGGAACTGCATGTCGAAGAGAGCCCAGGCGACCGTCGCCTCCAGACCCGGCTGATAGCGACTGATGTAGATGGAGTGTGCACGCGTACTCACCTGCTCCATGCCCGCGAAGAACGCGGCAGTCCACACGGCGGTCGCCGATGCCGAGACACCTCCGCCCTGTTGCTCCTCGAACACGCCACCGGGGCCGATGACGATTCCCCGGGTGTAGCCGTTCTCGGGTGTGCGCTCCTTGATGACCTCGTTCATCGAGAAGACTTCCCCGGGCATCAACAGTGTCCCGTTGATGTACTCGGCCGCTTGCCCGATGTTCTGAACGCGGTACGCGGCGTAAGGGAAGTTCTGGGTGAATGTCGAGAGCTTCTCCGTGACCCCGAGTGCCTTGGCCTCATCCGTGGTCAGTTCCGGTGCGCGAACGCCGAAGGACACGGTGACGTTCCGAGCATCCCCGGATGCCCCGAGGACTCCCGCCACCGCGGTCGCCAACTCCTGGTCCTCGATGCCCCTCCCCACCAGGGAGGGGACCACAACGGGAACGCCCTTGGTGATCTGGAAGGTGGCGTCACGACCCGGGGTCTCCACCTCGGATAGTTGATCGGCAATCGACTCATGGAGTACGGCCCCGTCGAGGCGCGGCACCAACTCACCGTCCTCCCGGACAAAACTCAGGGCCTTGACGATCGCGGAGGGCGGGATGGTTGCCGAGACTCCGCCGGCCTGGACAGTCACCGGTTCCGCGATCGCCGCCTTCGCAAGCGCGCGAGCCCGCTGAGCTGCCTCGTCGGTCACGGCTGGTGCGACGGTGAGCAGTGGCAGGGTGAGTGACTCGCGCGGTTCCAGGAGCCGATTAACCACGAGATCTCGGGTCGCCTGCTGGTCGAGTTCGACACCCGGGACTCCCGGCGTCAGTGTCGCCTTGCCTCCCGAGACGCTGAGCGTGGGCTCGACCGGCGTCGTATCGATCGTCTGCGCAAGTCGCGCGAACCCTTGATCCAGGACAGCGTCGTCGATGGCCACCACGGGGGTGAGTTCCGCGGTCCCGAATCTGTTCTGCAGGGCGATGGTGGGGTTCCAACTGCGGCCGATGGCCTGGTCGACCGTCGCGGGCAGCCGAAGCCGGATACCCATGTCCTTGGGGCTGACCCGGAATTGTTCCTCCCCAGCCACCAGGGTGAAGTGCTTGCGCGCATCCGACCCGATCCGCCGCTGCAGGGTCTCGATCGCCTCCTCCCGCGACATCCCCCCGATGGGGATCCCGGAGACGGTCGTGCCCGGGTGGACGCTCGTGCCCGTGGAGAGGACCAGCCAGAGGTAGCCTGCCGTGGCGACGCCGAGGAAGGCTAGGCCCGCCCCCAGGGCTATCAGGGTCCGGCGAGCCGCTTCGGGATTACGCGCCCGATGCTCCGACACTCCTGATCCCTCCGTTTAGGTCGAACTCCGATGGTAAGTGCTCGTCTACGCGTACGTGCGTCAGGCTCCGACGTCCGTACTCGTCCGCGGGTTCCGCAGCCGGGGCGGCAGCGTGGCCATGGTGGAGCCGATGATCACCGTGGCGAAAAGGTAGACCATCTGCCGCGCACCGGATGAGATTGCGATATCCCCCGACGGTGACTCCGCGGCGAGGGCGAGGCTCACGCCGAGCCAGCCGAGAATCACACCCCACCCGGCCCAGCGGGTTCCCGTTCCGACCACGGCGCCGCGGATCACAATCAACGTCCCGATGCTGGCAACGATCGCACCCCAGGGGATCGCCACGCCCCAGCCTTCGAAGACGATCCGCTGTGCCTGCAGGAACGCGCCGACGAGACCGAGGAGTGCGCCTACGAACACACCGAGCAGCGCGGAGGCCGATCTCACGCGGTACTGATCCCCGCGAACAGATCGGTCTCGGGATTCGCGAGGGAGTAGCTGCCCCCATCGCCACCGCGCACGAGTCGGAAGTACTCGACACCGAACCCCTTCGACCCGAGGTTGTTGGACAGCGCGAAGAATCCTTCCTGAACATTGACCTGCGTCGCATGGGCAGCGAGAGCAGCCATCTTGCGAGGCAACTTGTCGCGTCCGTCAATCATCGTTGTGACGACATCGTCAGGGCACGCGAAGTCGATGTCCTCGGGATTCATCGCGGTGAACTCGTCATCCATCCCCATCGCCTTGAGTTCCTCGATTCCCGCGAGGATGACACTGCGCGGCATCGCGGTCCAGTAGAGCTTGTCCACCGACCACGCGGGTCCGAGATCGGGTCGGAAGGTGGGACTCTCCGCGAGGCTCACCGCATAGTGGGTGACCCGATGCGCCTGGATGTGATCCGGGTGGCCGTAGAGGCCGAAATCGTCATAGGTCACGGCCACCTGCGGGCGGATCTCGCGGATGATCCCCACGAGTTCCGTTGCTGCTTCGAGCAGGTCGGCGCGCCAGAAGGCCTTGGGGTTGTCGTTCGAAGGAGTGCCGACCATGCCTGAGTCTCGGAAACGACCGATTCCCCCGAGGATGCGGAAGTCGCTCACCCCCAACTCGCCCATCGCCGCGGTCAATTCCTGAATCCGATGCTCTCCGAGCCGGTCCTCCTGATCCGCCGCCAGGTGGGACAGTTCCGGTGTCAGGATCTCGCCTTCCTCGCCCAAGGTGCAGGTCACGAGCGTGACCTGGGCACCCTCGTCGACGTACTTAGCCAGCGTCACGCCCGTCCCGATGCTCTCGTCGTCGGGATGCGCATGGACGATGAGAAGGCGGCGATCGGAGGACGTCACGGCAGCAGATTAGATGCGGCAGCATGGGCGCGTGGAGACCTACCCGAGACAGAAGGCGCTGACGCGCAACTTCCGACTGGGGATTCCTCGCTCGTTCCGCGTCGCCGCGGATCGGGTGATCTTCGTCCGCAGTGCCGGGTCGCGTGTCCCCGCGGGTGATCTGTGGGTGATGCGTGAGTCGGATGGGTGGCGCGAGGAGCGCCTGGTCGACTGCGCGGCTCTGGCTTCGACGACCCAGGGTATGGATCCCCGTGAGGCAGCACGCCGGGAACGTCTTCGCGAAGTGACGACCGGCATCACCGACTTCTCATCCGATGTGGGCGCACAGATGGTGGCGTTCGCCCTCGATGGATCCCTCTACCGAGTCGACACCACCACCGGGGACGTCCACCATGTGGCGCACGAGGGTGCGGTGATCGACCCGCGCATAGCCCCCGACGGCTCGTCGATCGCCTTCGTCTCCGGCAACGCATTGCACCTGTCCAACGGAATGTGCCTCGCCGAACCGGAATCGGAGACTGTCACCTACGGACTCGCCGACTTCATTGCCGCCGAGGAACTCGATCGCCATCGCGGCACATGGTGGTTCTCCGACTCGACCACGCTGTTGGTTGAGCGCAGTGATGAGGCGCCTTTGCCGATTCGGTGGATCGGGGATCCCGCGCAACCCGAGCGTGATCCACGTCCGCACCGCTACCCCCAGGCTGGGTGCGCGAACCCCCAGGTCAGCCTGCACGTGATCACCCTCGACGGTCAGCGCACCGAGGTACCGTGGGATCACGATGCGTTCCCGTATCTCGCCAGCGTGCACCCGACGGAGAAGGCGACCGCCATCGTGAGCCTGCTCTCCCGGGACCAGCGAACGCAACTGATTCTCTCCGTGGACACGCAGGGACGTGTCGTGGAGCGCGGCCGCCGGACGTGTGAACCCTGGGTCACGCTGATTCCCGGCGTTCCCCGCGAGGATTGCGATGGGAGCCTGCTCGAAGTGCTCCCAGGTGACGGCGAGTTCCGACTATGCCGGGATGGCACACCACTCACCCCCGTGGGTATTCAGGTCGACTCACTGCAGTGCGCGGACGACGGCGGCTACGTGGTTGGTGCGCACCCGGCATCCACGACCCGCGCGGTGGCACACATCACTCCCGGTGGCCATCTCACCTGGCTGACTCCCACGGACGGATGGTGCGCCGCCGTCACGAGTGGCAGCGCAGCGCTCCCGCGGGTCACCGTGAGCACGACGCTCGGTGAGACCCGTTCCCAGGCGCGCCTCTTGGTGGAGGGCGGCGGGCATCCGATCACCTCGCACGCCGAGCAGCCGCGTGTGACACCCGCCGTGCATATGCATGTTCCCGAGGATTCCCGGATCCGCTGCGCCGTACTCCTGCCCCGCGATCACGTCGCGGGGATGCGCGTGCCGGTCATCTGCTCGCCCTACGGCGGCCCGCATGCGCAACGCGTGGTGCGTAACGGAGCCGCCTTCCTCACCGAGCAGTGGCTTGCGGATCAGGGGTTCGCGGTGGTGGTGGTGGACGGCCGCGGCACACCGGGTGTGGGACCGGAGTGGGAACACGCGGTCGCTGGGGATCTGGCCACGGGGGTACTCGCCGACCAGGTCGCCGGCCTGGAATCCGTTCTCACCGCATTCCCGGATCTCGATGGCAGTCGCGTGGGCATCCGGGGCTGGTCCTTCGGCGGGTATCTGGCAGCGCTCGCGGTGCTCGATCGTCCCGACATCTTCCACGCTGCTGTCGCGGGTGCCCCAGTGACGGACTGGCGGCTCTACGACACCGCCTACACGGAGCGCTACCTCGGACTCCCCCAGGAGAACGAAGGTGCGTACGACTCCACGTCCCTTCTGACGCGCGCCCATCACCTCACCCGACCACTCCTCCTCATCCACGGGCTGGCGGATGACAACGTCCTCGCCGCTCACACTCTGCAGTTGTCGAGTGCGCTGCTGGCCGCTGGTCGGACCCACTCGGTGCTCCCACTCTCCGGCGTCACGCATATGACGCCGCAGGAGATCGTTGCGGAGAACCTGCTGCTCACCGAGGTGGAGTTCTTCCGAACCCACTTACGCGATTAGGACTTCCGTCCCCGCGATGCTTTGACGCGATCCGTCGCGGTCAGGATCACCTTGCGCAAACGCACGGCCGAGGGAGTTACTTCTACGCACTCATCCTCGCGACAGAACTCCAGGGCCTGCTCCAGCGATAGTTGCTTGTGCGGAATCAGGGGAACAAGGACGTCACCCGTGGAGGCGCGCATGTTCGTCAGCTTCTTCTCTTTCGTGGGATTGACGTCCATATCGTCCGCGCGCGAGTTCTCGCCGACGATCATCCCCTCGTACACCTCGGTGCCGGGCCCGACGAACATGGTGCCGCGCTCCTGAAGGTTGGCGAGGGCGAAGCCCGTGGTCTGCCCTGATCGATCAGCGACCAGCGAACCCGTGGGCCGGGTGCGCAACTCACCGTGCCAGGGTTCGTACCTATCGAAGACGTGGTGCAGCAGCCCCGTTCCTCGAGTTTCGGTCAGAAACTCGGTGCGGAAGCCGATCAATCCGCGCGCCGGCACCAAGTACTCCATGCGGACCCACCCCGTACCGTGGTTGACCATCTGCTCCATTCGCCCCTTGCGCAGGGCCATCAACTGCGTCACCACTCCCAAGTAGTCCTCGGGAATGTCCACGCTGAGGCGCTCGATCGGCTCATGCACCTTGCCGTCGATCATCCGCGTGACCACCTGCGGCTTACCCACGGTGAGTTCAAATCCCTCGCGCTTCATCAACTCCACCAGGATGGCCAACTGCAACTCACCGCGACCCTGCACCTCCCAGGTGTCCGGGCGCTCGGTGGGAACGACGCGGATGGACACATTGCCCACAATCTCGGCTTCCAACCGGGACTTGACCATGGATGCGGTCAGCTTGCTTCCCCCACTGCGTCCGGCAAGCGGTGAAGTGTTGATTCCGATCGTCATGGAGATCGATGGCTCGTCCACGGATATCACCGGCAAGGCGATCGGATTCTCCACGTCGGCCAGGGTGTCTCCAATGGTGATCTCGGGGATTCCCGCGACCGCGATGATGTCGCCCGGGCCTGCAGATTCTGCGGGAACGCGATCGAGTGCCTCGGTCATCAGCAACTCGACGACCTTGACCCTGTCCACCCGGCCGTCACTACGCAGCCACGCAACCTGTTGGCCCTTGCGGATGGTTCCCTCGTGCACCCGACACAGCGCCAGGCGGCCTAGGTAGGGCGACGCATCGAGGTTCGTCACGTGCGCCTGCAGCGGAGCACCTTCCACGAACTCCGGGGCTGGGATGGTGTCGAGAAGCGTGCGGAAGAGGGGCTCCAGATTGTCCTCGGCAGGCATACCCCCGTCGGCCGGCTTCTCCAGCGAGGCGCGCCCGGCCTTGGCCGATGCGTAGACGATCGGGAAGTCGATCTGGGATTCGTCGGCGTCGAGATCGAGGAAGAGTTCGTACGTCTCATCGACCACGGCTCTGATGCGGGCGTCGGAACGATCGACCTTGTTGATCACAAGCACGACGGGCAGGCGTTTGGCCAGTGCCTTACGGAGGACGAAGCGGGTCTGCGGCAGCGGTCCCTCGGACGCGTCGACCAAGAGGACGACTCCGTCGACCATCTCGAGTCCACGCTCCACCTCGCCACCGAAATCAGCATGACCTGGTGTGTCGATGATGTTGAAGGTGACGCCACCCTCAGGTGCGGAAGGTCCGACGTAGTGGACCGAGGTGTTCTTGGCCAGGATCGTGATGCCCTTCTCACGCTCCAGATCCATCGAGTCCATCACGCGCTCGGCGACATCCTGGTTCTCGCGGAAAGCACCGGACTGCCACAGCATCGCGTCGACGAGAGTCGTCTTCCCGTGATCGACGTGCGCGACGATGGCGAAGTTACGGAGATCAGAACGTGTGGGCACCGCCTGACCCTATGTCCTACGGCTCTGCGGACTCAGCGGGCCGCTCTGCACCGGCGGCGCGCCACACTTTGACCGCCGCGTCCGCGTTGAGCGCGATGATGACCGCACCCAAGACGACGTCGGGCCAGATGGACAGCCACGCGAGGGTCAGCAGAGCTCCGGCGATCATGGCCACATTGACCACCGCATCATTACGTGCAGATAGCCATGCAGCCTTCGACAGGCTCCCTTCCGAGTTGCGACGCGACACGAGCAGGTAGGCGCAGAAGAGGTTGACGACCAGGGCGCCGATGCTCGTGATCCCCCACTCAAACGGAGCGGGAGGCTCGGGATTCATCACCTTGCTCACCAGAACCCAGAGCGCGGTGATGGCCGGGAAGAGAAGTAGGACTGCCAGGAATCGACCGAGGGTCGCCCGCCGGGCTGCCGTCCAGCCGATCCCGAGGATCAAAAGAACATTGAGACTCGCATCCTCGAGGAAGTCGATGCTGTCCGCGAAAAGCGATACCGAACCGGATCGACTCGCCATCAGGAACTCGACCACGAAGTAGAGACCATTGAGGATGGCCACGATGATGACGGCTCGTCGGAGACTCATGCGCGCGAACATGTGGCCCTACTCCGTAACCGTCATACCCGACTCGCGCCAAGAATTGATGGCCGCGCGACGGGACGCCTGAGGTACGAGGATGTAATCGGTATCGAAGGTCGAAAGGCTGAAGATGCTGATGCGAGCGGCAGCGAGTGGGGCGAGGAGCCGATGCAGGACCCCGGTCAACGCGAATTCGAGCGCTCCCGCGACACGGAAGATGACCCAGGGTCCCTCTACTGTGGCGTCGGGAAGAGAGTCGCTGCACACGATGCTGATTTCATCGGCAGTTCGCGTCAGGCTCCAGAACCCCTCTGTTGCGGGTACGGGCATCGAGGATGCCGGGGAGAGTCGATTAACGTAGTACTCGCCGGGGATGTGAAAGAGCTGTAGATCCTGCATGGAATCGGCAGTCTTGCACGTGGACTCCACCGGACAGCCGCGTCGTGGCATCCTCAGGGCGTGTTGCGCACCGTGGGTCGGATCGTCCTGGGGGCCCTGCTGTGTGGCACAGGGATCAGACATTTCTCGAACGCCGAAGCGTTCCTCGCCCAAGTTCCACCGTGGATGCCGGCACCAGAGGTGGTGGTGTGTCAGCGATCACTGAAAAGCGGGCCGGTTTCGACCTCTCTTCGCCATTGCGCGACCACCTCTCCTGATGACGGGTGTTGCGAGGACCGTCAGAACTCACACTACGAAGCGCAGACAAGAATTCCTAAACCTTGTGTCGGCAGTTCGATTCTGCCCAGAGCCACAGGCGAAAGACGTTGTGCCGCAACGGAATCTGCCATTCCCAATACCTTGAATGCACGGACTGAATTGGTGCCAGTCACTTCTGAGTCACTTTCTGGATCACGGAATGCCTCGTCCATCTTGTCTGCAGCGTCGTCCAATTGGCTATCGAATAGGCCCGCGAGCGGTCCAAGGTCATCTGGGCTGAGGCAGCTACAATCCGCTGATGATCTGGCTGCGCCGCGGGGCTGGACTCGTGATTGTCGTCGGGCTCCTCGCCGCGGGGCTCCTCGCTTCTCCCCCTGCCCAGGCCGATTCCCCCAACGCGATCTCCGCATTCCTCCAACCCATGTCCGGATGCCAAGTCGGGCGCACGGGAGCAATGTTCTGCAACGGCAACATCTCGGCACCCACTTCGATCACTGCCGATC
>VGCC01000030.1 GCA_016870195.1 Actinomycetota bacterium
CGCGGAACGGGGTCGTGATGCCAGGGAGGAACGCCACGACGATGGCGTGCACATCGCCTGTGGCGAGGGCCATCGCCACCTGGTCGTACGCCCGGCGGGTGGCGAACACCCCGTAGGTCACGGCGATCGGGAGGAATCCGGTGCGGGCCAGGCCTCCGGCGATGCCCATCATGTTGGCCTCGGCCATGCCCACCTGGATGAACCGGTCGGGATAGGCGGTGGCGAAGGGTCGGAGGTCGGTGTAGTTGCTGAGGTCGGCGCTGAGCACCACGACGTCGGGGCGCCGAGCGGCCAATGCGACGAGGGCGTCGGCGAAGGGCGCCTGGACCGGTTCCGGTGCGGCGAGGAGCGAGCGGGACTCCACGGGGGATAAACCTGTCATACAGGTGAAACTATCGGCGACGCCCCGGACTGTCAAGGGGATGTGACTCGTGGCAGTAGGAGACCAGCGGTCGCTGAGGGTCCTACTCAACCGCAGCAGCACCCTTGTGGTTCTGGCCTCGCGCGACACCAGTCCTACTCGGTCACATGTCGCGATAGGAGTCCCAGTCGGCCCCGGCGGTCAGGCCGCCGTCGATAACCAGGGACTGCCCCGTCATCCATGATGAGGCGTCACTGGCAAGGAAGATCACTGCGCCCACGAGTTCGTTGGGACTTCCAAGCCGACCCATCGGTGTGACGTGGTTGAACCACCGCTGCCGGTGATCCTCGCCCCACAGGGGCTTGGTGAACTCGGTCTGGATGACGAACGGCTCCAAGCAGTTCACCCGCACGCCGTCGAGAGCCCATTCGCGAGCGCAGCTGCGCGTAAGCGAGGTGACACCCGCCTTCGTTGCGGCGTACACCGAGATCGTTGTGAAGCTGAAGCGCGCGCTGAGCGAGCTCAGGTTGACGATGCTGCCGCCGCCGGCAGTCTTCATGATGGTGTGCGCCGCCTGGCTGGCGAAGTACAGGGCGCGGAGGTTAACCGCCACGATGGCGTCGAAGTCGTCGGGAGTGACGTCGTCGATGGGCTTGCGGCGATTGATCCCCGCGCTGTTTATGAGCACATCGAGGCCGTCGAGCGTTGCCTGGGCGGCGTGAACGACATCGCCCGCCGTGTCGGCATCTGACAGGTCGGCGACTAGCGACTGGGCGTAACCTCCGGCCGCGGTGATCGACTCCTGCAGAGGAGCAAGCCTGTCGGAGCTGATGTCCTGGACGACCAAGCGCGCACCCCTGGCGGCGAGTGCCTGGGCGATCGTGGAGCCGATGGCTCCCCCCGCCCCGGTGATGAGGACGGCTCGTCCGTCGAGATCGAACAGGGGGTCGGTCACGCGGTCCTCCTGGGCAGGTCGATGACGCTGAGGCTCATCGGGTCAGCCTCGATCGTGGCAGAGATCGCTCCTTCGAGCACGACTGTCTGCGCGTCTGCCGACAGGTTGGCGATGAAGACACGCATGCCGGATGGGCCACTCACCACGAGCGCGTCGGCCTCCTCAGGCCGATCCGAACGCGATGGAAGCAGGTGGCCGTAGCCGACGAGATCACGCAGCAATGAGTAGACGGGGAACTCCTCGCCCGAATACGAGAGGAATGCCGCGGGGTCCACGGGCCCGGAGTCGCGTTCGCGAAGGCCGCGCCAGCCGAGCGCCTCGAAGTAGGTGACGCTGTCGATCGTGCCCGCCTGCGTCAGGCCGCGCAGCGATAGGGCAGTCCAGACCGCCCCGAGCCACGTGCGCTGCCGGGCGTCGACCGACGACGGCAGTGCCGTGTTGCTGGGATCAGCGGTGGGATCCGTCGCATCTGGGTTGTAGCGCGGGCGAAGGCTGACCGGCCCGACCGCGATCCGCGCGGGGTTCGCCACGCGCTGCGCGTTGCGGGCAATGACCTCCTGGCTCGCTGTGTTCTGCAGGATCGAGCGGTCGTCAGACGCATGAACCTGGGGGTTGAGGGTGAAGGCAACCCACGAGGAATCGCGGGTGTCCGGCGGCTGACGGTTGAGTTCGGTGAAGTACATGTCCGTCCCTACGCACCACGGGAGGTCAGCTCCCAATGCTTCCCGCGCGGTGGAGAGTGATGCCGCGGACGTCACCTTGTCGGCCGTTCTGACGACCATCCAGGAGTCGGCGAAGGGGGCGACCGCGCTCACTGCCCCGCGCAATGACGCGTAATCATTGATATCAGTAAGTCGCACGCGCAGGCGAGTGCCCGTCGCCTGCGCGACGTCGACAGCCTGGCGCAGCGTCTCGGCTGCGTTCGCATCGCCGGCGACGGTGACCATCAGGTGGTCAAGGTGGAGAGCTCGCACGGCGAGGATCTCGGCATCGGTCCACGGTAGGTCGGTGACCTGGGTGCCGATCGCGGGGAGGGCGACCTCATCCCCGGAGACCGTCACCGTTACGAGGCTGGGTGGCTCGCCGGGCGCAGGCATCTCGCCGCGAAGGGAGACCGTGACCGACTGCGCTATCCCCTCGCCCGGCCGCACCTCGGCCGGGAAGGGCAACGAAATGGGCGTGCAGTAGGTCTTGTAGGAGGCGTCGCTCCAGTTGCGATGGTCTTCTGTCTCGAAAACCTCTCCATGGAAGGCGACTCTCACGAGAGATCCCGGCGTTCCGGGGTACTCCATGGCACGGACATCTCGGAAGGGCTGATGCGGGGAGATCTCGGCGGGGAAGGCAGATGGAGTCACGCTGCCATCGGGGGCCATGATCGTGCATGCGCGCCCGGCAAAGCCCTCCATGGGATGCAGGACGCACAGGCCAAGGCGATTGCGCAGGAACGGCGCGGCGGTGGCGCCGTCGAAGGTGTACCGCAGGGTGCCGTCGGCGGCGCCGGTGATCTCGGCCGACCACGTGAAGGGTGACGCATCGAATGTGCCTCGCGCGCGGAGCGCGATGTCGAAGCCATCGTCATGTGACTCGATGGTCTCGTCCTCGATGATCCACGGCCGCGCGGTCCAGTTGCGGTCCTGGAAGACGACGTAGATGCGCCGGACGATCTCCAGGCCGCCGAGCCGGATGGCGCGCAGGTCGCCGGAGTCGTAGTCCAGTCGCAAGGGACCAGCGGAGAGGGGGATGACCGTTGTCACGTCGAAGTACCCACCCGAAAGGGCTGGCCCGTGGCGAGGGACTCGTAGGCGCCGAGGGTGAGCTCCATCGTGCGCAGCGTGTCGGCGCCGCTCGTCTCGGGCGTGCGTCCGGTGCGGAG
The DNA here is from genome assembly GCA_016870195.1 of Actinomycetota bacterium. Lineage (GTDB taxonomy): Bacteria > Actinomycetota > Actinomycetes > S36-B12 > S36-B12 > VGCC01. Next base: position 3,190 of record VGCC01000030.1, read on the forward strand.
GCAATCGACCCAGTGGCGCTGCAGTGTCACGACGCTGTCTTGAATCCCGTTCCACGGTCGCGACGCCCAGTCGTGCTCCGGGATCCGCAGATCCTCACTGACGACGACGGCACCGATCATCCGCGCCGCGGAGTCGCCGACGTCTACCGCGTGGGACACGACCTGGAGGTGGTAGTCGGGCCCGAGGGTGATGACGCCCCTGGTGCCCTCGATCGTGACGAAGGCTTGCGGGTAGGTCGAGTGATCCGAGAGGGTCTCATAGCTCGCGTCGGCAATTGCGGTGGCGCCGGACATGCGCATCATCACCGTGGCGACATCCTCGCCGATGATGCGCGGATTCACCTTGAGGGCCTCGGCGTAAAGCGACTCGGGCTCACCGATGAAGAAGCGGGCCAGGTCAAACAGATGCACCACGACGTCGACGATGATCATGCGCTCGCTGTCGAGCAGCCACGGCTGCGGCGTGTAGCAGTCATGGAAGCTGCGGAAACTGAATCGGCCGAAGAACGGTCGCCCGATCGTGCCGGCGTCGAGCACCTCCTTGACGCGTCGCATCGGGTATTGGAACCGGAAGTTCTCATGCACCATGAAGGGCAGGCCCTTGGCCTCCATGGCGGCGACCATCGCCCGCGCGTCGGCTAGGTCCCAGGCCAGGGGCTTCTGGCAAATCGCAGGCACCCCGTGCTCCGCAGCGAGGAACACCATCTGCGGGTGGGTGGGGGGCGTCGTGACGATGTCGACGAAGTCCAGTTCCTCGTTGGCGAAGAGCTCGCCAGCGTCGACGTATGGCCGGCCACCAAAGACGTCCGCGGCCGCAGCCAGCCGCTCGGGATCAATGTCGCAGACGGCGACGAGTTCAACGTCGGGAATCTCCACCCACGCGTGTAGGTGGTTCTGCGCGAAGAATCCTGTGCCGATGACGGCAAAGCGATACGGGCGGCTCACAGTTCGATCGGCCTCGTTGGATCATTGATCCACTCGCTCCACGAACCGACATACATCCGAGAGCCCGGCAGGCCGGCGATGGTCATGGCCAGCACGTTCTGCGCAGCCGTGATGCCCGAGCCGCAGTAGAAAATGATGTCCTGGGGAGCCTGATTGCCGATGAGAGATTTGTAGTGTGCGCTCAGTTCGTCGGGGGAGCGAAAGCGCTTGTCCGGTGCCAAGGTCTGGGCGCGATCTGCCAGCCCCGCTCCTGCGATGTGGCCGCGCACTGGATCGTGGTAAACGCCTCTGCCGTGGTAGCCCTCCTCCCCGCGAGAGTCGAAGACGCACGTGTGAGCCTTCTGCCTAGCGAGGGCAACTTCGTCGACCTCGGCGAGGAGGTCGGGGCGCACTCGCGCGGTAAAAGTTGTAGGCGCGGGGGTTCGCACACCATTGTGGCCCGGCGGGTCGGCTAAGCCTTCTCTCTCGGACTGAATCGGGGCGCCAGACTCGGCCCAGGCCTGCCATCCGCCATCAAGCACGGCGACGCGGTCGTGGCCCATCCAGCGCAGCATGAGCCACACACGCGCGGCCGACATCAGTCCACCATCGGCGTCGTAGGCGACCACCTGTGCCGAGTCGTCGATGCCCCACTCACCAAGCTGACGCGCGAACGCGTCGGGGTCTGGGAAGGGACGCCTCCCGGTGACCCCCGGCACGATCTTCCCGGACAGGTGGGTTGCGGTGTTCGCGTACGTCGCTCCCGGGATGTGGCCCTCGTTGTACGCGCGGCCGCCCCACTCCTCGTCGTCGAGCGAGAAGCGAGCGTCGAGGATGACCAGGCCCGGGGAGCCGAGTTCGGCGCGCAACTCGTCGACCGTCACGAGGGTGGAGGCGTCCACACCGGCATCCTGCCAAGGGGTGCGGCCCCTTACGTCGAAGGGTGGGGCGGGCCCGATAGACCCGTTGAAGCAGGTCCGCTACCCTCAGCCCGTGGCACACATCGTCGTAGTTATGGAGCGCGCAGGCTGAGACCACGCATGCGCGCACCCTCCGACACCCAGATGGGTCGGGGGGGTTTCTCATTCTTACGGACGAAGCAGGGCAGACGGCGATCGCAGGGAGGGCACGATGAGCGAGCAGATCACGGGTGCGCAGAGCCTGGTCAAGGCGTTGGAGGCCGCCGACGTCGATGTCGTTTTCGGTATTCCCGGCGGAGCCATCCTCCCGGCATACGACCCGCTGATGGATTCGACCAAGGTGCGCCACATCCTGGTGCGGCATGAGCAGGCCGCCGGTCACGCGGCCGAGGGGTACGCATCCGCCACCGGTCGGGTTGGCGTGTGCATGGCCACGAGCGGCCCCGGGGCGACGAACCTGGTGACCCCGATCGCCGACGCCCACATGGACTCCGTTCCGATGGTGGCCATCACGGGCCAGGTGCCGAGTGCGGCGATCGGAACCGACGCATTCCAGGAAGCCGACATCCGCGGCATCACAATGCCGATCACCAAGCACAACTATCTGGTGACCAACCCCGACGAAATTCCGCGCGCCATTGCCGAGGCATTCCATCTGGCATCCTCGGGGCGCCCGGGCCCGGTGCTCGTTGATATCTCCAAGGATGCCCTTCAGGCGATGACGCACTTCGCATGGCCGGAGTCCCTCGATCTCCCCGGCTACCACCCTGTGACGCGTCCGCATTCGAAGCAGATCCGCGAGGCAGCTCGGATGATCCTGTCCGCACGCCAGCCGGTTCTTTACGTGGGCGGTGGTGTGATCCGGGCAGGTGCGTCAGGTTCGCTACGCCGGCTCGCCGAACTCACGGGGATCCCGGTCGTGACGACGCTCATGGCCCGCGGGGCATTCCCGGATTCGCATGTGTTGCACCTCGGCATGCCGGGGATGCACGGGACTGTGGCGGCGGTGGGGGCACTCCAGAAGTCCGATCTGCTCATCACGCTCGGTGCCCGCTTTGATGACCGGGTGACGGGCAAGTTGTCGACCTTCGCGCCGAACGCTGCGGTGATCCACGCTGACATCGATCCGGCCGAGATTGGCAAGAACCGGGTGGCCGACATCCCGATCGTGGGCGATGTCGCGGAGGTCATCCCAGAGCTGATCACTGCCATCGAAGCGGAGATGGGTTCGGGCACGACTCCCGACTACGCAGCGTGGTGGGCACAACTGAATCGACTGCGCGACACCTACCCCCTGGGCTACGACCTGCCCGCAGACGGCTCGCTGTCTCCGCAGTATGTGATCCAGCGCCTCGGACAGATCTCCGGACCGGAGTCGATTTTCACCGCCGGTGTGGGCCAGCACCAAATGTGGGCGGCGCAGTACATCACGTACGAGCACCCGGCCACATGGTTGAACTCCGGTGGACTCGGCACGATGGGCTACGCGGTTCCCGCGGCGATGGGGGCGAAGGTGGGTCGTCCCGAGGCGACGGTCTGGGCCGTGGACGGCGACGGGTGCTTCCAGATGACCAACCAGGAACTCGCCACGTGCACCATCAACGAGATCCCGATCAAGGTGGCGCTCATCAACAACGAGAGCCTGGGCATGGTCCGCCAATGGCAGACGCTCTTCTACAACGAGCGCTATTCGAATACGGACCTGCACTCGCATCGGTTCCCGGACTTCGTCAAGTTGGCGGAGGCCTACGGCTGCTACGGATTGCAGTGCGAGAAGGCCGAGGATGTCGATTCCGTCATCGAACGGGCGCTGTCACTCAACGACGCCCCCGTGGTGATCGACTTCCGCGTGCACAAGGACGCCATGGTGTGGCCGATGGTGGCGGCGGGGACGAGCAATGACGACATCATGGTGGCCAGAGCCATGGCACCCGAGTGGGGGAGTGACGACTGATGTCCCGAAGCACCCTGTCCGTGTTGGTGGAAGACAAGCCCGGCGTCCTCGCTCGGGTTGCGAGTCTGTTCTCGCGTCGAGGGTTCAACATCGAGTCCCTCGCCGTGGGGCCGACGGAAATCCCCGATGTGTCCCGAATGACCATCGTCGTCAATGTTGCCGACCTGCCCCTCGAGCAGGTGACAAAGCAACTCAACAAGCTCATCAACGTCCTCAAGATCGTCGAGTTGGAGCCGGACTCGAGTGTTCAGCGAGAGATCATGCTCGTGAAGGTGAAGGCCGATCTCGACACGCGCTCACACATCCTTGAGACTGTGCAGCTCTTCCGCGCCAAGGTGGTCGATGTCGCGAACGATGCCGTCACGATCGAAGCCACGGGCGCACACGACAAGCTGGAGGCGCTCCTGCGGGTTCTGGAGCCGTTCGGGATCAAGGAGTTGGTGAAGTCGGGGCTCGTCGCCATGGGGCGCGGTCCTCGCTCGATCTCGGACCGGTCCCTACGTCCCGTGGATCGCACCACCTGACGCTCGCGATAGCCTGCGAACACATCGAATCGAGGAGAGACCGTGGCCCAGTTGTTCTATGAAACCGATGCCGACCTTTCGATCATCCGGAATCGCGTGGTCGCGATCATGGGTTTCGGAAGCCAGGGTCACGCCCACGCACTGAGCCTGCGCGACTCCGGTGTCGACGTCCGGGTCGGACTCAAGGAGGGGTCCAAGAGCCGAGCCAAGGCCGAGGAGGCGGGCCTGCGCGTCGTCGATCCGGCGACCGCTGCGGCCGAGGCCGACGTGATCATGATCCTCGTGCCGGATCCGCTGCAGGAGCACCTCTACAAGGAGTCCATCGAACCGAACCTCCAGGAGGGTGACGCGCTCTTCTTCGCACACGGCTTCAACATCCGCTTCGGTTACATCAAGCCGCCTGGATTCGTGGACGTGTGCATGGTGGCTCCGAAGGGACCCGGGCACCTAGTCCGTCGCGAGTATGAGGGGGGTCGCGGGGTTCCCGTGATCGTTGCGGTGGAGCAGGACGCCACCGGAGGCGCCTGGCCACTCGCGCTCAGCTACGCGGCGGCGATCGGTGGTCTCCGTGCGGGGGGCATCAAGACCACCTTCACCGAGGAGACCGAGACCGACCTCTTCGGCGAGCAGGCGGTGCTGTGCGGTGGCGCGAGCCAGCTCGTGATGTACGGATTCGAGACCCTGGTCGAGGCGGGTTACCAGCCCGAGGTCGCCTACTTCGAGTGCCTGCACGAGTTGAAGTTGATCGTCGACTTGATGTACGAGGGTGGCATCGCCAAGCAGCGCTGGAGTGTTTCGGACACCGCCGAGTACGGGGACTACGTCTCCGGACCGCGCGTGATCGACCCGAGTGTCAAGGAGAACATGAAGGCTGTCCTCGCGGACGTCCAGAACGGCACCTTCGCGGAGCGGTTCATCAAGGATCAGCGGAGTGGCGCAGCGGAGTTCCAGGAACTCCGCGCCAAGGGTGAGAAGCACCCGATCGAGGCGGTCGGCCGTGAGCTGCGCAAGATGATGAGCTGGGTCAAGAAGTCCGATGACGATTACGTCGAGGGCACAGCAGCACGCTGATCGTGAGATGAGTCGATCCGAGGACCGCACGAAACTGTGCGTCTCGTGTGGTCGGGAGATGGCGTGGCGGAAGTCCTGGGCTCGGAACTGGGACGCGGTCCGCTATTGCTCGGACGCGTGCCGGCGGCACGGAGTCTCCGGAGCCGATCGCGAGTTGGAGGGGTTGATCCTCTCCATGCTCGCCTCACGCCCGCGAGCTGCGACCCTGTGTCCCAGTGAGGTGGCGTGCCAGATGTCCGCGGACTGGCGTCCGCTGATGGAGCCGGTGCGACGTGCGGCGCGCAGACTGGTCGCCGAGGGGCGAGTCGAGATCTGTCAGGGGGGTCGCGTGGTCGATCCGTCGCGCGCCCGTGGACCGATACGGATCCGGCTTGTCACCTGACGTGCTCCGTGCCCCCGCCCTCGACCGCGACGAGGTCATGCGCTGGGTGGAGCGACACCTCGCTCCCGTCCTTCGTGGACCTGTGGTTGCCAGCCCCCTGATCGGTGGGCAGGGCGCTGCGGACTCGGCACTCGCGCGGCTCGACATCAGTGGCTACGCCCATCGACGTAACGAGGTGTACCCACGGGAACGACGCGGTGCCTCGGGCCTCTCGCCCTTCATCCGACATGGACTGCTCTCCCTGCCCCGTGTCTGGCGGGAGGTGGATGGTCCGCCGCAGGATCGTGCGAAGTTCCGCGATGAGTTGCTGTGGCAGGAGTACGCGCGCCATCTCTACGCGCGTCTCGGTGCGGCCACGCGCCACTCGCTGCGCTTCGCGGTGCCGGAGTACTCCGATCAGGACGGACCAGGACGTTGGGGCGCTGAGGGGTTGTGCGTCGATGAGTCCCTGCGCGAACTCCGGGAGACTGGGTGGATCACCAACCAGCAACGGATGTGGTTGGCGTCGCATTGGACGGTTCGCGAGGGTCACGGCTGGCGAGTGGGGGAGGACGACTTCTTCCGTTCCCTCCTCGACGGATCCCGCGCCGCCAACCGACTCGGGTGGCAGTGGACGGTGGGTGCACTGACGGGCAAGCCCTACGGGTTTAGCCGGTGGCAGGTCACCACTCGGGCACCCGGGTTGTGCGATCGGTGCCACCTTCGGGCGAACTGTCCGATCGAGGAGTGGCCCGAGGCCGGTGAGCCGGAACCGCGCACCGTGGTCGACCCGTTGATGCGACGTGACCCGGATCCCGAGCTCACCGGTGGCCCGCGGGATGCGCAGGTCACCGCCGAGCCGGAGCTCGTATGGCTCACCGCCGAGAGTCTGGGAGACGGTGACCCGGCCCTGGCGGCGCACCCCGATGTGCCCGCGGTGTTCGTCTTCGACCGGGCCTTGCTCACTCACCTGCGTCTGTCGCCATCGAGACTCGTATTCCTCACCGAGTGTCTCGCCGACCTTGCTGAGCGTCGAGACCTGCGCGTGTACCTGGACGAGCCGAGGGCTGTCTTGGAGGGGAGACGGATCGCGTGCACCTTCACCCCCGTCCCGGGATGGCGTCGCCGTTCCATGGGGATGGACATCGTGGCCCTGCATCCGTGGCCGTGGTTGCGGAAGGTTGGCGCAGGGCCGCTGACGTCATTCTCGGCGTGGCAGACCTCGTCCCGCGGATCTGGGCGCGGGCGAAGCCGCCGCTAAGATCGCGCGGTGACCAAGCCGCGCGTGTTGATCGCTGAGGAACTCTCACCTGCGACCGTCGAGGCACTCGGTCCCGATTTCGAGATCGTCCATTGCGACGGTGCTGATCGTGCAGCCTTGCTCGCCGCGATCTCCGACGTCGACGCGATCCTCGTTCGTTCGGCAACACAGGTGGATGCCGAGGCGATCGCGGCTGCCCCGCGGCTGAAGGTCGTGGCCCGCGCCGGCGTTGGCTTGGACAACGTCGATGTCAAGGCGGCCACCCAGGCAGGTGTCATGGTGGTCAACGCCCCGACGTCAAACATCGTGAGTGCCGCAGAACTTGCCGTGGGGCTGCTGCTCGCCAGCGCCCGCAACATCGTCCCCGCCAACTCGGCCCTGCACAAAGGCGAGTGGACGCGCTCCAAGTACACCGGCGTGGAGCTCGCGGACAAGACCGTGGGAATCGTCGGGCTCGGTCGCATCGGGATTCTCGTCGCGCAGCGTCTATCCGCGTTTGGTGTGCGGTTGGTCGCCTACGACCCCTATGTTCAGCCCGCCCGCGCTGCGCAACTCGGCGTCCGGATGATGCCCCTGGATGAACTCCTGGCGGAGTCGGACTTCATCACGGTGCACCTGCCGAAGACACCCGAGACCGTGGGATTGATCGGGGAGGATGCGCTCCGCAAGGTGAAGCCGAGCGTTCGCATCATCAACGCGGCCCGTGGCGGGATCGTCGATGAGGATGCGCTGTATCGGGCGATCTCGGAAGGGCGCGTCGCCGGTGCCGGCCTCGACGTCTACGCGAAGGAACCCTGCACCGATTCACCGTTGTTCACCCTCGAGTCCGTCGTCGCGACCCCCCATCTGGGTGCCTCGACGGACGAGGCGCAGGAAAAGGCGGGCATCGCGGTGGCGCGCTCCGTGCGTTTGGCGTTGGCGGGGGAGCTGGTCCCGGATGCCGTGAACGTGCAGGGCGGCCAACTCGCCGCCCCAATCCGCCCCCTCGTCCCGCTGGCCGAGAAGGTCGGCCAGATCGCAAGTTCGCTCGCCTCGGATGCAGTCGAACGCGTGGACGTGGAGGTTCTCGGCGATGTCATCGAGCACGATGTCCGCGTTCTAGAGCTCTCCGCACTAAAGGGTGTCTTCCAGATCCTCGTGCACGATCCGGTCTCCTTCGTCAATGCCCCGGTACTGGCCGAGCAGCGGGGGGTGGAAGTCGCGCTCACCACCGAAGCCGATTCCGGGGATCACCGCTGTCTGGTGCGCGTCATCCTGACTCTCACGGGCGGCTCGACCGTGTCCATCGCGGGTACGGTCACGGGCTCAAGGAACGTCTCCAAGGTCGTCGAAATCGATGGGTTCGATGTGGACGTTCCGATCAGCGATCACCTCGCGATATTCCGGTATCACGACCGCCCGGGTGTCGTCGGTGTCGTGGGACGCATCCTCGGCGAGGCGGGAGTCAACATCGGGAGCATGCAGGTGAGCCGCGACGACACCGGTCACGCGCTCATCGTGCTGAGCGTCGATTCAGCGATACCAACGGAATCCCTCGATGCCATCACGTCCCATATTGACGCCCATTCCGGTCGTGCCGTCGCCTTGGTGTGAGGTCACCGCACGGCCCGATTCACCGCACTAATGATCGCCTTCAGTGACGACGTCGTGATCGAGGGATCGATGCCGACACCCCACAACACCTTTCCGTCGACGGTGCACTCGAGGTAGGAAGCTGCTGTTGCATCGCCACCCGCGCTCATCGCGTGTTCGGCGTAGTCGAGTACCCGAACGTCGATGCCATGGGACCCCAATGCCGCGCAGAAGGCAGCGATCGGTCCATTGCCGACCCCGTTAAGCGCCACCTCAGCACCGCCGTCGAGCAGCACCACGTCGACCGTGGTGTCGCCATCCACGGCGCTGTCCTGCTTGACCGACTTGAGCGCGAACCGACCCCATGGTGCCTTGGGGTCCGGCAGGTACTCCGCGGAGAAGGTCGACCACATGTCCTCGGGCGTTACCTCCCCGCCCTCGTTGTCTGTGACGTTCTGAATGACCTGTGAGAACTCGATCTGGAGGCGCCGTGGGAGTTCGAGGCTGTGTTCCGTGCGCATGATGTAGGCGACCCCGCCCTTGCCGGACTGGCTGTTGACCCGGATGACCGCCTCATAGGTGCGGCCGACGTCCTTGGGGTCGATGGGCAGGTAGGGGACTTCCCACCGGAAGTCGTCCACGGGCGCACCGGCAGCCGCCGCATCGACTTCCATCGCGCGGAATCCCTTGTTGATTGCGTCCTGATGGGAACCCGAGAACGCTGTGTAGACGAGATCGCCACCGTATGGGTGACGCTCGTGCACAGGGATCTGGTTGCAGTACTCCACGGTCCGCCGGATGCCGTCGATATCGCGGAAGTCGATCTGGGGATCGATCCCCTGACTGAACAGATTCATTCCCAGGGTGACGAGGCAGACGTTGCCCGTACGTTCACCATTGCCGAAGAGGCACCCTTCGATACGGTCCGCACCGGCCATGTATCCGAGTTCCGCGGCGGCAACCGCTGTCCCGCGGTCGTTGTGCGGGTGCAGGGACAGCACGACGGAGTTTCGGCGCGCAAGATTGCGGTGCATCCACTCGATCGAGTCCGCGTAGACGTTGGGCGTAGCCATCTCCACGGTGGCCGGGAGATTGAGAATCACCTTGCGGTCCGGAGTCGGCTGCCAGACGTCGGTGACCGCGTTGCAGACATCACGTGCGAATTCGAGTTCGGTACCGGTGTAGGACTCGGGGGAGTATTCGAAGTAGATCTCGGTGTCGCCCGCCATCTCGTCGGCGAACTTCTGGCACAGCTGTGCGCCATGGACGGCGATGTCGCGGATGCCATCCATGTCGAGTCCAAACACCACGCGACGCTGCAGGGTGGACGTCGAGTTGTAGAGGTGCACGATGGCCTGCTTGGAGCCTCGCACGGATTCGAAGGTGCGCTCGATCAGGTGCTCGCGCGACTGGGTCAGGACCTGGATCACCACATCGTCGGGGATCAGGTCCTCTTCGATGATCTGGCGGACGAAGTCGAAGTCCGTCTGGGATGCGGAGGGGAAGCCCACCTCGATCTCCTTGTAGCCCATCGAGACGAGGAGTTGGAACATCCGCAGCTTGCGCGAGGGGGTCATCGGGTCGATGAGTGCCTGGTTCCCATCGCGCAGGTCAACGGCGCACCAGCGCGGTGCCTGGGTGATCACCGCCGAGGGCCAGGTGCGGTCGGGAAGGTCGATCGGGGTGAACGGGCGGTAGCGCTGGAATGCCATGGGGGACGGCTTCTGCGCCGTCCGTGTCACGTAGTTCTGGGGGGTGTCGCTCATGTCTGCTCCTCGTCGTTGGCCGGAACCGGCCACGCAGCACTCCCGCGACGAGGAGGCCGGGTGTCTAGGCCTCGCCGCGGCTGCGAAGGAGCAGGAGCGAACGCACGGGAGGAGGGTAGCAGGATGGAGCCATGGGCCTGGAGGCACTGGGGGAGCCGAAGTACATCCTGCTGACCACCTACCGGAAAGACGGGACGGCGGTTGCGACCCCGGTGTGGTGCGTGCGCGACGGCGCAACCCTCCGGGTGACCACCCGGGGTTCCTCGGGCAAGGCTCGGCGCATCCGCAACAACGACCAGGTGGCGGTCGCGCCCTGTGACATGCGCGGACGCCCCCAGGGGCCGTCGGTCCCCGCGTCGGCGCGGATCGATGAACCGGATCGGTCGGCGGAGACCGCCCGCCTGGTCGCTCGACGGTATGGGCTGATCGGCTGGTTCATGCTGCGTAAGTCGGATCCCGACAGGGTGGGGATCACGGTCACCTCGTAGTGACCACAACGCCGTGACTACCCTTCGCCCATGCCCACCACCTTGAATCTTGCGTTGATCCCCGGCGACGGAATCGGCACGGAAGTTGTTGCCGAGGCAATGAAGGTTCTCGACGCGATTGCGCCCGCCGCTGATCTCCAGGTGCGCGCCACCGAGTACGACCTGGGGGCTCGCCGCTACAACGCGACGGGGGAGTTGCTCACCCCGGCGATGGTTGAGGAGCTGCGCACATACGACGCAATCATGTTGGGTGCCATCGGGCACCCCTCGGTTCCGTCCGGTGTCCTTGAACGCGGCGTCCTGCTTCCGCTCCGATTCGAACTCGACCATCACGTGAATCTCCGGCCGGTGAAGCTCTATCCCGGAGTCACCGGACCGCTCGCCGGGAAGGGGCCCGAGCAGATCGACTTCGTCGTGTGTCGTGAGGGCACGGAAGGCCCGTACGTCGGTGCGGGAGGTGTGCTGCGTCGCGATACCCCCCAGGAGGTCGCAACGGAGGAGAGCTTGAACACCGCCTTCGGGGTGGAGCGCATCGTGCGTGATGCCTTCGACCGCGCGATGCGGCGGCGGAAGCACGTGACCCTCGTCCACAAGACGAACGTGCTGGTGAACTCCGGCAGTCTGTGGAAGCGCGTCTTCGACCGGGTCGCGCGTGAGTATCCGGATGTGGCAACCGACTACCAGCACGTTGATGCGGCAGCGATGTTCTTTATCACGCAGCCCGAGCGTTTCGACGTTGTGGTCACGGACAATCTCTTCGGGGACATCCTCACCGATATCGGTGCGGCCATCGGAGGTGGAATCGGACTCGCAGCAAGCGGGAACATCGATCCCTCCCGCAGCAATCCGTCGATGTTCGAACCGGTGCACGGCTCGGCCCCGGATATCGCGGGCCAGGGCAAGGCCGATCCAACCGCGACGGTGATGTCCTTGGCGATGCTGCTCGACCATGTCGGCCAGGAGGATGCCGCGGCCTGGGTGGAGGCGGCGGTCGTGGCGGACCTCAGCACGCGTGGGTCCGCGCCCCGGTCGACCTCCGAGGTGGGAGATGCGCTCACCGCTGCTGCGGTGGCCGCGTCGGGTCGGTAGTTTCCTGCCATGACCACCATGGAGACGGGCACGGCCCTATGGCCGATCACCCTGTCACCGGGTCCTTCTCGGAGCGCCGAGGAGCGTCAACGCATCCTCGCTGATCCCGGTTTCGCCAAGCACCCGACGGACAACATGGTCCACGCGGTGTGGACTGCGGATGAGGGCTGGCATGACGCAGAGCTCATTCCCTATGGACCACTGTCCTTCGATCCATCCACGAACTTTTTGCACTATGGCCAATCCATCTTTGAGGGACTCAAGGCCTACCGGCACTCTGATGGCTCGATCAAGACATTCCGTCCGTTCCGCAACGCGGGCCGTTTCGCGGCGTCGGCCCGTCGCCTTGCCATGGCCGAACTCCCCAAGGAGTTGTTCGTCGGCTCGATCGAAGCGCTCGTGCGACAGGACCGTGACTGGGTGCCCGGGGACCAGGAGCGTTCGTTGTACCTGCGTCCGTTCATGCTCGGGACCGAGGTGGGTCTCGGAGTGCGCCCGTCGAATAGGTACGACTACTACCTCATTGCTGCTCCCGCCGGTGC
>VGCC01000031.1 GCA_016870195.1 Actinomycetota bacterium
CACCGTAGACACTGGGGTGCCCACCGGTCGCACCCCCATGCCACGATCGGCCCGTGACCGATCCCGCGACCCTGCTCGAGGGGCTCGATGACGAGCAGCGGGCCGCGGCCGAGGCGGTCGACGGCCCTGTGATGATCCTCGCCGGCGCGGGAACGGGGAAGACCCGGGCCATCACGCACCGCATCGCCTACGCGGTCGCTACAGGCGCCCACGATGCCTCGGCCACCCTCGCCGTCACGTTCACCACCAAGGCGGCTGGGGAGATGCGCACGCGACTGCGTGGCCTCGGGATCGACGGGGTGCAGGCCCGCACCTTCCACTCCGCCGCATTGCGCCAGCTCCGTTATTTCTGGCCGCGGCTGTCGGAGCGCGCTTTCCCGGGGATCGTGTCGAGCAAGATCGCGCTGGTCGCCGAGGCCCTCGGGATGCAGGCCGTGACGGCCGATCCGGCCCTGCTGCGCGATGTTGCCGCGGATCTCGAGTGGGCCAAAGTCAACTTCGTCCAGCCCTCGCGTCTCGGCGAGGGCGACCACGCGCGTTCCTGGAGTCTCGAGCCCCGCCAGATGGCCTCATTGCTGCGCGACTATGAGTCGATCAAGGGGGACCGCGGTCTGCTCGACTTCGAAGACATCCTGCTCGTGCTCCTCGGCACCCTGCGTGAGAACACCGGAATGGCCCGCGAGGTCCGAGCGCAGTACCGCTGGTTCACCGTCGACGAGTTCCAGGACGTCAATGCCGTGCAGCGTGCGCTCTTGCAGGAGTGGCTGGGTGATCGGGATTCGCTCTGTGTCGTCGGGGATCCGAGCCAGACCATCTACACCTTCACCGGTGCGTCGGCGCGGTACCTGCAGGAGTTCCCCACCACCTATCCGCAGGCCACGGTCGTTCGGCTCGTGCGCTGTTATCGCTGCACCCCGCAGATCGTTGATGTCGCCAACTCGGTTATCCACGCCGGAACGGGTGCGCCCATCACATTGACCTCGCAGTGCGCGCCAGGTCCCGCTCCAGTCATCACCTCCTTCGACGACGACGTCGCCGAGGCACGGGCCGTCGCCGATGCGATCGGAACCGAGATCGCTGCGGGCGCTTCACCATCGGATATCGCGGTCCTCTACCGGATCAACGCGCAATCCGTGGAGATCGCCGCGGCCCTCGCCGAACGAGGAATCCCGTTCACCACCCGCGGCAGTGAGCGCTTCTTCGAACTGCCCGAGGTGCGCGAGGCCGTGACGCGCATCCGGGGTGCGGCGCGTGCGGGCGAGTCATCCTTGGACGCGGTCCCGGCCATCCTGGGTGCCATGGGCTGGGCGCCCGAAGTGCCCACCAGCACGGGTGCGGTGCGCGATCGCTGGGAGAACCTGAGCGCCATCGTCGCGTTGTCCCGTGAACAGACCACCGACCTCGCAGACTTCGTCACCGAACTCGATCGTCGTGCCGAGATGCAGCACTCACCGGAAGCCGTGGGCGTCACCCTCGCGTCCATCCACGCCGCGAAGGGTCTGGAGTGGGAGGCCGTGTTCGTCATCGGTTGCAGCGACGGATTGCTGCCGCTGCTGCATGCGGAATCCCCGGAGCAGATCGAGGAGGAGCGACGTCTGCTCTACGTCGCCATCACCCGCGCCCAGCGTCGCCTGTCGCTCAGTTGGGCGCATGCCCGGGAGCCAGGATCGCGCGCCGTGCGTTCGGTCAGCCGGTTCCTGCAGGGGCTGCAGTCCGTTCCCGGATCGGAGACGCGTGGTCAGGTATCCCGCGGTGCACGCGCACCGCGGCGCACACGGCGTGGCCCAGCGTCCTGTCGCGCCTGCGGTCGCGCGCTCGTCACGGCCACGGAGCGCACCGTCGGTCGGTGTCGGGTCTGCCCTGCGACCTACCGGGATGAGAATTTCGAGCAGTTGCGGGCCTGGCGTCTGGACCGTGCCACCACGGACGGCGTCCCCGCCTACGTCGTATTCACCGACGCCACCTTGATCGCGATCTGCGAGACCCAGCCGAGTTCGCTGGAGGAGTTGGCAGGTATCCCCGGTATCGGCCCGGCGAAACTCGCGGCATTCGGCGACGACGTCCTGTCGCTGGTGAGTGGTTGGTGAGACTCAGGCGGAGGGCACGGGCTCGACGAAGTCCGGGACCCACTCGTCAATGACCTCGCGCACGGGCACCGTTGCGCTGAGCTGACAGAGGACGGCGATGCTGCCGATCCACACGCGGTGGATCAAGGCGTACGACGGCGGAAGGTTGATCTTCAGGCCGACCATGAAGTCGGGATTGCGGACGTCGTTGATCCGGGCGAATTGGCTTCGCAGCCAATCGCGATTGAAGTGGAAGGTCTCGTGGCGGGCGGGCTCCACGAACGGCTCGAGGTAGCCCAGCAACTGGTTCGGGTCGATGTCGACATTCGGACGCACGAATCCCTCGCGCCGCAGGCCCTCCATCACCTGTTCGGCATCACCACTCATCGCGATCCGCAGGAGGGTTCCCATGGCGGGGGGAAGACCCTGGGGGAGTTCGGCGCACGCACCGAAGTCCAGCACCACGAACCGACCGTCGGCGGACAGCCGGAAGTTCCCAGGGTGCGGATCGGCGTGGAGCAGCCCGGCACGGGCAGGCCCGGAGAGAAGGAACCGCTCGTACATCGATCCTGCGCGGTCCCGCTGCTCCTGCGTGCCTTCGCGGATGATGTGCGAGAGCGGAGTTCCCTCGATCCACTCGCTGATCAGTACGTGCGGTGACGCGGCGACAACGTGGGGGATCAGGACTTCCGGATCGCCCTCGAATGCGCGCGCGAATGCCCGCTGGTTATTCGATTCGCGCACGTAGTCGAGTTCCTCGATCGCACGTGCCCGAAGTTCCTCGATGAGCGGCTTGATCTCCAGGCCGGGAATCCAGGAGGCGAAGAGCGCTCCCATCCGGGCCATCTGGTTCAGGTCCGCGATCAGTGCCTTGTCCGCACCCGGGTACTGCACTTTCACCGCAACCTCACGGCCGTCGTGCCACACGGCCCTGTGCACCTGGCCGATGGAGGCAGCCGCGGCAGGGACGTCAGTGAAGGTCTGGAAACGGGTGCGCCACTCGGGGCCGAGCTCCTCGGCGAGCAGCGCGTGGATGCGCTCTGCGGGCATCGGAGGAGCCGAGTCCTGCAGTTTCGTCAACATCGCGCGGTACGGGCCCGCGACCTCCTCGGGTAGTGCGGCCTCGAAGATGCTCATGGCCTGTCCGAGTTTCATCGCGCCGCCCTTGAGCTCGCCGAGCACCTTGAACAGCTGCTCTGCGGTGCGCTGCTGGAGTTCCGCAGCGACGGCCTCCGCAGGCTTTCCGCCGACGCGCTTGCCCCAGCCCAACGCCGTCCTCCCCGCGTGACCCGCGGGCAGGGTAACGATCCGCATCGTGCGGGTCAGGGCGTTGGTGGGCAATTCGGGCACACGACATTGTCACCTGAATCGCGCGGGAGCGCTCACCCAGGGTTGCCCCACGAACACCCGCAGAGGGGATGGACCGGACGCTCCTCTCGGAGTGGCACGTCCGCGCCGCGTGAGAGGCGCAGGGCGATATTGCGCCACGTCGAGTCGGGACGGTGACCGAGTTGTGCGTCACACCAGTCCGCGAGGAGTCGACTGGTGACGTATGTCACCCAGCCGACTAATTCACTCGATTCACGCAGGCAGGTGCGACGGTGGGCCCACTGCACCGAACGTACGGGCCACCGCGGATCCCGGTCGCGGCGGTGCAAGTGCGCGCAGCGCAGACACGAGGTTTCACCGGGCAGGACCAGGGGGCCGATCACCGCGGTCTGATGGCCCACCCCCACGTGAAGGTGGGGCGCGTCGATGGATACCGGTCCGTCCTCTTCATGGGCAAGATCGGGGTGTGCGCACACCACGCGGATGTGCACCGTGCGCTCGGTGACACCTGCGCGGGGAGTCACCCGTAGACCGATGGCGAGGATTGACCCTGGAAGCCCAGGCAGGTGATTGTGCGGATCGTCGATGTCGACGTGGATCCGGCCGCGCTCGTCGAGGATGCGATTCACCTGATCGATACCGAGCGCGCCGCCCGAGGCGCACAGCAGAGTGCGGGTCAGTCGTTGGCACGTGTCGCGGTCGTCGTGATCGCCCCAGTACCAGCGAGTCGGGACTGCGGATGCGTCCGCGAGGTAGCCGCATCGGTAGCCGGCGTCGAGCATCCTCTCGGCATGCGCGAGGGGCTCCGGTGCGCAGCGCAGAACCGCCTCGAGGGTACGTGTTCCGTCAATGCCGCGTAGCCATCGGATCAACTCCGCGGTTACCTCGATCGACTCGGGGTCATCACCCCAGTGCACGTGATGGGAGTCGGTCCAGATGAGTGGTGGGTCGGCCAGAAGGTGGGGACGGACCAGTGACGGCCATCGGGCGGTGGAGTGCATCGCATCAGGGTGCAGCGCCCACCTGTGGATTGCCAGGTGCAATCCACAGGCCCTCGTGCTAGGGCGGCGCGCTCCTACGCCGGGTCCGCGCAGGAACGGATGATGACGTCGGCCAAGACCTCGGCGCAGGTCAGGACGTCGTCGATATCCACCCACTCGTCAGGTGCGTGTGCGGCAGCGCTATCCCCGGGCCCGTACTGGATCGTGGGGATTCCCCCGAGTCCGCTCATCAAGCGCAGATCGGATCCATACGGGGCGCCGTAGATGTCGACAAGCTCGCCGGTGCGTTCGCGATGGGCCTCGCCGACCCAGGTCACCAGCGGATGCTGCACGTCGGTGCTGCCCGATGCGAATTGACCGCCCCACCACTCGACGACCACCGGGTGATCCCTGAGCCAGGGATCCTCGGCCGAGGCGACTGCGACGGCCTCCTCCAGTGACGCTCGGGCGTCTTCGACAGATTCACCGAGTGCGACACCGAGTCGGCCTTCGGCGAGGAGGAGGTCCGGGACGGTCGACGCCCAGTCGCCGGCGTGCACGGTGCCGATCGACAGCGGATAAGCGATGGACCAGCGCGCCATGACCGGGTCGACGGCTGCATTGCGTCGTGCTTCAAGGCGGCCCAAGGCATCGAGGATGGGTACGAACTTCTCGATCGCGCTGGTGCCCTCCGTGCGACGCGATGCATGGGTGGCGCGCCCGGGTACCCGGAGACGGAAGGTCAACGCGCCACCGTTCGCGGGCACGATGGCGAGGTCGGTGGGTTCGGGAATGACGCAAGCATCCGCGCGCACACCGTGCTGCAGGAGTGCGTAGGTGCCAAGCCCGCCATCCTCTTCACCGCTGACCGGAGCGAGCAGCACATCACCGGCGAGGGAGATGCCCGCATCGCGCACGCACCGCATCGCCTCCCACGCGGCGACGAGGCCGGCCTTCATATCGCAGGTGCCGCGCCCGATCATGCGTGCGGAGCCCTGCACGTCCTCGAGCCGTGCCGTGAACGGGTCTCCCGACCATGCGCCGGGATCGCCGGGGGGCACGACATCGGTGTGCGCGTTGAAGAGCAGGCGTCGACCACCTCCGGTTCC
Organism: Actinomycetota bacterium; assembly: GCA_016870195.1. Lineage (GTDB taxonomy): Bacteria > Actinomycetota > Actinomycetes > S36-B12 > S36-B12 > VGCC01. The sequence goes on from VGCC01000031.1 coordinate 5,485, forward strand.
GGCCCAGGTCAGGAGCGCGCCGCGGCCCTGGGTCCGCGAGACCTCCATCCCGGGGAAGTCCGGTCGCGCCGCCAGGGCGACGACGTCGAGATCCCAGTCCGCAACGCTCCAGCCCTCCGCACGCCAGGCCTCGACGAGCGCGTCCTGCACGCGCACCTCGTCCTCGGAACCCGCGATGGAGGCGTAGGAGACCAGCCAGGTGAGGTCACGGGTGATGCGCTCACGGGAGGCACGAAGGTGGCTCACGATCTATTCCTACCGCCCCAACGACGCGAAATGTCCGTTTTAGCATGGTTGCCTGGGCAAAGTTCCCCACAGGCGTTGCGCGTCGGGCGGGCCGAGCGCCTCGTGGGCCCTACCGTGGGGGCACCGGTGGCGAGCGCCACCAGCCGCGGCTGGCGGCAGAGTTCAACAGGAGGGCCCCATGGCCGAGAGCTACACCGGCGAGGCGTACTGCGTGAAGTGCAAGGAGAAGCGTCAGTTCACCGGGAACGTCGAGGAGACCAATGGTCGTCGTTTCGCCAAGGGCATCTGCCCGGTGTGCGGCACCAAGGTGACGCGCATCCTGGGCAAGGCCTAACCCACTGACCTCCGACGCCGTGGCACCCACCTGGGTGCCGCGGCGTTGTGGTGCCCGGCCACTTACCGTTGTCCCATGAGCACCCCCTTCGGCTTCGGCGCGCCCTTCGACATGAACTCCCTCGGGGCGGCCCTGCAGCAACTCGGTCGCATGCTGCAGCAGGGCGAGGGGGAGGGGCCGGTCAACTGGACTGTGGTGCGCGACGTCGCGCGCCAGGCGATCTCGGCAGGCGGCGATCCGGTGGTGCCCGATGCGCAGGCGCGTGCGGTGCAGGACGCGTTCCGCCTCGCCGACGTCTGGCTCGATGCGGTCACGACCTTCCCGGCGTCGGATGCCCCCGTTCAGTCATGGAGCAGGTCGGAGTGGCTGACGCAGACACTGCCCGTCTGGGAACGCATCGTCGCGCCGATCGGCGAGCGGATGCAGGGCGCTGTCGCCTCCGCGCTTCCCGCGCTCAACACCGACCCCGACGCGATCCTGAAGTCGCTGCCGGAGAACATCCGCCAGATGCTCCCCGACGGCATCCCACCGGAGATGGCGCAGATGATCGCGCCGATGATGGGAATGATGCAGCAACTCGGCTCCGCCGCATTTAGCATGCAACTCGGGCAGTCACTTGCCGGACTGGCATCCGAGGTCCTCTCCTCCTCGGACATCGGTATTCCTCTCACCCTCGAACCCGTCCGCGCGCTTCTCCCGGGCAACATCACCGCCTTCGGTGAGGGACTTGGTCTGACGCAGAGCGACGTCCTCGTCTTCATCGCGCTCCGCGAGAGCGCACATCAGCGGCTGTTCGATCACGTGCCGTGGCTGCGCGCGCGGGTCATCGGATCCGTCGAGGAGTACGCCCGCTACATGCAGGTCAACAACGCCAGCCTCACTGCGGCCCTCGACGACATCGACATCTCGAATCCCCAAGCCCTGCAGGAGATCATGTCCCGCGGCATCGTCGAACCCGAACCCACGGAGGAGCAGCGGGCGGCCATTGCGCGTCTAGAGACCCTGCTCGCCCTCGTCGAGGGATGGGTCGATGACGTCGTCACCCAGGCAGTCGCGGACCGACTGCCGTCGGCGCCGAGCCTCCGCGAAGCGATCCAACGCAGGCGCGCGGTCGGTGGCCCGTCCGAGAAGACGTTCGCGACCCTCATCGGCATGCAGCTCCGGCCCCGCGCCATGCGCGAGGCGGCCACGGTTTTCGCCGCCATGAGATCGATGAAGGGTGTCGATGCCCGCGACGCACTGTGGGGCCACCCGGACCTGTTGCCCTCCACGGAAGACCTCGAGGATCCGTTGGGTTTTGTGCAGGGGTCAGACGATCTCCAGGGCTAACCGCGGGTCAGCACGGGCACGGACTCACGCCTCCGGAGTAGTGCGCTGGGGCGCCACACCAACTCGTCCGTTGCCAGGCGCATGTCCGGGAAGCGGGCGAAGAGCTCCTCGATCGCCATCCGGGCCTGCATGCGCGCGAGTGGTGCTCCGAGGCAGAAGTGGGTGCCGAACCCGAAGGACAGGTGCGGATTCGGCTGGCGTGTTACATCGAAATGATGCGGGCGGGCGAAGACGGACGGATCTCGATTCGCGGCGATCAAGATCGCGACGACCGTGTCTCCCCCGCGAAGGGTCGCATCGCTGAGCTCCACGTCCGCGTTGGCCTGGCGTGCATCCATCTTCAAGGACGGGGCCAGGCGGAGGACCTCCTCGATGCCCGAGGGAACGAGCTCCGGACTGGTGTCCACGAGCGCACGTTGATCCGGGTCCGCGAGCAGCATCGCGATGGTGTTGGAGATGAGGGTCGTGGTGGTCTCGAAGCCCCCTTGCACCATTCCGACCGTCATGCCCATGATGTCGCGTTCGGTGAGTCCGTACTTTTCGCCCCGGGCGGCGAACATGCCGATCAATGTGCTCGGCTCCGGGTCGTCCGCCGCGCGGGCTTCCGCGAAAAGTTCCCCGACGTACGCACCGATGCTTTGGTAAGCGTCCTTGCAGTCCTCGGCGAACACGGGATCATCCATCGGGCTCCCGATGTAGGCGAACACGCGCTCCACCCACTCGACGAAGTGTGCGCGATCCTCGTAACGGATCCCGAGGATCGAGCTGATCATCGACACCGTGACGGGGAGCGCGAAGTCCTCCGTGGCATCGAAACTGTCACGCGTAGCGAGTTCATCAAGCCGATGCGCGAGGGTCTGGCGCATGTGGGGTTCGATTCGACGTCCCAATCCCGCATCGAGCACCTGGGCTGCGGCCGCGCGCTCCGGAGTGTGTTCGGGTGGATCGAGGAACGAAATCGCGCGATCCATGTACTCGGAAATCGGGTGAAGTTGCGCCCTATCTTCGGCGGGAAGATTCATCGTGTACCCGGCCAAGCGGTCACCTTGGCCGATCGCGCGGCTCTTCAGGACCGCTCGCGAGTCTTCCCAGCCGAGGACAACCCATGCCTTCATCTGCTCGCTGAAATGGACGGAGCCCTGTTCTTGCAGGAGCGCCAGGGGCTCGACCGGATCCCGTATCCACGCCTCCGAGAAGAAGGCCTCATCGAACGTGATGGCTGTCACGGTGTCTCCCCAGTTCTCAGCGTGCAGGGATGATTCGCCAGTTCGCGGTGAAGATCATCTCGTGGACTTGTGTCTCACAGATCGACTCTAAAGCGTGACGTTGCCTTGCCGCATCCCTCTCATCGACCACCTGCATGAACCAGCAGGAGACGGGTTGGTCCTCGTAGAACGGGCGCCCGATCATGAGATGGCCATGGGTGAACTCACCGGGGAAGAAGGCTTGCAACTGCAGTGGTGGTATCGGTGTGCCATCGAAGCGACTGCGCGCCTCGCGCTGTTCGGGCCACGAGCACTCCCACGTGCCGTAGAGCCCCAGGCCCTCCCGTGGGGCGATTGGATGAATCGAGATGTCGCCTGTTCCGAGGAGCACGTGGGTGTTGAAGTCCTCGAGGACATCGAGCGCCACGGGAGTCAGCAGGTCGAAGGCCTTACCGAACACTGCGTTGCGATCCCCACGGTCGTGGGCGCCTTCGTACCCATCGATCTCGAGGTCGGCGAGGTGTCGGCGCAGGTCCTCCCACCGCCAGGACCAGAACGTTTCAGTGTGGGTCACCAGGACTCCTAACTCGCTGCCAGTTGTGAACGCACGGAACTCTCCACTGCCCGCAGGTGCGCCAGGGATGCCCGGGTGTAGTCGTCGAAGAACTCCGGGGCGTCGCCGCTGATCACGGACTCGAGCGGGCGCGCCTTGGCCGGGAACAACTCGAAAGTGACGGTTCCCGGGTAGTCGATGTCGATGAGTGTGCGCATGTACGGCGAAAAATCGACGGTGCCGGTGCCCGGCGCCGCACGTGTGTTGTCCGCGAGATGCATATGCCCCAGGTGGGGGGCGGCTCGGCGTAGGGCGCCGAAGGGATCGCTCTCCTCGATCCCCATGTGGAAGGTGTCACCCATCACGCACACTGCCGGATGGTCGACGGCGACCGCGAGCTCCACCGCCTGTCCGAGCGTGTTGATCAGGTGCGTCTCGTATCGGTTCCAGGGCTCTACGGCCAAGCGGCATGTGCCATCGGCTCGGAGTGCGAGCGACCGCAATCCCTCGACCGACCACTCCCATTCCTGCTCGACGCTGGTGAGCACCTCCGTTCGGTTGACCGAACTGGGGTGCACGTTGATGATCGGGGATCCCACGACCGACGACATCTCGATCAATCCGAGCAGATAGTCAGAGCAGTTACGGCGGATCTCTGGGTCCGCGTGGCTCAGATCGCGTCCGGGACCCAGGAGGGAGGAGATCGAACTGACTTCCAGCCCGTTATCGATGATCGCTTGGTTTAGTTCTTCCAGTGCGATGCCCGGTGGATCACCGGAGAGTTCCACGCGCTCGTAGCCGGCTCGCGCGATTCGTTCCAGGCCAATCCGGGGATCCTCGTTCCCATAGGTCACCATGTTGTAGGAGTAGGCGAAGGAGCCCGCGGGCGTCGTCATCGTTTGTCTAGTCCCGGGGGAGTTCGCTGAAGACTTCGTAGATGCAGCCACCGGGGGATTCGAAGAAGGCGATCTTGCGGCGGGAAAAGGTTGCGTCCACCACCGCCGGACCCTGGATCACCTTGCCGCCCGCATTCTTGAGGCGATCGAACGCTGCGTCGAAGTCGTCGACCTCGAAGACGATGTGCGTCCACCCGTTCTTGAGTGGATGGTCGAGCTCGCGTTCGTAGTTGACCTCCTCGAACATCAGGACGCGTGTGTCACCGACCTGGGTGAAGAGGAGTTCCCCCTCCTGCCCGTTGACGAAAACCGGCTGACGACCCGACACGTCCGCACCCATTGCGCGGAGGAAGGCTTCCTCGGCGTCGAGATCAGGGACCTTGCCTCCGATGTTCCAGAGTTTCACGTGTCTCTCCCTTATTAGGCGTGGGTTGAGCTTATTAGGCGTGGGTTGAGCGAGCATCGGTGATGAACCCGTCGACCGCGCGGGCGAGGAACTCCACGTCGATGCCCGCGGCGACCATGGTCGCCCCGAGATCACGTGCCGCGCGCGCCGCTGCAGGAATTGCCGAACTCGCGATGCCCGCGGCCTTGCCTGCCTTCCGGGCGCGCACGAGTACGTCCGTGGTGAGTGCGGCGAGTGCGGGGTTGCTCGGGTCACGGGGGAGGCCCAACTCCATGGCGAGGTCGTTGCGCCCCACGAGGATTCCATCGACGCGAGGCAGGCCCAGGATCGCGTCGAGGTCGTCGAGGGCACCCTGGGTTTCGATCTGGATGATCACCGTGGTCGAATCTGCGGCCCCCGCCACGTAGGAGTCGACGTCTCGTAGGTAGTTCGAGACGCGGCGGGGACCGAATCCCCGCGAGCCCGAAGGTGGATAGTGCGCAAGTCCCGCCGCCCGCTCTGCATCATTCGCGGAGGTGACCCGGGGAACGAGGATCCCCGCTGCTCCGAAGTCCAGCGCAGCCATGATCGGGACCGGATCGATGGACGGAATCCGCACGATGAGCGGCAGGCCGGCACGGTCGGCGACGATCTGTGTCGTGAGCGCCGACGATGCGGTCACCGGACCGTGCTCGCCATCGAGGATGGCGAAGTCGAATCCTGCTGACGCCACCACTTCCGCGACCATCGGATCAGAGGATGTGAGCCACGTCCCGAGCAGGAACTCACCGCGTTGAGCGGCGGTCTTGAATTCCGCGGGGGATCGGCGAATCACCGTCGGGAGTGTAGTGACGCTGTTAGGCTCGTGCTGACTGTTGGCAATTTCTTTCGGAGGCTCCGCGTGAAGTTCGAGTTGGGGATCGGGCCGGACTCCTGGGGGGTCTGGTTCCCGGAGGATCCGCAGCAGCCCCCCTTCGAGCAATTCCTGGATGAAGCGAGTCGCGCGGGGTACCGGACCATCGAGCTGGGTCCCTACGGATACCTACCGACCGACCCCGATGCCCTTCGCTCACTCCTCGACGCCTACACCTTCCGGCTCAGTGGCGGCTTCATCTTCGGCAACCTGCACTCGCCTGGGGCCTACGAGGAGCGCAAGGCCGAGATCGATAGCGCGGCGCCACTGCTCCAGGCCCTGGGAGCCGAGTTCTGCGTCCTGATCGAGAGCATGTACACCGACCTCTTCACGGGCGAACAGATCGCCAACTCCGAGCTGTCCGAAGCGGAGTGGGCAACCCTGACCGAGAACTCGAACCGGATCGGTGCGTACGTGGCGGACAGATACGGGCTCAAGGCCGCGTTCCATCCGCACGCCCAGACCAACATCGAGCGTGAGGACCAGATCGAGCGCTACCTTGCGATGACGGATCCGGAACTGGTCAGCATGTGCCTGGACACGGGGCACCACGCCTACTGCGGAGGGGACCCGGTTACCTTCATGCGGAACCATCACGACCGGATTCCGTATCTGCACATCAAGAGCGTCGATCAGGGGATCCGCGCCGAGGTGGCAGCCGAAGGAATTCCTTTCGCCGAGGCGGTCAAGATGGGTGCCTTCACCGAACCCAAGGCCGGGGTGATCAACTTCGTGGCTTTCCGGCAGGTGCTCGAGGACATCGGGTTCGAGGGAATCGGCATCGTGGAGCAGGATCTTTACCCGACAGCATTCGACCGTCCCTATCCGATAGCGGTGAGCACGCGTCGTTATCTGTCAGACATCGGTATGGCCTAGCGATCGGATGCTGTGACTCTCACGATTACCGACGTTCAGTTGTGGCAGGCGCTGGACTCCCGCGGCAACCCCACCGTCGCGGCCCAGGTCGTAGCGGGTAGCGGAGTCGGAGACGCCTTGGCCCCTGCGGGTGCCAGTGCAGGCTCGCACGAGGCGATCTTCATCCGCGATGGGATCGCGAACGAGTACGGCGGCAAGTCCGTTCGTGCGCACATCGAGACTGTGCGCACCCGAGTGCGCGAGGCGTTGGTCGGTCGCGACGCCGACAATCCCGCTGACGTGGACCGCGCCCTGCGCGCTGTGGACACGGATCCGCAGTTGGCGGCTCTCGGGGGCAATGTGGGAACCGCGGTGAGCATCGCCGCGTGGCTAGCCGCGGCGAACGCGGCCCACGAGGAGCCGTGGCGCTGGCTCGCAACCCGGACATCGGCCACCCCGGCCATCCCGCTTCCGATGGTGAACATCATTTCTGGTGGCGCGCACGCGGGAAGCATGATCGATATCCAGGACGTGCTCGTCGTTCCGTTCGGGGCTGAGTCATTCGCGCAAGCGATCGAGTGGTGCTGGCGGGTGCGCGCTGGCACACGTGCGGTCCTCGACGACATGGGATTCACCACCGCTCTCGTCGCCGATGAAGGCGGGTTGGCCGCACCCTTCGATGCGAACGAACGTGCCATCGAAGCTGTCGTCGACGGGATCACACGAGCAGGTCTCCTCCCGGGAGACCAGGTGTCCGTCGCCCTCGACGTTGCCGCGACCGAGTGCCAGGTGCCAGGCGGCTACCGCATGGGCGGGGAAACCCTGACATCCGCCGAATTCGTCGACCGCGTGATCGGGTGGCGTCGGCAGTACCCGATCGTTTCGATCGAGGACGGTGCAGGTGAGGACGATGACGAGGGGTGGTCTCGGATCGCGACGCTCGTGGACTCGACACAAATCCTGGGCGACGATCGATACGTCACCACGGTGACCCGGCTGGACATCGGCATCGAGCGAGCCGAGGCGAACTCCGTCCTGGTCAAGCCGAACCAGGCCGGGACCCTCGAGCAGGCCCTGCGCGTGGTGCAGCGGGCGCTCTCGATCGGCTGGGCCCCGGTGGTGTCGGCGAGATCCGGGGAGACCGAGGAGACCTGGCTCGCGGACTTGGCCACGGGAACCGGAGCGGGCCAGATCAAGGTCGGCTCGACGATGAGATCCGAGCGAACAGCCAAATGGAATCGTCTGCTTTACCTCGAGCAGGTACATGACCTTCCCTACGCTGGTTCCGCTGCACTTGCTCCCCGCACCTGAGCGAAGGGGAATAGATGTCCGATCATGACTTCGACGGCAAGGTGTGCGTCGTCACCGGGGGAACCCAAGGCGTTGGCGAGGCCACCGCGCGCCACCTCGCGATGCACGGGGCAGCGGGGATCGTCATCTGTGGACGCAATCCCGCGCGAGGCGCATCCGTCCGCAGCTCCCTGGAGGCAGCTGGCGCCACGGCCGTGTTCGTGCAGGCGCGTTTGGAATCAGAGTCTGAGTGCGAGGCGGTGATCGCGGCGGCAGATCGGCAGTTCGGACGCGTTGATGTTTTGGTGAATGCGGGTGGCACGACCAAGCGTGGCTCCATCGTGGATTCCACAGCGAAGGACATCGACGAGGTCTTCGCCATTAATGTGCGTGGCCCCATGGTGTTGATGCGCGAGGCGATCGCGGTGATGCGCCGGAATGGAAACGGCGGAAGCATCGTGAACGTGTCCTCCGTCGTTGCCACGGGTGGTCCCGACTTCCTCGCCGCCTACTCAGCGTCCAAGGCTGCCCTCAACGCCGTGACCCGTAACGCCGCGTATGCAGTTGTTCGCGATCGCATACGCGTCAATGGCATCGGGCCCGGATGGATCGACACCCCGGGGGAGCATGCGACGCGACTCGACCACCACGGCGAGGATGCTGGCTGGCTGGCGCGCGCCGAAGCGATGCAGCCCTTCGGGCGCCTCATCAAGGTCGATGAGTTGGCACGTGCGATCGCCTTCCTCGCTGGACCGCAATCCGGTCTGATGACGGGGTCGATCGTGCACTTCGATCAGAGCATTCCCGGTGCCGGCGATCCACCGATGCCCCCGGGGTAGTGGGTCGGCGGTCCCATCGATGGACCCGGTCGAAACGCCAGGGGAATCGTGACCGATTGGACCGGGCTCGACGGCTCTTCGAGTCGACGCAGCAGTTGGTCTGCGACCGCATCCGCAATGAGTTCCACCGGCCGCGTCACAAGCGCAAGCGCAGGCTCGTGCACGTCGGCAAGAACCTCGTCACCCACCGCGACGACGGACAGCCTGCCCGGAAACGGATCGGGTCCAAGGCGCTCGCGAAGCCGTCGCAGTGCCCGAGCGAGCAAGGACGTCGGCCCACCGATCACGGCAGCGGTTGCATCCGCAGCGATCACTCTCTCGGCCACCGCATCTCCGGCTTCAGCGTTGAGGTCGGACATCTCGACAAGGAGAGACGGGTCATCCTCGAGATCGAAGCGCGTGACCGCATCGGCGAAGCCGGCGCGAACCTCACGCCCGGGTCGCAGATCTGCACCGTAGGCGCTCACGGCGATGCGACGGTGACCGAGCGCCGCCAAGGCGCCCATGGCCTCGGTGATGCCCTGACCGAGGCCGGTCAGAACCGAATCGCGCTGCAATCCGACGAAATCACGGTCAAGAAGGACCGCGGGGCAACCGAGGCCGCCGAGATAGGTGGCGAGCGCCTTCGAACGATCCGATCGCGGGGCGATGATCACAGCGTCGAGACGCTGGGCAGCGAAAGACTCGAGTACCCGCAGGTCTCCGTCGGCGGACCAGCCCGAGCTCCCGATCACGACGCTGAGACCTCGCTCGCGGAGCCGTTCATCCAGTCGATCCGCGAGTGGACCGTACAGATCGTTGCGGAAGCCGGGAATCAGGAGTCCGACGAGGCCGGTACGGGCCGTGCGCAGGCTGCGTGCGGCGGCGTTGACCTGGTACTGCAGCCGCTCCGCCGAGGCGAGCACCCGATCACGTGCGCTCGGGGACACCCGAGGTGAGCCGGTGAGGACGCGTGAAGCAGTCGCACGCGAGACCCCGGCATCTCG
>VGCC01000032.1 GCA_016870195.1 Actinomycetota bacterium
GGTCCCAGAAATCCGGCCGGAGGGTGGGCTCCCCTCCCCCGATGTTCACGTAGAAGACCTGGATCGCACGAAGATCATCGATGAATGACATCCACTCCCGGGTCGACAGCTCCCGAGGGTCGCGACGTCCTGATGACGAGAGACAGTGGACACACTGCAGGTTGCACGCATAGGTGAGTTCCCACGTGAGGCAGATCGGCGCTGACAAACCCGATTCGAAGTTGTCGATCAGGAGTGAAGTGGCGGCCACTAGGCGTCCCGGGCTGTGCGAACGAGCGTGCCGCGTGCCTCAAGGTTAGCCAGGGCCTGCAGCATCTCCGAAGCGCGATGCTCGGGGACACCTGATCGTAAGCGCGCGGACTCGAGAGTCGAATGCCCGTCGAGACAGCTGACCAGTGTCGCGAGGTCCGAGTCCTTGATGAAGGTGAGTCGCCGCGTGTGAAAGTCATAGAGCAGCGCTCCGAATCCCTCGGGCCGCATGGCGACTGACGGGGCCAGCATCAGGTGCCCGGATCGGTCGACCTCAGTAGACACCACACATCCCGTCGATCGAGATGTCCTCGATGAGGGTGGCCTCCTGCGTGCCCTCGACGGCGTCATCGATGGCGTTACTGGGTTCTTCCATTCGTGATCCCTTCGTCGTGCCCCTGACATTAGTGACACCGTGCGCCATAATCAAGGGGTGGAAGCCGCCGTCCTGGAGAAAGTCCCCGCGCCGGGGCGTCCTCCGGCGACCAGCCACGCTGCCATCGAACAGGTCGCGTTCCGACTCTTCGCGGCCCAGGGCTTCATCGAGACCACCACGGACCAGATCGCCGCCGGCGCCGGAATCGGCCGGCGGACCCTCTTCCGCTACTTTGCGTCGAAGAACGACATCCCCTGGGGCAGGTTCGATGAGAGCCTCGGAGCCTTCCGCGCCCACCTGGCCTCGATGCCGGGAGATCTGCCCTTGGCCGACGCGATCGTCCGGGCAGTGGTCGCCTTCAATACCTTCCCCGACGCGGCACTCGTACAACACCGAATCCGCATGGGTCTGATCTTGAACACGCCGGATCTCCAGGCGCACGCGACCTTGAAGCACGCGCAGTGGCGTTCCGCAGTCGCGGACTTCGTTGCGCAACGCACTGGCGAGCCGACCACCGGTATCGGCCCCGTGTCCGCGGGACACGCGGCACTCGGAATAGCTATCACCGCATATGAAACCTGGTTGCGAGAGCCGTCACGTTCCCTCCCCAGGCTCATGCGCGAGTCAGGAGAACATTTTCGCCGGATCTGGTCGCTCGAGTGAGGCGACGGATCACGCTTGCTGCGAGCACGAGAGTCTGGGCCGATGGCCGCCTCATCGCGGGCGGCAGCCCATGGCGCCTCAGTTCGCTTCACGGTGGACTCGCCGACCTCGTGCGGCGACTGTCCGAGGATTCCCGAGGTCTCGAACTCGATGACTGTGACGAGCGGTTCGGTGAGGTTCTCATCCAGCGTGGTCTGGCGAATCCAGAGCCTCATCCAGCTCGAACATTCACGCAATCGGATGTCTGCCTGGTCATCCCCGTGCGTGATGACCCGGATGGGTTACGTGCGTGTCTGATGTCACTCCCGAACATCGATGCCATCGTGGTGGACGATGCCTCGACCGACCCTGACTCCCTTATGTTGGCCATATCGCAATGCCGTGAGCGCTCGCGGGCCAACATCAGAGTGATCCGCCTCGACGTGAACGTCGGACCCAGTGAAGCGCGGAATCGCGGTATCGCTGAGTGTCGTCACCCGCTGGTATTGCTCATGGACGCGGATTGCGTAGCCAAACCGGGCTGGCCCACCGACGTACTTCACTACTTCGACGATCCTGCGGTTGACGTGGTCGCACCCCGCGTCGTGCCGGGCAACGGAGGCGCCAACGCCGGAGAGTTCATTGCCGCTCCACTCGACATGGGCACGCAGGAAGGCTGGGTCAGGCCAGGCTCCCGCATACCCTTCGTTCCCACTGCAGCGCTCGTCGCGCGGAAAGAGATCCTCACAGCACACGGGTTTGATCCAGAATTGCGTCTCGGCGAGGATGTCGATCTCATCTGGCGTATTCATGATTGCGGCGGCGGAGTGCGTTTTGATCCACGATGCACGGTCATACACCGGACACGCAGCTCCACCTGGTTGTGGCTTCGGCGCATGCACGAGTACGGAACTTCCGCTGCCGTACTGTCCGAGCGTCACCCCGAGCGCCTGGTGGCCGCTGACGTGTCCTTCTGGAACCTTCTCTCCATCTGTGCGGCCACCATGGGTGAACTCAAAGTGGGTCTCGGAGTGCAGATTTTCGCTTCTGCGCGACTTCACGATGCACTTCGAGATAGCGGGGCGCCGTGGGAGACCACGATCTATCTGGCGCGCTCGGGACTGGTGTCCGACGGCCGGAGCCTCGGGTCGGCCCTGCGTCGGGAGTGGTGGCCCGTGGGTCTGGTCGCCCTGGCGGCTGCTCCCTGGTCACGAACCGGACGGCGACTCACAGCACTCACGCTCTCGCCACTAGTCCAGGACTACACCAGCCGCGCGCGGAACGAGGGCATCGTGCCCTACGTGATCGCGCGCTATCTCAGTGACATCGCGTACGGAACAGGCGTCATGACAGCTGCGATTCGGCACCGTGCCGCTCGACCCCTTCTTCCTCGTGTGCGATGGCCGCGCGTCACGCGTCGTCCACCGGCCAGACCGGCACCTCCCCGAGGGAACGCCCCATCAAGCCAGCGGTGAGGCGCTCAGCGACCACGACGACCGGCCAGTAGGTGTTCGCGGAGGGAATCTGGGGGAACACAGACGTGTCGATCACGTGCAGCCCCTGCAGGCCAAGCACGGAACCATGCGTGTCCACGACCGCCTCAGAGTCACTCTCTGCCCCCATCCGGCACGTCCCGCTCGCGTGAAAGTAGTCGCCGGTCCGGTCCCGGATCCAGTCATCAGATACCGAACCGCCCCTCTGCAATTCCCGCATGACGTCCAGGGCTCCTTCATCTGGAGCGAGCTCGGAGAAGGCCGGGCAGGCAAGGGCGCGTGAGGCGAGGCGGACACCGTCACGTAGGGCGGTGACATCCCGTGGCGCTGAAAGCATGTTCATCTCCACTCGCGGCGGTCCCAGGGGGTTCGCTGGATCAATAGTCACCTCACCCGCGGATTCAACTGTCATCGCAGCCACGAGTAGCCCCGCCATCGTTGCGCCGTGCGAGCCTTGTCTGAACATCGGCAACAGTTGAAGATCTCCGGTGCCCACGGATGATGACGACCGCATCACGACATTCGTGCTGGGCTCCCCTGCTCTGCGACGGGGTGACTCGCTTCGCACGCTCAGGTCGAACCGCACCGATGGGTGGTCCCGTAGGTTCCGACCTATCCCCGGATGGGTGAGCCCCGATCTCAGTAAAATTGCAGGGCTCTCGAGTGCCCCCGCGCACACCACCACATGATCCGCGTCCATTCGGCGACCATCGGCGAGGTGGACTCCTCGGGCACGTCCACCGGTCACAATGACATGGCTCACACGCGCACCCTCGAGAACCGTGATGCCCGTGGAGGTTCTCGCACGATCGAGAAGCCCCTGGGCGGTCGATCGGCGACCTGTCGGCGATGCGCTGAGGTACGCAAGCCCAATACCGTCGTCGTTGCCGTATGTATCGATACCCGCCGGGATCCCGAGACCCTCGGCCGCACTCCACATCGCGTTGTCGATGACCGTGAAGTGTCGGCGGGACGCCTCCATGAGTTCAGACTTCATCCTCGCGAACCATGGCTCCACGTTCCGCCACGACCATTCGCGGCACTCGAAGTCCGATGCCCACCTGTCATAGTCGCGACTGAGGCCGGCAAGGCACACCATCCCATTGATCGCTCCCGAGCCGCCAACACCGATTCCGCGCACGTAGGGGCGCACGGGCTCGCCAGGAACCCGCGAGGCCATGATGTTCGTGTCCACCGCCTCTGGGTCATCGAAGGCGTCGATCCAGTTGAGCGAGGTGAGCGCTGCAGTGCGGGTTTCCGGCACCCGGTCCGGACCAGCTTCGATCAGGAGGACATCATTGTTCGGATACTCACTGAGGCGTGCCGCCACCACACAGCCTGCAGCCCCGGCCCCCACAACGATGAACCTCATAGCACCTACCGTGACTCTAGTCGCGAACTACTTCAGTAGCGTCCCAGCATCCACGGGCAACGTGATCCCAGTGATCGTGCTTGCGGCGTCAGATGCAAGGAATGCCACCGCGTTGCTGATATCCCGTGGCTCGACCCATGGGAGTGGCAAACTGTTCTGCTGCCAAAACAATGGTTCAACGTCTGCACGGGTCGGACTCTCGTGATCAGGAAGGAACAGTCGAAACAACGCTTCGTTATCGATCATGTCAGTCAAGACACTCGTTGGATGCACCGTGTTCACACGGATCCTATGGGGAGCAAGTTCACGGGCCAAGGTACGCATCAGACCGATGACACCGTGTTTGGACGCGACATAGTGCGCTTGGTTCTCCCACGCCTTGAACCCAGCCACAGAGGAAATGATGATGATGGATCCCCCCGCGCCGCGGGTCTTCATGGCGGGTATGCAGGCTTTGCACGTATGCCAAACACCCTTCAAGTTGACGTCCATGACGTCATCCCACATGGATTCCGTGATGTCTTCTGCGGGCGCGAAGCTCAACACCCCCGCATTGGCCACAACAACATCGATGTGGCCGAACAATGCCAAACCTTCCTGGACTGCGGCATCCACCGCATCAAAGTCACGGACATCAACTTGTTTCGCGAGGACTCCTCGCGTGAATTCCTGGACCATCCGCTCGGTCATCTGGAGGTCCTCTGCGGTTGCCAATGGGTAGGGAACTGATCCCAGAGGCGCACACACATCGATCGCGATGACATTTGCGCCCAACTCCGCGAGCCGGACGGCATGACTCCGCCCTTGGCCACGAGCAGCACCCGTAATCAATGCAGTCTTTCCGCTCAAGTCACCCACAACCGACCCTCGTACTCACTAGTTAATTGGCTACCAGGCTAGACGGCAGATCCGGTTGCACCGAGTCGCACTCCCTACGTGGGTCACGCTCACGAACACGTGTTGGACGGTGTGCGCGCCGCCTCGCTCTCATAGCGACGCCGGAGGTTTGAACCAGCTTGAACTCGCCTCCCGGGTGGTCGATTACGCCTAGGCTATGGCTGGACTTGTTGACCGTCAACAATCATCAGGAGTGTGACCGTCCTTGGAAAGGAGAGCGATGACGGACGTCGACATCCCACCCATCGCGGACGCCCACCACCATCTCTGGGATATGCGCGACTACCACGTCTGGCTCCATGCGAACCCTCGCGTGGTCAACTTCGTCGGCGACTACGAGACGATCTGCCAGGACTACCTCGCCGCCGACTTCCTCGCCGACACCGCGGGCCTCCCGGTCATCGCCTCCGTCCACGTCCAGGCGGAATTCGATCCCTCCAATCCCGTCGGCGAGACCGCGTGGCTGACCCAGCAGGCTGCGGAGACCGGGTTCCCCATGGGGATCGTCGGATTCGCGGACCTCTCGCACCCGGATGTGCAGTCGCTGCTCGAGGCACATGCCCAGTACGACCGATTCCGAGGAATCCGCCACATGCTCAACTGGGACTCGGTTCCGGGTAGATCCTTCGCCGAACATGGGGACTACATGTCGAGTGCCGACTGGCGCCGTGGCTTCGACCTCCTGGCACGCATGGGCCTGCGCTTCGATATGCAGATCTGGCCGAACCAAATGCAGGAAGCCGCGGCACTCGTCGCTGCGTATCCGGACGCTCGGGTCGCGCTCAATCACACCGGTTTCCCGATCGACCGCGATGAAGCATCCATGGACCTGTGGCGGTCCGGGATGCGCGCCCTGGCGGCGAATCCCCACGTCTCAGTCAAGATCTCGGGACTGGGGATGCTCGACCACGACTGGACGGCGGACTCGATCCGGCCGATCGTGCTCGAGGCGATCGATATATTCGGTCCCGACCGCGCGATGTTCGCGAGCAACTTTCCCGTCGACAGGCTCTACTCGGATTACCCGACGATCTTCCGTGCGTTCAATGAGATCACCGCCGACTTCACGCCTGCTGAACGCACGCGACTGTTCTCCGGAACCGCGATCGAGTTCTACGACCTGACACCCATCCGTTAGGACCTGCATGACGTCGTCTGCGCCTCCCCTTGCTGAGGGTCAGTGGCGCACGTGGCAGGACGCCCAGTGGCCCGAGATACCCGATCCATCCCGCGTGCAGGTGTGGGTCTACGCAGGTCAACCCTCCTATGCACCCGGTGACACGGCGACCTTTCACGTCAGCAGCAACGCCAACGAGGTCCGCCTGTTCCTCGTGCGCGAGGGAGCGGAACCGCGCACCATGGCCGAGCTGGGCCCACAGGGAGGCACCTGGCACGACATGCCCCCCGACGCGGTGAGGGAGGGCTGCCGGTGGCCGGTGGGCTTCACCTTCGAGATTCCCGACGACTGGCCCAGTGGCGGATACGTCGTAGTGGCCGAAGGGAGGACCGCGGATACGCGGGTCAGTCAGGACGGATTCTTCGTGCTGCGCGCACACCCGTCGCGACGTGCGTCTCTCGGCCTGATCGCCTCCACGTACACGTGGAATGCGTACAACGACTGGGGCGGTGCGAGTTCTTATACCGCACTCCGCGGAGTCTATCCAGGGACCTTTGAGCCGCGCCTAAGCCTACTTCGCCCCTGGTCACGCGGCCAGATCCGTTGCCCCGTCGGTGCACCGAGGTTCGGATCGATCCGGCGACCTCCCATCGGGTGGGCGGTGCGCCACGAGTGGACCGAGTGGGCCTACGCCAACGGATACGCGCACTGGTCCGCATCCTCCGGATGGGCGCGCTACGACGGGTTGATGATGGCATGGCTCGAACGCGAGGGGATCGCATGCGATCTGCTCAGCCAGTGGGATCTCGATCGCGATCCCTCGATTCTCGATCACTACGACTGCGTCATCACCTGCGGACACGACGAGTATTGGTCGGCATCCGGTCGTGCCGTACTCGCGCGCTTCTTGGAGGCCGGTGGTCACCATGCGCGCTTCGGCGGGAACATCATGTGGCAGGTGCGCGCGGATGCACAATTGCAGGTCACCGAGTGCTACAAGTTCCGCGCCGATGATGATCCCCAGCGTCACGGTCCGGTGGAGACGCGCACCGGAGCCTTCGAAGGCCTCGCCATCGATCGCCCACCCGTCACCGAGTTCGGTGGCAATGCCACACGCGGCATGTATGCCGGCTGGGGTGGCAGCATGATCCGCGGCGCGGGCGGCTTCATCGTCTACCGGCCGCGTCACTGGGCATTCGAGGGGCTCGACTCCTACTTCGGCGACATCATCGGTGCCGAAACGAACGTGGTCAGCTACGAGGCCGATGGCGTGGACTACACAGTGCGCAACGGTCTGCCCTATCCCACCGGCTCCGACGGGACACCGGACAGCCTCGAGATTCTCGCGCTCACCCCGACCACATCGGAGGAAGAGGACCACGGGAATCCGGGCTCGCTCTTCGACCCGATGGATAATGATCTCGCCGGAATCGCGATCCTGCGCTACGGATCGGATACCCCCGAGCACCGCGACCTGTGTCGCTACGGTGCAGCGATGATCACATCGATGCCCGTGGGCGCAGGCAAGGTCTTCTGCGCAGGGAGCACCGAGTGGCCCTCCAGCCTGCACCGGGGCGACCGGGAGTGCGCGATCATCACCCGCAACGTCCTGCGTCGCTTCACAGCGGACAGCCGATGAGCCCAGTGGTGCGCGCGATCGGACCCCGCTGCGTCCTCGGCGAATCCCCCCTGTGGGATGGTCGCACCGGACACCTGCTCTGGGTCGACATCGATGGCCGACAGGTGCACCGCTGGAGCTGGGACACCGAGGAGATCAGTTCCCTGACCCTCGCGGATCGACCGGGCAGTATCGCCCTCACTGCGGATCCGGAGACGGTGCTGCTGGCCAGCGAGCATCGCATCGGACTCCTGCACCTGCCCGACGGCCGCATCGAGTGGGAGATCACGCTGCCGATCCCCCACGACACCGTACGGCTCAACGACGGACGCGTCAGTGCCACCGGCGACTTCTGGGTGGGATCGATGCACGTGCCCTCGAAGGACCGGCGCTTCATCAGCGCCATCTACCGCGTCCACCCCGATTGGACATGGGAGCCGGTCGTCACCCAGGTCGGCGTGGCCAACGCGCTCGTCTCGACCCCCGCCGGCATGCACTGGGCCGACACCCTGCACGGCGCGTGCTGGATCCTCGACGACGCAGCGTCCATCCCGGTGGCAAGTGGCACGGGGGACCCGCATGTCACGTTCGCCGCCGCCGGCCTGGAGGGTGGCCCCGACGGGGCCTGCATCGACGCACAGCACAACGTCTGGGTCGCGTGCGTGCACGGCGGCGCACTCGCCTGCTTCGATTCCGCGGGACAGTTGATTGAACGGATCGAGCTACCGGTGCGGCGCCCCACCTGCCCCGTCTTCGGGGGCCCGGACCTGCGGACCCTGTTCCTGACCACGATCGGCGGGGGTGGCAACTACCCGGTGTTCGACGACGAACCCGACGCCGGCCGGGTCCTGGTCCTTGATGTCGATAGACGGGGTGTCCCCGAGAACCTGTTCCACCCGGGAGGCTGATCTCACGTGGTCAGGATCTGCCCCCAGGCCTGATCAAGGTTTATCCGTCCATGCACCAAATCGGTGGCCAGCCCGAGGACGAACGTCTCCTGCTCCGGGGAGAGGTACGTGACCCGGGACACCCCGCGGACTCGCGCAGCCAGGATGGCGCCCGTGTGGCGATCCCATCGATCGACGGTAACGAGGTCGCTTCCCTGACGGTAGGCATCCTCAAACGCTCGGCGCGCAGCATCAAGAGAAGTCGCGAACTCTGGGCGAGCCACTCCCTTACACGCAAGGTGTGTGGAGAGATAGGCGACATCGAGGGCCGGGTCGCCCACGTGGGCTACCTCGGCGTCGAGCATCCAAGCCCCGAAGGGTGCATCGGATGGACTAACCAGGACGTTCTTCGGTGAGAAGTCGCCGTGCACTAGACATGTGCGGGCCGACTCGAGCTCATCAGCCAGTGCGCGCAACTCCGTCCCAATTTCGGGAACTTCGTCGGCGGTGGCGCGATGGAAGGGGTCGGTGCGCAGTGTGCGAAGTCGATCGCCCGTGAGCAGAACCTCGGGAAGACCACTTGTGTCCCGACTCTCCCTATGCCACGTCGCGAGTATCGATCCCAAGTGGGATCCAATGCGCGCCAAACGCTCGGCGGAGACGTCGGGAGAATTGGCATGGGAATCGAGCATCTGGCGCCGCCACTCGTCCCAGCCTTCGGGGGCGGCCTCCACCACGAGTACGGGAGCCGACGGGTGTCGCCAGACAACCTGCGGGACGGCATCGGGCGTGCGCGTCCCGTACCAGGCCAGCGCAGCCGATTCCGCGAAACCACGCGAGACATCCGCCTGCCACAGTGCGGGTGTCCGCAGGGTGGCCAGGGGCGCCTTCACGACGAGCCCATGCGGATTCGCCTGCCGCACTTTCGGTGTCACGTGATCCGGGCTTACACGCCAGACCTCGCAGGACACTCCCCCCGTCAGGGGCGTGAGCACCGCGTCGGTGGTGAGCACTCTGGCATCCTGGAGATCGCGAAGGATCGTCGATTCACTCGGTACTTCCTCACCCATGGGCGCGATTATTCATGGGTCACACGGGTACGCGAAAACGCGTAATGATCCGCGACAGCCTTTTGAATTACCTGCTCATCACCCACAACCATCGCGTCGATGATCGCGGTATGCAGGTCCGCCGGGGGTCGCGCACGAATCGAAGCATCAGCCGCCTCGACGGGCTGCAGGTGTAGACGGGTCTGGTCAGCAAGATTCGAGGAGATTGCCGACAACTGCGAGTTGCCACTCAACTCCGCGAGAAGTACGTGGAACTCGAGATCGGCCGCGAGGCCGGCTGCGAATCCACCCGCATCCCACGCCTGCTCTATACGTTCCTGCCCGGCACGGAGCCTGTCGAGGACCCTGGCATCATCGGCGCCGGCGACCAGTGTGGCCGATGCGATATCAATAATCTCGCGCACCGCGTAGATCTCGAGCAACTCTGTGGGCGTCACGACGCGCACGGAGATACCGCGTCGCGGATTGACCACCACAAGCCCCTCAGCCTCCAGGAGGAAAGCCGCCTCCCGCACGGAACCCATGCTCACCCCGTACTGGGCGGCGATCGCACCCACGTCGAGTTTCTCCCCGGGTGACAGCTCTCGACCCAGAATCTGAGTGCGAAGTTCCCGGGCGATCAATTCCCGCAACGACTGGTGCGGCAGCGTGGCGTCGGTCACGTCATGACCCTGTGGTCAGCGCGAGTCAAAGTGACGGTCCCCTGGGTTCGATACGCCCTGACAACGTCAATCAGCGGAAGCTGGCGCAGCCCCTGAACGATGTGGGCATTGGACGGCGACTCCTCCCACGAAACATTCCCAATGGCCACGGAGCCGCGACAGGCCCATGCTTGACTGGGTTTGTTCAGGATGCCGATACGGGTCGCGTGACTCACCTCAACACCAACTCCATCAACCCTAGGGATGCGCTTCCAGCCGAACCAAGCGTTGGTAGCCAGCTCAACGCGGAGCTGTTCCACCTGCGGCTCTGAGAGCTCCAACTCATCAACGAGGTTTATCCTGATCAATTCCCTGCCCCTATCGCGGGCAGCAACCGAGAACTCGCCACCTTGCGGTTCCGGATCGTCTACCTCGGCAAGCAACTTCGGGATTCCAAGGATTTCGCGCCCGCGAATGATTGCCTCAATGTTGTCCTCCCAGAGAATCAAGGCGTAGGAGCCCAGAATCGGCCCGCCCGAGCTTGGGAATGTTGCCGCGACGTTCACTCCAAGCAGGCGATACTCGCCGCCCGCGAGGAAATTCACTCCGCGACAACGCTGCATGTACACGAACACCAACGGTTCTGGCCCAGGCTCAAACGGCTCAGGGAGAACAAGTCGGAGCGCCTCCTTAGTCGACCGGTAGGTCACCATCAGGGTTTGGACATCGGTAAATTCCCCAGCTGGATGCGGAGGCTGTGACCCGAAGGACACAGGCATCATGTATGTCACACCCGAGTCGAAGCGCATGGAATTTGTCCCTAATGAGAAGTCTGGTCGACGAGTTCAATTGAGTTCCCGTCTGGATCCGAGAGGAAGACAACCGTGACCGAACCAGTATCGAGTGGAAACGTTACTGGCTCCGCGTCAAACTTGACACCCTTTGCCTTCAATGTTTCATAGGCCTCCTGAAGATTCTCCACACTCAGGGCGAAGTGAGTGGCACCGACCACTCCTGGAGCCACGGCCTCCGAGTTCTTCGGCAACTCAAAGAACTCCAGGAGGTCAATGAGGATCCCTGGGGTCTCGGGGGCAATCAACCTAGTCGATTGCCCACGTGCATTCTCGATAGCATTGGCCTTCTTTACGTCCTCGGCCGCAAGTTGGTGTTGCTCAACCTGTTTGAGCCCCAAGAGGCCGCAATAGAAGTCGAGAGACCTCTGCGTGTCACTCACCGTGACGGCAATGTGATCCAAAGCCTTTACCTTCATTTCCTCTACCCTTCCTCCTTGTTTCGCGCCGTGTCGTTCGGGACTCGGGGCGCATGACCCAGCGCAGTAATGTCATAGTCACGAATCGGTAAGCCCTGGTCGACGATCGGTGAAGTGTTGTACCCCGGGAGAACCATGTGACCGGCATCAATATTGATCTCAATTCCGGTCACATGTTGTGATTCATCCGATGCGAACCACAAGGCAACATCGGCGACATCCGCGGCAGACAATGCGTTTCTCCCCCGGAGGGCTGTCCAGTTGTGTCCGGCACGAATGTATTCCTCCCGCGTGACGTCCTCACGCCCAAAGGTTGTTCGGTAGACAGCCGGGTTGTCGGACATCGGTGTGGCGACGAGACCGGGCGCAACTGCGTTCACTCGAATCCCATGATCACCGAGTTCCAACGCAAATACGCGCATGAGGCCGAGAGCACCGTGTTTCGACGCAACGTATGCGGCAATGTTCCGTAGAGGTTCAACCGAGTTCGTGGACGTCGTAATGATTATGCTGCCCTCCCCTTGGCGGATCAGGAACGGAGCAGTCGCCTTGACCGTCTTCCAGATTCCTGTGAGGTTGACATCGAGCACCTCCTGCCAGATGTGCTCCGGCATTTCTAATGTCGGCCCCCAACTGACGATTCCCGCGTTGGCGCACACGATGTCGATGCGGCCGTACTCTTCCCAAACCTGTTCGGCGAAGGCTGAGAGTCCTTCTTGGTCACGTACATCGACAATTCCTGCCAAGCATCGTCGTCCAGATGACCGGATCAGCGCATCCGTGGCCTTCAGGTCCGCCTCTGTTGCCGTCTCGTAGGCGAGATTCGGTGAGCGGGGTGGCACGTCACAGATTGCGATGTCAGCCCCTTCGGAAGCGAACTTGGCCGCAATCGCACGGCCCTGCCCACGGGCCCCCCCCGTGATGAAGCCGACTCTTCCATCCAAGCGCCCCATGGGGATCACCCTTTCCTTCGTGCCGATGCGGATCTACACGTGTCTCGAATGGCTTGCTCGATGTCTCGATCCGACAAAAGCACGAAGTCTTCAAGCACTTTGGAGACCGGTGTGGGGACATCCTTGCCGGTCTCCAATCGGACCGGGGCTCGCAGGTGATCAAAATGTCGATCGTTGATCACCTGAGAGATCCGAGGACCAAGGGCATGGGATGCGGTCGCGTCTTCGACGATGACGACAGCGCCGGTGTGGATGACAGACTCGCTCACGAGCTCCCAGTCCATCCCTTGTGGGTCAATAGTGCGGAGATCGATTACCTCGGCCTCGATCCCCTCTGCCGACAGCGCACGAGCGACTTCTTGCACTCGATGAAGCGGGTGCGACCATGTGAGAACCGTCAGATCGCGACCTGGCCGCACAACTCGCGCCCGACCCAGGGGTATGCGCGCGTCCAGGTCGGGAATCGCTCCCTCCATGGTCCACAGGCGATAGTGCTCGATGATGAGGACCGGGTCTGTCCCGGTGATCGCCGAGTTGAACAGACCCACATAGTCCGCGGGCGTCGAGGGGGCGACGATCCGCCATCCGGGGAAGAGCGCGAAGAGCGCCGCGGGATCACAGCTGTGCTGGGGACCGAAGCCGCGACCCTGCGCCGTGCGCGTGCGCACCACGAGCGGGACGTCGACATCACCACCGAACATGTGCCGGGTCTTGGGGACGTGGTTGAACAGTTGGTCGGCTGCCTCGAGGGCGAAGTCGGGGAACATCAGTTCGACCACGGGTCGCATCCCCATCACCGCCGCCCCGAGAGCGAGGCCACTGAAGCCGTTCTCGGAAATCGGCGAACTGAAGACCCGGTCGGGGAAGTTGCGGCACACGTGCCGCGTGGTTCCGTAGGCACCGCCGCGCAGGTGGCCGACCTCCTCTCCGATCACGAACACGTTCGAGTCGCGCTGCATGGCACGGTCGTGCACCAGGGAAATCGCCTGCTGGTACGTCACCACCTCTCCGGACGCCTCGGGTTCCGCCCCGCGCGGGACGTGGGTGGCGGGGGATCTGACCCCGCGCACGGCATCGGTCGGATCCGGCCACGCGTCCTCGCGGATACGAGGCCCCTCGTCACCCGACTCGATGACGACGGCAATCGCGGAGGCGAGATCGTTGGCTACCCGGGCGTGAATCGCATCGATCGCGGCATCGTCGAGAAGCCCTGCCGCACTCACCACATTCGGGAAGTGCTCGATCGGGTCGCGCCCGATCCACTCGTTCTCCTCATCCTTGGTGCGGT
>VGCC01000033.1 GCA_016870195.1 Actinomycetota bacterium
AAAGTGCAACGGGCAAGGTCAACTTCGGTGTGTCGTACGAGCAAGCTCTCTACGACTGCCTCCTCACCTTCCCGGCAGTGGGCGGGGTGCCCACGGTCCCATCGACCGACGCCCGCTACACCAGCACGGTGAACACCCGCTTCTTCTGGACCAGCTAAACCACCCACACCCACCGGGCGGAGGGGGGCAGCGGGGATTGCTACCCTGCTGCCCTCCGGGGCTGTGGCGCAGTTGGTAGCGCGTCTCGTTCGCAATGAGAAGGCCAGGGGTTCGAATCCCCTCAGCTCCACCCGACGTTGCCATTTCGTTACAAAAACTGTGCCCATTCGTGACGGTCATTTCTGCCCTCGCGAGCCCCTCCTGGCATATGTTGTGGGGTACAACAAAGTCCCGAGCCGCGCCGTGGGCGGGTCGGCTCCGCGATAACCGAATCACCGACGCGCAACGAGCGACCTGGGTGATTACCGGGACAAGTGATTACACACCGAGCGTGCCGTATCCGCCGTGGGCGATCCACGGGACCTGTCGACTCGCCCCGATCGACGGCTGGGAGTCGAGCACAAACTCGATCACTATGCGGCAGCGGATCCCGGACTGGCCGGCCACTCTCGTCACGGAGTGGCGGATCGACGGACCGCAGACGGAGTCCCGGCTCACGGTCCACGCGGAGGAACCCACTCCGGCGTTACTGGGATGGCACCCTTGGTTCCGGTCGACGATCGACGGCACGCAGGCACGCTGGTCGTTGGCGGGGGAACTCGCTGCGCGCGACGGCGCGTTGGCGACGGGTGAATGGATGACCTGGGTCGAAGGATCACGCCGCGTCGACGATGCCTTCTACGTCCCCGATGGACGTGTGACGATCACGTGGGGGGCACGCGCACTGACGATTCGCAACTCCGATCCGTGGTTCGTGGTTTTCGATGAGCGCGAGGAGGGCGTGTGCGTCGAGCCGCAGAACGGACCACCGAATGCCTTCGATACGCCGCTGCGCGGGGAACCACCGGTTGCGCATCCCGGTGCGCCTCGGACTATGACGACGACGTGGGAGTGGCGCTGATCGCGACACTGCGACCGGTCGCCGCGGATTCCCGTGCGGCGTCGATCACGGTGGCGGCGAGGATGGTGTCCTCGATCGGTACCGGGGAGGGTGCGTCCCCCCTGGCCGCATCTCGCACCTTCGTGTAGAACATGCGCCACTCACCGCGCTCGAGGGGTTCGGTGAACTCGATGTAATCCGATCCCTTTGTACGGAGATGCACTCCGTGCTCCTCGAGCCCGAATGCGGGGTCGTTCGCGCTCCCACCGTTGCAGAGGTAGGCCTCTTGGGTATCGGTGAGGTCGATGCGCGCGGAGCCCCGGGTGCCGAGTGCCAGGAAACGGGGAAGGGTATACGCGGCAGCGGTGGTGCCGACGAGGTAGCTCACGATGCCGTTCGCGTGCTGGGCGACGATGACTACGTCGTCGTCGGCGATGTCGGTTGCCCGAACTGGACGTGCATGCGCAGTCACCGACGTGATGGGGCCGAAGAGGACGAGAGCCTGGTCGACCACATGCGCGCCGAGGTCGTAGAGGTTTCCACCCATGTTCTCCGGCGCAGTGGAGTCCCGCCACAGCCGCTTGGGTGTGGGCACCCACTTGCCGAAGCGCGACTCGAAGCGGTGAATGTCTCCGATGGCACCGGAGTCGCGTACGCGCTGCACGGTGAGGAAATCTGAATCCCAGCGGCGGTTCTGGAACGCGATGATGTGGCGATCTGCGGCTACAGCCTGAGCGGCGAGCTCACGTACGGAGTCCGCCGTGGGGGCGAGTGGCTTGTCGACCACGACATGCATCCCCGCAGCGAGGGCGGTCTGGGCCTGCGGGACGTGGGTGATGTTCGCCCCGGCCACCACAGCCAAGTCCGCACCGCTATCCAGGGCTGTCGCGAGATCGGTGTGAATCACGGCATCGGGGAAATTCCGCTTCGCACGTTCCTGTCGCTCGGGATTGGTGGTCAGGACACCGACCACCTCGACACCCTCGGTGGCGGCGAGCAAGGGACCGTGGAAGTACTCACCGGCGAGCCCGTATCCCAGCAGGACGGTCTGCAGCACGGCGCAAGTCCACCACATACCTGCTAGACCCAGGTCGGCAGCCACATTCGTAGTCGCCAGGACTCGTACGGGATGGTCTCCCCGGTCCAGATCGGGTAGAAGAACCACGCAGCGGCCACCACGGCAACGAGGTACGCGGTCACCAGGATCACCCCGGTGCGCCGCCGTCGCTCACCTGCATCGCGGGGCCCAAGAATTGCCCCGAGACTCAGGGTCACGGCCATCACGACGAAGGGGACATACACGACGGTATAGAACGTGAAGACGGTGCGATCGAGATAGAGCATCCACGGGAGCCACCCGGCCGCGATACCGACGATCGCCGCCCCCGCACACCAGTCGCGCCGCGCGATCCAGCACCACAATTGGTATGGAACTGCGAGCAACGCAGCCCACCAGATAATCGGGTTCCCGAGTGCCAGGACCTCACTCGCGCACTTATCTGCACCGCAGCCGGTGACATCGCCGTCGTAATGGAACGAGGTCGGTCGGGACATGAACGGCCACGACAACGGATTGCTCTGATAGCTGTGTTCGGAACCTAGCGTGGTGTGGAAGTTCCACATCTGCCAGTGGTAGTGCCAGAAGCCCCGGAATAGACCGGGCACCGGGGAGGGTCCCTTATCCGCCGCCCAGGTCCGCCCCCAACCAGTCTCGGTGACGAACCAGCCAGTCCAACTGGCGAGATAGACCGCGAGCACCCCGATACCTGTTCCGAGAAGTGCCATCGGTGCATCGAGGGCCAGTGCACCTAGGTAGGGACGCTTTACCCCGATCGCCCGTCGTGCGCCCGCATCCCAGAACAGCGAGAGGACAATGAAGGCGAGCGCGAACCAGGCACCGGACCACTTTGACGCGCACGCCAACCCGAGGCACAGAATCGCGATCCACCGCCACGGTCGCGCACCGAGCCAGGGGCCCAGCCGAGAGTTCGCGAACCCGTCTGCGAGTACCCCGCGTGCCAGCCGGGCACGGGTGTGATCGCGATCGAGGAGAAGTGCCCCGAAAGCGAGGAGCACCCAGAAACCGAGGGTGAGATCGACGAGTGCAGTGCGGCTGAGCACCAGATGGATTCCATCGAGGGCCAGGAGCAAGCCGGCGATCACACCGAGGGTGTCCGAACGGGAGAGGCGTCTCACGATGCGTGCCAACGCGATCACGGCGATCGTGCCGAGCAGGGCGACCATGAATCGCCAGCCGAAGGGCGAAACCCCGAAGAGATACTCGCCTGCTGCGATGGTCCACTTCCCGACCGGCGGGTGGACCACGAACGAGCCCTCGTTGGTGAAGGCGGGGATGGTGCGCCACGCATCACCGGCGGAGAGCATCAACTCCTCGTGCCCCTCGACCTCCTGGTGCTCCACGCCGAAACGAAGGAGTCCCCAGGCATCCTTGGCGTAGTAGGTCTCGTCGAAGACAACCTCATTCGGAGTCCCGAGATTCGTGAAGCGGAGTACCCCCGCGACGGCTCCCACGGCGAGTGGGCCCAGCCAGTTGCGCCAGCCATGTGAGGGAAGTGGTGGGTTTAAGCGCTGAGCCACGGATTCTTGTGAACGCTCCATGGGCCGCACGTGGCCATCGTAGGTGCGCTGACAGGATGCGGGCATGGCTGCACGCGACGGAGTCATCCTCTTTGCTGGCACTCCACTGGGCAATGCCGAGGACGCCTCGGGACGCCTAGCGGCAGCCATCGCCAGCGCGGATCTCATTGCGACCGAAGACACCCGTAAGTTCCGGGCTCTTGCGGAGCGCATGCGCGTGCAGCCCCGTGGGAAGGTCGTGTCGCACTTCGAGGCGAATGAATCAGTACGACTCCAGGAGCTTGTCGATGCCGCTGCGCACGGCAGCACCGTCCTGGTTCTCACCGACGCCGGTATGCCCTCTGTCAGCGACCCGGGATACCGACTGGTGCGCGCCGCTATCGACGCCGATGTCCCGATCACCGCGCTGCCTGGACCATCGGCCGTCACCACCGCGCTGGTGCTCAGCGGCCTCCCCGTCGATCGTTTCTGCTTTGAGGGGTTCCTGCCACGCAAGTCATCCGAGCGCGGCACCCGGCTGGCGAGCCTCGCCGCTGAGACGCGCACCATGGTCTTCTTCGAGGCACCGCATCGACTCGTCGAGAGTCTGCAGGCGATGGTGGCTGCCTTCGGTGCGAATCGATCCGTTGCCGTCTGCCGGGAGTTGACCAAGACCTATGAAGAGGTGCTGCGTGGAACGCTGGTCGAGTTGATCGATGCCATCGGTGAAGGGGTGCGCGGGGAGATCACCATCGTGGTTGCCGGCGCGAACGCCGAGGACCTGCGCGTCGCCCGCGGCTTGGTCGACGAGTCCGATTGGGTTCGAGCGGTGGCCGAGCGTGAGGCCTCGGGAATCTCCCGCCGAGATGCGATCGCCGAGGTCGCGAAAGCGGCCGCACGCCCGCGCCGTGAGGTATACGACGCTGTGATCCGCACCAAGCTTGCTCCCTAACACCGCCGTAGGATCGCGTCATGTCATATAAGGCGTTCTACGTAAGCACGCCTATCTACTACGTCAATGACGCACCACACATCGGACATGCCTACACGACCACGGCGGGTGACGTGCTCACCCGGTGGCACCGGCAGCGCGGTGAGAACGTCTGGTTCCTGACCGGTGTCGACGAGCACGGCACCAAGGTGCAGCGGGCGGCCGATGCCGGGGGAGTAACCCCTCAAGAATGGGTGGACCGCCTCGTGCACGACGCGTGGCTGCCTGTGCTCGGCACCATCGATGCAGCCAACGATGACTTCGTCCGCACCACCGAACCACGCCACGTCCAGCGGGTGCAGAAGTTCTGGGAGACAGTCAAGGACAACGGTTACGTGTACTCCGCTCCCTACCAGGGCCCGTACTGCGTGGGATGCGAGGAGTTCAAGCTGCCGGGAGATCTCGTGGAGGGAACAGGTGAATTCACCGGGCAACTCGTCTGCCCCGTGCATGGCCGCCCCGCGGAGGAGTTGCAGGAGGACAACTGGTTCTTCCAACTCTCCGCCCTCGGTCAGGCGCTGATCGATCACTACGAGGCACATCCGGAAGCAGTGCAGCCGCGTAGTGCCTACAACGAAGTGATGAGCTTCCTGCGTCAGGGACTCGTGGACATCTCCATGTCGCGCTCGAGCGTCTCCTGGGGGATTCCGCTGCCCTGGGATCCGCGCCAGGTGGTCTACGTCTGGTTCGACGCGTTGCTCAACTACGTCACCGCGGTCGGGTATGGATCGGATCCTGGAACGCCAGACTCCGAGCGGTACGCGCACACCTGGCCCTGTGATGTCCACTTGGTGGGCAAGGACATCCTGCGGTTCCACGCCGTCTACTGGCCCGCGATGCTAATGGCCGCCGGTCAACCCCTGCCGCGCAAGGTGTTCGCCCACGGCTGGTTGCTCGTGGGCGGGGAGAAGATGAGCAAGTCCAAGCTCACCGGCATCGCACCGGCGCAGATCATCGACCACTTCGGATCCGATGCGTTCCGCTACTACTTCATGCGCGCGATCGCCTTCGGGCAGGACGGCTCCTTCTCCTGGGAGGACATGTCCGCCCGCTACACCGCGGAGCTGGCCAATGGCCTGGGCAACCTGGCATCGCGTGCGACCGCGATGGTCAACCGCTATTGCGCGGGGCTGCTTCCTACCCCAGGCGAGTACACACCCGCGGAACAGGCACTGATCGACATGGTGGCCGACATCAGCCCTGCCGCCGACGCGGCCGTCGAGGAGTTGGATTTCGCTACGGCGATCGGTCACGTGCGCGGCTTCATCGAGGCGGTCAACGGCTACGTGACGGACGTCGAACCGTGGGTGCTCGCCAAGGATCCCGCGCATGCGGAGCGTCTCCACACGGTTCTCTACACGATCTGCGAGTGCCTGCGCGCGGTGGCTGTCCTCTACAACCCGGTGATGCCCGCTGCGATGCAGTCGATGTGGGAGCACATCGGCGGCGCGGACCTCGGTCCACTCGGTGAGCAGCGCATCGACACCGTGGCCACCTGGGGTCAACTGCGTCCGGGCTCGCGGATCACAAAGGGGGATGCGCTCTTTCCGCGCCTCGAGGACACCGATGCCGGCTGAGGGCTGGCCGGAGGCACCGGTACCGCTCGCGGCACCGGTGATCGATACCCATACTCACCTCGACGTTCACGATCGCCATCTACACGGCGATGCCCAACCGGATCCGGAAGATCTCCTCGCGCGTGCGCGCGAGGTCAACGTCACCAAGGTCGTGCAGATCGGATGCGACCTGGAGTCGGCCGAATGGTCGGTGGCGATGGCGCAGGATCACCCCGAGGTCGTCGTGGGTGTCGCGCTCCACCCCAACGATGCGGCACGGATGGTGGAGCGCGGGGGGCATTCCGCGATCGAACGCGCGTGGGAGCGCATCGATGCGCTCGCCCGTGATCACACCGTGCGTGCGGTCGGGGAGACCGGGCTGGATTACTACCGCACCCGCGACGCGGACGGTCAGGCTGTGCAACAGGAATCCTTCCGCTGGCATATCGCCCTCGCCAAGGAACTGGATAAGACCCTGGTCATTCATGACCGTGATTCACACGACGACGTCATCCGATTCCTCGTCGAGGAGGGCCCACCGCGCACCGTCGTCTTCCACTGCTTCTCCGGGGATGCCGCCATGGCGCGCATCTGCGCGCAGAACGGCTGGTACATGTCTTTCGCCGGTGTGGTGACTTATAAGAACGCGCAGGAGTTGCGCGATGCCCTGGCCGAGGTGCCCGACGAATTGCTGCTCGTCGAGACCGATGCGCCCTACCTGACCCCCGTCCCCCACCGCGGTCAGGTCAACGCGTCCTACCTGATGCCGCACACCGTCCGTGCCCTTGCGCGCGAACGCGGTGTGGAGGAGGCGGTCATGGCCACCACGCTCTACGACAACGCGCAGCGCGCTTTCGGTGCCTGGTGACCCTGCTCGGAGCGGGACGCATCCGCGAGATCGCGGCGGAGTTGGATATCCGACCCACGAAGAAGTGGGGCCAGAACTTCGTCATCGACCCCAACACAGTCCGCCGCATCGCCGATCTTGCGCACCTGACCGCCGATGACGTGGTGCTCGAGATCGGGCCCGGGGTCGGGAGTTTGACCCTCGCGTTGCTCGAGCGCGCGGGTTCGGTGATCGCGGTGGAGATCGACCCGCGCCTGGCCGACCGACTCCCGAAGACGGTGCAGGAGCAGGCTCCGGAGCACGCGGCGCACCTCACCGTCATCACCGCCGATGCACTCTCGGTCACGGAACTTCCGGAGGAACCAACTGCACTGGTCGCAAACCTGCCCTATAACGTCGCCGTGCCAGTCCTGCTGCAGATGCTCGCCACCTTCCCGACCATCCGGAGCACCGTGGTGATGGTGCAGCGTGAGGTGGCCGAGCGTCTATGCGCGGAGCCCGGATCACGTGTCTACGGTGTCCCGAGTCTGAAGGCGCGGTGGTATGGATCGGTCGACTATGCGGGCACCATCGGGCGCACGGTGTTCTGGCCGGCACCGCATGTGGACTCGGGGTTGGTGCGCATCACCGCGCAACCGCAGCCCGATGCAGATCGACAGCGCGTCTTCACCCTGATCGATGCGGCCTTCGCGCAGCGGCGCAAGACCCTGCGTACGACCCTGGCCGGTCCTTTGCAGGGTCGGGTCGATGAGGTCCTTGCGGCTGCCGGCATCGATCCTGGTCTCCGGGGTGAGCAACTCAGCCTCGCGGACTTCATCCGGATCGCCAACACATCACTCAGCACCTAGCCTGGGGCCATGCGGCCGGTCACCGTCAGCGTCCCCGCAAAGGTCAACCTGCAGTTGTCGGTGGGTCCGGTGCGCGACGACGGATTCCATGACCTGGCGACCGTGTTCCACGCCGTCGATCTCCTCGACACCGTCACAGCGCGGGAGGCATCCGAACTACGGGTGACAGTCGAGGGTGAGGACGCATCCGCCGTTCCCACCGACGCCACGAACCTGGTGTGGCGGGCCGCCCAGGCGATGGCCGATGCCACGGGCGCGGACCCCGCGGTGCACCTACACATCATGAAGGCGATCCCCGTCGCCGGCGGCATGGCCGGTGGGAGCGCCGATGCGGCAGCCGCACTACTCGCCTGTGATGCCTTGTGGGGGACGCGGGTCGCGCCGGAGGAGCTGCACGATCTAGCCGCCGAGCTGGGGTCGGATGTTCCGTTCGCGCTGATGGGCGGAACGGCGATCGGCCGGGGCCGTGGTGATTCCCTCACCCCGGTGCTCACCCGGGGTGCGCTCCACTGGGCGTTCGCGATCTTCGAGGGTGGCCTCTCGACTCCCGTGGTCTACGAGAGGTGCGATGACATGCGCAGCTCCGATGTTCCGCAGCCGCAGATCTCCGATCCACTCCTCAGTGCGCTGGCCACCGGTGACGCACCGGCTGTGGGTCGCGCGCTACGCAATGACCTCCAGCCTGCCGCGATTTCCCTACGCCCGGAGCTCGCCGACGTCCTCGAGGTAGGGGAGGACTACGGGGCCCTCGGTCAGATCGTGTCGGGCAGTGGGCCGACGTGCGCGTTCCTCGCGCGGGATGAGGAGCATGCGCTGGACATCGCGGTCGCATTGACGGGAACGGGGCTGTGTCGCACCGTCAAGCGGGCCCGCGGGCCCGTTCCCGG
The DNA here is from genome assembly GCA_016870195.1 of Actinomycetota bacterium. Taxonomy (GTDB): domain Bacteria; phylum Actinomycetota; class Actinomycetes; order S36-B12; family S36-B12; genus VGCC01. The sequence goes on from VGCC01000033.1 coordinate 8,746, forward strand.
TGCGCGTGTCGTGCGCTAGGAGCTTTCGCGACGACGCTTCTTGTCCGAGCCCGTGCTGATGAGGGTCGGTTTGGCATCAATGTGCTCCAGGCCGTTCCAGGCCAGGTTCACCAGGTGCGCGACAACTTCTTCCTTCTTCGGCTTGCGGACGTCGAGCCACCACTGACCCGTGAGGGCCACCATGCCGACGAGCATCTGCGAATACATCGGCGCCAACTTCGCGTTGAGCTTGTGGGCGGCGAACTCGCGGGCGAGCAGGTGCTCCACCTGCGCGGCGACATCGACGATCAGGCTGGCGAAGGAGCCAGACTGCTGGGACACCGGTGAGTCGCGCACGAGGATGCGGAATCCCTCGGGGCAGGACTCGATGTAGTCGAACAGGGCCAGCCCCGCCTGTTCGAGCAGGAGGCGGGCATTCGACCCGGTGAGTGCATCGCTGATCGAGGCGAGCAGCTCGTTCATCTCACGGTCGACAAGGACTGCGTACAGACCTTCCTTGCCACCGAAGTGTTCATAGACCACGGGCTTGGAGACGCCCGCTTTGGCCGCGATCTCTTCGACGCTGACGGCCTCGAACCCCTTCTCGGCGAAGAGCCGACGCCCGACGACGAGCAGTTGCTCCCGGCGCTCCTGGCCGGTCATGCGCACCTTCGCTCCGCGATCGCGGCGGGAACTGCGGGTGACGGGTCGCGCTGCAGGACCAGGGAGCGCGACGACCGTCGCGTCGACCTCGGCGGTCTCGGGGGTCACGACACCTCGGCCGCATAGCCACGCAGCCGCGGGGCCATTGCCGGATCCTTGAGCTTCTTGGCGAGACGCTGCGGCTTGGGCCAGCGGACATCGTGCGCAAGGTTCAAGACCTCAAGTGTGCGAATCACGCGTGCGCTGGGATCGATTTGACCCTTAAACACGCCGTGACGGGCGCAGGTGGGGTCTACGTGGTGCAGGTTGTGCCAGGACTCACCGAAAGAGGGGATCGCCAGCCAGGTGACGTTGCTCGACATGTCGCGGCTATCGAACGGGCGCTTCCCGAACACATGGCAGATGGAATTGATTGACCAGGTGACATGGTGGACGAGTGCGATGCGCACGATGCCGCCCCAGAACAAACCGGTGAGGAAACCGAGCCAGGACTGCGTGATGAGGCCGCCCACGATTCCCGGCAACAGGATCGATGCTGCGACGATCCAGGCGAAGGATCGCGTGATGCGCTGCAGGTCCTTGTCATCGCGGATGTCCGGTGCGTACTGGTCGACCGTGGCCTGCTCCTCCGAGAACAGCCAGCCCATGTGGGCGAACATGAGTCCCTTGGCGATGGCCTTGCGCGAGATGCCAAAGCGCCACGGGGAGTGCGGGTCACCGATCTCGTCGGAAAACTTGTGGTGCTTGCGGTGGTCGGCGACCCACTGGTTGATGGAGCCCTGGATCGCCATGGACCCGAGCAGGCCGAGCGCGACCTTCACACCGCGCGGTGCCTTGAACGATCCGTGCGTGAAGTAGCGGTGATACCCCACCGTGATGCCGATGGCGGTTAGGGCCCAGAACCCGACCAGCAGTGCCATGTCGACCCACGAAACCAGGCCGAATGCGAGCATCGGGATGAACCCGACGAGGAAGAGCAATGTGGGGCCGATGACGAAGATGCCGATCGTGACCTTCATCGCCGGACTGAGGAAGATCGCCTCTCCGTCGTCCAGGCGTTCGAAGTTTTGCATCAACGTCATGTGATCTCCCCTAGGTTACGGTGTCGTAAGTTACGGTACCGTAGGTTTTCCGCCTTGTCCAGCCATGCGGCCTCACGCCACGCCCTAGGCTGAACTCGCCCATCCCCGGTCGTCTAGTGGCAGGACAGCGGACTTTGAATCCGTCAACGGAGGTTCGACCCCTCCCCGGGGAGCCGCGATGCTCCGCGTCCCTTCGTGAGGGAACATGGGATCCCTCGCGGGCCTTGCACTCCCGCAGTCTGATCACTGGGTGCCGACTGCTACCAAAACTGCTACCGGAAGCCGATAGCGGTTCGGGGTTCCGCGAGGCAGAGATGCGCCACGAATCGTCAGTCTTCGCCTTCAGGTTCCCTGCTCCCCGAACGGTGAGCAACTTGAGCCGGGTTTAACAACCCCGGGTCAAGTCCACGAGGCCTCTGCCCACACGAAACCGACCAAATTCGACCCTGTCGCATGCCCCTTTTTGACACACCGTGCAGCAGACCCGTTTGTGTACCGGCGACTGCCCAGATAACAGCTTTCACTGCCCTCCCCGACGACACCATCAAACGGGATCTCTGGCTGCCGACCCTGGCGCGCACGGCGATGCAGTTGCACGAGGACATCCAAAATGGGGGCGGGTGAGAGCGACCTGCTACGGACTGGTGCGACCACGTAGCGCATCCACTCATGCGCCCACCTACTTACTTGACCCTCAACGGTGCCGTTGTGATCGTCTTGCGCTTGGTTGTGTCGTCACGGTAGGTAGCCACGAGGAAGTATGAACCCTTCGGCAGTCGTCTAGTGATGCGTGTGACCGATTGCCCGGTTCCCTTCACGATGTCGATGCTCTTGAGCGTCTGTTTGGCCGAGGCCCTCGCGGTGGGCCGCTTCTTGATCTGCACAATGGCCTGACCCATCGAAGCCTTGGACGACGTTGAGACGGTCACCTTCAAGCGCGAGCCGCGGGAGACCGATGGCTTACTGATCACCGCGACACGAAATGTTCCGCCAGCACCTGCGCCCGGACCCGCGCCTGCGTCCCTTCCGCCCGCTCCCGCGCCTGCGTCCCCAGCACCCGCACCTGCCCCGGCCCCCGCACCGGCCCCCGCACCTGCCCCGGCACCCGCACCAGCCCCCGCACCCGGGGCAGCAACTACTTGCTGAAGTGTTTGTGCACTTTCGATGCCAGCACCCACAGCTTGAATAATGTGCCTAACGCAAAGCCACTTGCCTACTTTGTCTGCAAGAACCGTGCCGTTGATCGGCAGTTGATTCGTACCCAGGCCGACTTCTTTTAGTAAGTATCCCGAATCACCCGCACCTGTGATGCATGCGTCGCCGATGCCATTCACGTAACCGATTTCATAGGCGCGCTTGACTACTCGACCACCCGGCTGCAGCTGTCTACCGACCTTCAGCAGGATCCTGTAGGGCTGTCCGGCAGAAAGTGTTAAGCCGGCATCCTGCACAAGTTCGATTGCCGGCTGCAGCACACCCTGTCCTGCCCCAGCGTCACCTTGTGGTGCCAAAACAGTTCGATACAACGTTTCTGAAACGACGCCACCGCGATTGGTAATAACTGTGTGTTTGACGCAGAATGACTTGCCAACCTGGTTCGGAGGCACGGTGAACAGTTTCGCTTCGATGTTGGTGTTTAACAACAATTGATTCTCAGCCCCATTGCAGGGGTCGCCGCTGTTTGCGACGTAATTGCTCGTCAAAAATCGCCTGATGATTTGCTCACCAGCAGCTGGCTGCCCGATGATCAGGGTGGATACGAGAAAGGCTTGATTGGTGGTAAAGGGCCTGTTGGCCTCAATTGAAATAGTAGGCTTACTAGGCGAAAGGTTGGTAAAGCCGGGGTTCTGGCCGCCACCACCTGCTCCGGCGGCAGGCTGCGTTACTACCTCAGTTACGCTAGTTTGAGTTGCGACCTTGAAGCCTAAGTCATTAGGTTGTGGAACAAAAAATAGAACTTCAGCACATAGGCGCTTACCCAGTAGTTCGCCTGGCGGCTTGGTTGCAAGATCAAAGTTCGCGAATCCGTTCGTCTGGACGGTGTGAACGATCTGCCGCGTTGATGACAAACAAGCTTGATCACCCCGAACGTCCCCCGGGAGCGTAAACAACGTGGTTGTTACCTTGTCCAGGCGGCCGTTGGCAGGGAGACGAATACCTGCTGCAATCACTGTCACCTTTGATGCAGTGGTTGGCGGGTTTGGGTTTGGCGAAATGGTTGGCCTGTCAGTAATGACGACTTGACTGGGGACGAGAGCTTGCGCGGCACTGCCAAGACTCGCGCCAAGAAGTCCGGCGGTGAGGGCGATACCTAGAACAGCCAGGCGTCGAGGATGCTTGGGAAACAACATGGGCGTACTCTACAGAACACCCCCCGGTGGCTGGTCGGCACACGGACACCCGGAATCGGATTCCTGATCTCACTTCCCGTGGCATTGCCTTTGCTGATCGGGCTCTTCGCGTTCTCCACGGGCTCCGCCTATCGGCAGTTGTCGGGCCACGCCGACCAGAAGGCCGGGGCGAGTTACGGCTCGGACGTCGGGAGGGTCGGGACCCGCCAACCCAGCGCCATGGCGCCCAGTCGCACCACAAGCGTGACCGCGATCCCCACCATGAACGGTGTCCAAGCGCCGAGGCCCGATGTCGCCAGGAATGCGGCGGACCCCAGTGCTGCTGCCAGCGCGTAGACCTCACCGGTGAAGAACACGGAGATGCGTCGTCCCGCGATCAGATCACGGATGATGCCGCCGCCGATTCCCGAGAGCACGCCCAGGATCAGCGCCGGACCAACGCCGAATCCTGCGCTGCGTGCGACATCGGTGCCGACGACGGTGAAGGCGGCGAGCCCGACCGCATCGGTGACGGTGAAGACATGTCGCATCCACCCCGGGTTGGTCTGCCACGGGGCAAGCAACGCGAGGACCCAAACGACGAGCACGGTCGCGGCGATGATCCCGACGGTGGGCCAGAAGTCGATGAGCCAGAACGGCGTGGTTACCATGAGTAGGTCGCGGAGCGTTCCGCCGCCGATGGCCGTGACCGCGGCCAGGCTGCTGACCCCGAGCCAGTCCATTCCCGCCCGCACACCCGCGACCGCTCCGGAGGCGGCGAAGGCGATCGTGCCGACCACGAGGGCGATGGTCAGGGGCAGCGGAAGCTCGAACACGACGGCTACGCCGCGTCGAATGGAACGACGGATGAGTCATCCACCT
>VGCC01000034.1 GCA_016870195.1 Actinomycetota bacterium
GGCGGGGCTCGGGAAATCCGCGCGCCCGGAATTGGCCCCGCAGACTCCAGTAGACAGCGTGACCGTCCCCAGCCTCGGCAACGGGATCACCCGCTCGATTCCGCCATCCGAGTATCCGCGGTGGCTTGGGATGCTCGACTCGCCCACCCCACCCAGCGCCCACCCGGAGTTCCTCACCGACTGGATGGGGGTGCGGACGCGGATGTCCATGCTCCCGTGGGCGCCGCAGGAACTCGCGGGCACCGTCGCCGCCCACCACCCGATCCCGGATGACGGTTACCGCAGCGAGGACTTCGAGTACGTGGCGTTAGCGCGGGCCCTCGATGTGCAAACGAACCTCTTCCAGATGATCGAGATCGGGGCCGGATGGGCCCCGTGGTCCGTCGCGGCGATCGTCACCTGCCGTAGCCGTGGCCGCGAAGCGCGAGCCATCGCTGTCGAGGCCGATTCCCGGAGGGTGGAGTGGGCGGTCCGCCATGCCGAGGACAACGGCATCACCGTGCGCGTCGCGATCGGGGACCACCACTCCATCGAGTCGACGATCAGGGAGTGGCGCGACGACGACTCCCGGCCACTGTTGATCGTCTGCGCTGCCGCTTGGCACGAGTCCGGGGAATTGAGTTTCCCGAAGGTGCCCGTCGACGACATGGGTGCGGCGGTCTGGACACTCCCGGGCACCGATGTGGACTACCGCGGCGCGCACCTCGAGCACTCGGCGATCCCTGCGGTTTCCATGCGCTCCCTGCTCGAGGGCCTGCGTGATCCGATCGTCGATCTTCTCCACGTCGATGTGCAGGGAGTGGAGTTCGAACTGCTCGAGGCCTGCGCACACGAGGTGCAGGAGCGGGTACTGCTGATGGCCGTCGGCACGCATAGCCGCATATCCGAGGGGCACCTGCTCGACTTCTTCCTCCCAAGGGGCTGGGGGGTCATCATCGAGTCACCCTGCCGGGCCGAGTACCTCATGACCCGGCCCACGCTGGCCGGGTTCACCGTGCAGGACGGTATGCAGCTGTGGGAGAACCCCTTCCTCACCCACTAGCGGAACCTGGTCCATGCGAGCCAATAACCCGGTCGTTCACATCCGCATGTGACAATGGGGGCCCGTTTCGGAGTCCCCACCATGAAGCGAACACTCGTAGCCCTCGCAGCCGCCACCGCGGTCGTGCTCACGGCTGCGCCGGCACAGGCCGGACCTTGGGATGGGGTCACCGCGTGGGAGACAGCGACGGTCAAGCGCATCGTCGACGGCGACACTCTGATCGTCAGAGACGACGTCACCGGGGCTCAGTCCAGAATCCGGCTCCTCGGGATCAACTCGCCGGAATCGCCCCACGGCACAGCTAGTGCGGGTCAGTGCGGCGGTTGGCAGGCCACCGAAGCACTCAAGGGTTTCCTGCCCATCGGAACCAAGGTGCGGCTGCTGTCCGCGGATCAATCGTCCAAGGGCAAGGCGGATCGTCCGCAACGTGTGGTCCTTGCGTATAGCGAGGCCAGTAAGGACTTCGACCTCGACATCGCGTGGGCGATGGCCGAACGCGGGTGGGGGCTCTGGTTCACCGTTGCGAAGGAAGCAGCGATGAGTTCGCTCTACCGTCAGGTGATCGAACGTGCCCAGGAGAAGCGCCTGGGGATGTGGAATCCCAACCTGTGCGGAGAGCCCGATCAACCCGACGCCAACATCGAACTGCGCATCCACCGAGGCGATGCGAAAAAGCCGATCAACGACGAGTACGTGATCGTCAAGAACCGTGGCGCAGCGCCCGTCGACATCAGCGGGTGGGTGCTGCGGGATTCTGGGAACGCAGCCTGGTACCAGTTCCCCGGAGGCAGCGTGCTCGCGCCCGAGGACTACCGCGTGGTGCACACCGGTGCCGGCACCCCATCACTTCCCCAGCCGCGCGACCTCTACGTCGGCTACAAGGCCCGGATCTACACCGCGGCCGGTCAGGGACCCGCGCTGCTGGGTGATGGTGCTTACCTGCTGGACAAGTACGGCAACTTCCGATTCTGGCGCGAGTATCCCTGCACCACCGAGTGCGATGACGACCCTTACGCGAGCGCCATCGTCATCGACGACTTCTCCCTCGGCAAGAAGAAGGGCGCCAAGCGAGCGCAGACCCAGTGGGTGCGTGTAAAGAATCGTGGCACGGCTACTACGTGTCTCGACACGTACCGCATCGAGACCGGCAACACCCGCTACTCCTTCCAGCCAGGAACGTGCCTGGCTCCCGGAACCACCTGGACGCTCAACGTAGGAAATCCCCCGGTGGGCGCCACGGTCGACTACACGACCACGGACTTCCTACGCATGCGCACACCCGCACTGTGGTCGAGTGGGAGTGTCACTCTGCTCACCGATCAGGATCGGATCATCGCAAAGCGCAGTTGGTAAGACGTTCTACAACCCAACGTGGGTATCGCCTTGGGTATCCGTGTGGAAGCGCAGCAAGCCCCATCCGTCGATGACGTCTTCCAGTTCATCGAGGGACTGCTTGCTGCCCTGCACGAACGTCTGCCCGGGCACCAACTGGGTCAGGGCGGATTCCGCGGCCATGATGTCCCTGCCACGTGTTTCGAGCGCCGCGTAGAGATTCGCGAGGACTTCGGGGGAGTCGTACACCGCGTAGACGCTCGACGTCCGATTCTCTTCGTTGAGGCCGTACCAACACACCCGGACGCCAGGTACGTCCCGAGCGAACTCCGCGAGCGCCTTGTGGGCCGCACCCACGGAAGCCGCGTCCACCCCGTCCTTCCATGAGAACAGTGCACTGATGATGATTGTTTGCATTGCGCATCACCCCGATCGTGGTCGAGTACAGCCTCGCGTGTTCGACATGCACGCGCAAGTGATGTAACGGGTAAGTGGCACACCATCACGAATCACAGCCAAAACGGCCTGATACCTCTGCTCCACAACACTCAGCTCAACCAACATCAAGCGATGTGTCACCCATCAGACGGACCCAGCGTCACCAATCAGGCGAAGCCACGTAACCCGCGAGCCGGAGCCAAAACGTCACGCATCAGCCGGAACCACACAAGAATGGAGCGCGCCCGAAGGGATTCGAACCCCTAACCTTCTGATCCGTAGTCAGATGCTCTATCCGTTGAGCTACGGGCGCACGGCCCGAAGGCCGAGAGAAAAGCCTACCGGGGCGCATAATCAACGGATTCGGGGCAGACTTCTTCCATGACAGAGAACTCCGTATCCCGGCGCTCATTTCTGGTGGGCGCGTGCACCATCGCGACCCTAGGCATGGGTGCCGCACTTCTCGCCGACGATGCCCAGGCAGCCACCGGCATCAAGCGACGCAAGGACGGCCGGGTGGACGTGTCCGTGAAGCGAGTCCGCGAGCTGGGAACCGTCGGCGGTGCGGTGCTGCTCGGCACCGTCAAGGGCGTGCCGGCCGCCGTGGTCCGCACCGGCACAGACACGTACACCGCGCTCGACCTTCGCTGCACCCATCAGGGCGTGCCCGTGAACCCGGGTGGTCCCGGGTGGTCGTGCCCAGCGCACGCCTCGCTCTTCGAGATCAACGGCGACGTCGTGCGCGGACCGGCCGCAGCCAACCTCGCGATCATGAAGTCCGCGTGGAACGCGCGGAACTCCACCCTCACAGTCGGATGAACCTCACCGACGGATGAACCTCACCGTCGGATGAAGCGGTCAGGGCACCCCGGAGGGTGCCCTGATGGCGGAGGCGGAGGGATTTGAACCCTCGAGGGGGCTCAAAACCCCCAACCCGCTTAGCAGGCGGGCGCCATAGACCGGACTAGGCGACGCCTCCACGCTGGTGGTGCCGGTGAACCGGCCGAACAGCCCGGCAAGGGTATCGGGCAGACTTGCTCCCTGTGACAACCACATTGGCCATCGACTGCGGCGGCGGTGGCATCAAGGGTTGTGTCCTCGACGAAACCGGCACAATGCGCGCCCAACCGGTGCGCGTTCCCACGCCCTATCCCCTCTCGACCGCGCTCTTCGTGAAGACGCTGACCGAGTTGGCGTCCCAGTTGCCGAAGGCGGACCGCGCCACAGTCGGTCTCCCCGGAATGATCCGCCATGGAGTTGTGATCACCACTCCGCACTACATCACCCGATCCGGTCCTCGCACGCGCATCGAACCCGAACTCGTTGAGCAATGGGAGGGGTTCGATGCGCAGGCGGCGATCTCCGACTCCCTGGGAATTCCGGTACGTGTTCTCAACGACGCCGAGGTCCACGGCGCGGGCGTCATCGCCGGACAGGGACTCGAGGTCGTGCTCACCCTCGGAACGGGGCTTGGCTGCGCGATCTACGACGGCGGCCACCTGGCACCGCACCTCGAACTCTCCCAAGCTCCTGTGCGCTGGGGCCTGTCCTACGACACCTACATCGGTGAACACGAGCGCCGCCGCCTCGGCGATGCGCTCTGGTCTCGCCGCGTGCAGCGGGTGATCGACGGGCTGCGTCCGGTGTTCCTCTGGGATCGCCTCTATATAGGAGGGGGCAACTCGCGGCACATCACACCGACGGTTGTCACCCGCCTCGGCGACGATGTCGTGATCGTGCCGAACGCGGCCGCGTTGGTGGGTGGTGCACGCGCGTGGCTGTTGCAGATCGACTGACGCCCGCGCCCTCCTCCTCCCGAAACCCGCAACTCGTGGGTGTCGTGATGTATCTCGTTGCCGCGATCTTCTTCGCACTCAACGGCGTGCTCGCGAAGTCGGCGATCGAAGTCGGATTCACTCCGTTGCGCCTGGTGGAACTGCGCAACGCAGGCGCCATGGTCATCCTGATCGTCCTCGTGGCGGTGATCCGCCCGCGGGCCTTCAGGGTCCGCCTCCGCGAAGTGCCGTTCCTTCTCGCGTACGGCGTCATCGCATTCACGCTGGTGCAGTTCCTCTACTTCTTCACTATCTCCCGACTCCCCGTGAGCATCGGGACGCTCCTGGCATTCCTCGCGCCGATCCTGGTCGCGATCTACGTCAAGTTCATCCGCAAGCAGCCGGTGCGTAACCGGATCTGGGTGGCGATCGGTCTCACCCTGCTCGGGCTCGCACTCGTGGCTCAGGTGTGGCAGGGCGCAACCCTGGACACCCTCGGCGTGATCACGGGTTTCCTCACCGCCGTCGCCCTCGCGCTCTATTGGATTCTCGGCGAATCGGGCCAGAGCCACCACGATGCACTGTCATTGACGATGTGGGGATTCATCTTCTCCACCGCAACGTGGTCGATCATCGCGCCGTGGACGTCGTTCCCCTTCGCGATGCTGCTGGAGCCGGGGGCGCCGATCGGTCCGGGATGGCCCGGTCTGCCCATCTGGCTGATCATGCTGATGGGGATCATTTTCGGAACCGTGATCGCATTCCTGCTCGTTCTCGGGTCACTACGACGCCTCGGCGCCGAACGGGCGGGAATCATCGGAACGAGCGAGCCCGTGTGGGCGGCGGTCCTCGCATTCATCCTCTTGGGCGAAATGCTAAGTGTGATTCAAGTGCTCGGCGGACTGCTCGTCGTTGCCGGAATCATCGTTGCGGAGACCTCGCGCCCCACCCAGGTCACTCCGGGCGAATCTCCCCTGATGGGCGAATGATCAAGGTCGTCGGAACGAGGATCTCCGACGTCGCACCGTCCACCGACTCCTCCATGGCATCGACCAGAACCTGAAGAGCCCGCTCACCGATCGCCCGCGGATCCTGCGCCACCACGGCCACTCCCGGATCGAGCAGGTCGGCGAGGGTGAAGTCGTCGAATCCGATCAGCGCGATCTGATGCTGGAGTCCCCGTTTCCGCAACGCGCGCACCACGCCCATCGTGATCTGGTTCTGCGCACTAAAGATGGCCGTGGGTCGATCGGGTCCATCGAGGATCGCTCCGGCCACGCCCGCGGCCATGTCGATCGATCCAATATCCCGAACGATCGTCTGATCGGCGCTGGGGACGCCCGCTGCCGCGAGCGCTGCGGTGTACCCACCGAAACGCTCCTGCGCGGTCGCGACCGCCGAGATACCTCCCAGGAACGCGATCGAGCGATGACCGAGGGTGAGGAGGTGTTCAACGCCGCGTCGCGCACCGACCATGTTGTCGCTGACCACGGAGGGTGCGGAGAGACCGCGTCCCGGGCGGTCGATGAAGACGACGGGCACACCCTGCGCCAACTCTGCGGCGAGGTAGCCCTGGTCCCCCGGGCACGGTGCCACGATCAACCCGTCGACGCGCCGTAGGGACAGCGCGCGGACCAGTCCCCGCTCGCGCTCGGAGTCTCCGAGCGTGCTGGACGCGAGTACGGCGATCCCGCGCTGACGCGCCGCGTATTCGACGCCCGCGTGCGCGGCAGCACTGAATTCATTGGCCACGTCCTCAAGCAGGAGTCCGACAGTCCCGGTGCGCCCGTCGCTACGGCGCAGGTTGCTCGCGTTCATGTCGGGGCGGTAGTCCAACTGGGCCGCCGCGTCGTCCACCCGGGCGACGACCTCGGGGGACACCCCAGATTCCCGATTGATCACTCGGGAAACTGTTTTCAGGGACACGCCGGCAAGGGCCGCCACATCGCGCATCGTGGGCCTCGCCCGGCGCCTGGGCCGGCCCCCCGCGGATAACGTTGTCATCACGAATCGGCAGCATTAGACCGAAGCGCTTGACAGGAATCAATGCCTTCCCAATAACGTTACGACAACGTTGTCATGGGCGGGGTCTCCCAGCTGTGGCGGCGTTGCACTATCCCAACCACCCTTCGAAGGGAAACTACATGTTCAACCGCGTGAAGCGTGGACGTGGATTCGCTGCGATCGCCGCAGTGGGCGCACTGTCCATCACTTTGGCGGCCTGTAGCAGCGGCTCCGAGGAGTCGACTGACGCAGCTGCCACCACGGAAGAGACCGCTGCGGCGGAGGCTCCGGCAGAGGGCGGCGGCACCGTTGCCGTCACTCTGATCACGAAGGACTCCACCAACCCGTTCTTCGTCGCCATGCAGGAGGGCGCGAAGGAGGCGGCTGCGGCCGTCGGTGTTGATCTCACGGTGGGCTCCGGCAAGACCGAGGGCGACGACCAGGGCCAGATCGACCTGATCGAGAACGCCATCGCTCAGGGCCAGGCCGGCATCCTGATCACCCCGATGTCGGTGAACGTCAACGACGCCATCAAGAAGGCACGTGACGCCGGCCTCTACGTGATCGCCCTCGACACCCCGACCGATCCGCCGGACGTCGTGGACATCACCTTCGCAACCGACAACTGCCTCGCGGGCGAGGCCATCGGCCAGTGGGCCGCGGGCAAGCTCAACGGCACGAAGGCCACCATCGCTCGCCTCGTGATCTTCAACGATCGCATGGTGTCGGTGGACTACTGCCGTGACAACGGCTTCCTCAAGGGCATGGGCATCGACATCAAGGACCTCACGGTCATGGGTGACGAAGAGGCGACCGGCAAGTACACCACCGGCAAGGGTGGCGACTACGAAATCGTCTGCCTCGAGGCCACAGGTGCCAATGAGGAAGGTGGCCGCAAGGGCATGGAGACCTGTCTCTCCAAGAACCCGGCCATCAACGTCGTCTACACCATCAACGAGCCCACTGCGTTCGGTGCCGCTGAGGCCCTGAAGGCAGCCGGCAAGACCATCGGCAAGGACGTGTTCATCGTGTCCGTCGACGGTGGTCTCGCGGGTGTCGAGGCCGTCAAGGCCGGCGAGATCCAGGCCACCTCGCAGCAGTACCCGCTGCTGATGGCCAAGCTCGGTGTGGAAGCGATCAAGACGATCGCCGACGGTGGCGCGCCGCCTTCGAACACCTCTGCGGATGGCACGTTCTTCGACACCGGTGTGAAGCTCTGCACCGAGGAGCCGATGGACACGGTCACAGCTGCCGAGCAGTGGACCGCACAGCAGTGCATCGACAACGCCTGGGGCTAAACCTCTAGCGGTGTCATGAACGGCCCCGGGGCGGCAATCTCACGATTGCCGCCCCGGGCGCATATCTCTCCGATATCGTGCTTGAGATCGTTGAATCAAGGAGGAGTCCGGTGTCCCAGGCCCCCACGGTGGACCTTGCTGAGGAATTCATGGAGCGGCGAACCCCGCTCCAGCGCGTGCAGAGCACCCTGCACCGTTACCCGTACCTCAGCCCGCTCATCGTCCTCGTCGTCGCGATGGTCGTCTTCACCCTGCTCAACGAGCGATTCCTGCTCCCCACCAACCTCTCCTTCCTCACCCAGCAGTCGGTGGTGATCGGAACTCTGGCGATCGCTCAAACCCTGATCATCTTGACCGCCGGTATCGACCTGAGCATCGGCGCGATCATGGTCTTCGGTCAGATGCTGATGGCCAACCTCGCGGTCTCGGTGACCGCGTCCAACGTCCTCCCTATCGCGGGCCAGAATCCTGCGCTGTCGATCGTGCTCGGCATCCTGGCAGCGACCCTCGCCGGTGCTGTCAACGGTTTCCTCATAGTGCGGTTCAATCTGCCGCCCTTCATCGTCACCCTGGGCACGCTCAGTGTGTTCACCGCCTTGACCTTGATCCTGTTCAAGGCGCGCACCATCCAGGGCCCGGAGATCCCCGAGCTCCTCAAGTGGCTGGGCACCACGGTGAAGATCGGCGACTTCCAGTTGATGTACGGCGTGGTGCTGATGTTGATCCTCTTCGCGGTGTTCGCGTACATCCTGCGCAACACGGCCTGGGGTCGTCACGTGTACGCGGTCGGTGATGATCCGGTTGCGGCAGAACTTTCTGGTATCCGCGTCAAGCGCGTGGTCTTCAGTGTCTACGTCGTGGCGGGTCTCATCATGGGTATCGCCTCGTGGGTATACATCGGCCGCGTGGGATCGGCGTCCCCGAACGCAGACCCATTGATCAACCTCGACACCATCACCGCCGTGGTGATCGGCGGCGTCTCTCTCTTCGGTGGCCGCGGAACGATGATCGGAACCTTGATCGGAACGTTCATCATTGTCGTGGTCGAGAACGGGTTGGCCCTCGCCGGCCTCGACCAGGCCTATCGCGTCCTCGCCGTCGGCATCCTGGTGATCGCCGCGGTTGCCATCGACCAGTGGATCAGGAAGGTGAAAACATGACGGTCCAACCAGTCCTCCAGGGCACCAACCTGGTCAAGACCTTCGGACGCGTGGTCGGTCTCGATGGAGCCAACATCGAGCTCTACCCCGGTGAGGTCCTCGCCGTCGTGGGCGACAACGGAGCCGGCAAGTCCACGCTCATCAAGTGCTTCTCCGGCGCGCACTCCCCGGATACGGGCGAGATGCTCGTCATGGGTCAGTCGGTGGCCTTCCGCTCCACCCAGGACGCCCGCGCCGCCGGCATCGAGACCGTGTTCCAGACCCTTGCCGTAGCGCCCGCACTCGACATCTCCGAGAACCTCTACCTCGGCCGTGAACAGCGCAAGGCCGGATTCGTCGGCACAGTCTTCCGCACCCTCGACAAGAAGCGGATGCGCAAGGAAGCGGGCGAGCACCTGCGCAACCTCGGCATCGGCACCGTGCAGAACATCACGCAGGCCGTGGAGACACTCTCCGGCGGTCAGCGCCAGGCGGTCGCCGTGGCCCGCGCAGCCGTCTTCGGGTCGAAGGTGATCATCCTCGACGAGCCCACGGCGGCACTCGGCGTGAACGAGTCGGCACGCGTGCTCCAGTTGATCAAGGACCTTCGCACCCGCGGGATCCCGGTCATCCTGATCTCGCACAACATGCCCCAGGTCTTCGAGGTCGCCGATCGCATCCACGTCCAGCGTCTGGGCAAGCGTGCTGCCGTGGTCACACCGCGGAGCCATTCGATGAACGACGTCGTCGCGATCATGACCGGCGCCATGTCGGTGCCCGAGAGTGAGCAGGCGCTCACCCCCGTCACCGCCTGACCGACGACAACGCGTTTCAGGAATACAGCGCGGGGCGCTGGGGCAGTTCGATCGACTCTCGTGATCCGGTACCGATCGACCGTGCCGCCGCCTCCGCCATTGAGGTCGCAGCGAAGCCGTCCCAGGCACTCGCACCCACCGGGCGGGTGAGTCCGCGGGTGGCATTGACCCAGGCCTGCAACTCTGCGCGGTAGGCCTCGGCGAAGCGACCGAGCCAGAGATCCGGGATCGATTGCCCACGCAGGTTGCGCGCAGTGCGGGTGATGAAGGCGCCATCCGACATGTCGAGGACACCGAGCGATCCCACCACCTGGCAGGTCACCTCGTAGCCGTAGTGGGCGTTCACGAAAGCTTCGACGTCCACCAGGGTCCCGGTCGCCGACGTCAACATCACGATCATCGGATCGAATTGCCCCGGGGGCGTCTGCGGGCCCGGGCGACCCTTGATCACCTGAACCGTGGTGAATTCCTCGTCGATCAACCAGCGGCTGATGTCGAACTCGTGGATCGCCATGTTGTACATCGTGCGATCACTCAGCAACCCGTAGGGAGCGGACGCGTTGCGGTGCACATTGTGCACGATGAGGACCTCGCCGACCTCACCGTCGGTGATCTGCTCCTTGAGTTGGACGTAGCCCAGGTCGAAGCGACGCATGAATCCGAGGGTGATGAGTCGACGCCCCAGGGTGACCTCGGCATCCAGGACGCGACGTGCATCCGCCACCGTGGGTGCAAGCGGCTTCTCGAGCAGCATGGGCTTTCCGGCGCTGAGTGCGGTGAGGGCCTGCTCGGCATGAAGATCATCGGGGCTCGCGATGACGACGGCATCGACCTCGGCCGAACCGATCAGCGCCTCTGGACTCGGGTAGACGTCGGCCTGGATGTCCTGGGCAACCGCGTCGGCGCGGTCCGCATCAAGGTCATAGACACTCACCACGGTTGCTCCGCTGACCTCGCCGTGCAGGGAAAGAGCGTGCGAAGTCCCGATGTTGCCCGTTCCGATGACTCCGACGCGAAGATCCACAGCGCCATCCTGCCAAGGACCCTGCAGGGTTGGGCGATGACGGGAACAATGTCACCGTGTCGTCATTCCTGCCCCAGTTGACCGGATCGTTCAGCACCCCGGCCGCGGATAACCCGACCGTGCAGATCATGGAGGCGGCCTACGCCGCCGGGAACCTCGACTTCCGCTACATCAACTGCGATGTGAAGCCCGAGGGCCTCGCGGACGCAATCGCGGGCGCGGTGGCGATGGGGTGGCGCGGCTTCAACTGCTCCCTCCCGCACAAGGTCGCGGTGATCCCGTTGATCGATGGACTCGCGGAATCCGCATCGATCATCGGCGCGGTAAACACCGTGGTGAACGATGACGGCCGACTCACCGGCGAGAACACCGATGGCCAGGGATTCCTCGCCTCCCTCCGTGAGGTCAAAGACCCGAAGGACACCCGGATCGTCATCTTCGGGGCAGGTGGAGCAGCACGCGCCATCGCGGTGGAGTGCGCGCTCGCCGGTGCGCGGGCGATCACGATCGTCAACCGCTCCCCCGAACGCGGGCAGGAACTCGCCGCCCTCGTCGACTCCCGAACCCCCGCCGACTGCGACTACCGCCCGTGGACCTCGCGCTTCGACGTCCCCGCGGATGCCGACGTCGTGATCAATGCCACCTCGATCGGATTCGGAGCCGGATCGACCGAGACCCTCGACGTCGACACCGATTCCCTGCAGCCGCATATGGTGGTCGCGGATGTGATGGCCAATCCCCCGATGACGGTCTGGCTGACTGCCGCCGAGTCGCGTGGCTGCACGATCCTCACGGGGCTGGGCATGCTGGTGAATCAGGCCGCAATCAACGGGAAACTCTGGACCGGCGTCGATCTCGACAAGGCGGTCATGCATCGCGAGCTGAGCGCCATCTTCGGCCTCACGCAATAATCTGACGTCCCCCACCTCAGCAGGAGAGTCCATGAAGGTCGCCGCCTACGCCGCCGAGTCCGCCGGAGCACCCCTGGCCCCGACCACCATCAATCGTTCCGAGGTGGGACCCAACGACGTCCTGATCGACATCGCCTTCTCCGGGATCTGCCACTCGGATATCCACCAGGCCCGTGAGGAATGGTTCACCTCGATCTTCCCGATGGTCCCCGGGCACGAGATCGCCGGGACGGTCGCCGCCGTGGGATCGAACGTGACCCGCTTCGCCGTCGGTGACCGCGTGGGCGTGGGCGTGTTCGTGGACTCCTGCGGGGAGTGCGGGAACTGCCGCAAGGACCTCGGCAACTACTGCATCAAGGGATTCGTCCCCACCTACAACGGGCGTCATTACGACGGCACCCCCGCGTACGGCGGCTACTGCCGGCAGATCGTCGTGAACCAGGGCTACGTCCTCCGCATCCCCGACGGCCTGAGCCTCGAGGAGGCAGCACCGCTCCTCTGCGCGGGGATCACCACGTACTCACCGCTGCGCGAGTGGGGTGCGGGTCCAGGGAAGAAAGTGGCGATCGTCGGGCTGGGCGGCCTCGGTCACATGGGTGTCAAGCACGCGCATGCCATGGGTGCGGACGTCACACTCATCAGCCACTCACCCGGAAAGCGCGATGACGGACTGCGCCTCGGTGCCGATCACTTCCTCCTCATGACGGATAAGGACGCCATGAAGGCGGCGCGCGGCACCTTCGACCTCATCGTGAACGCGGTCTCCGCATCGATCGACATCGACAACCTGATGAGCCTGCTCGCCACCGACGGAACGCTCGTCTGCGTCGGGCTCCCGGATAAGCCGCTCTCGGTCAGCACCTTCACCCTGGTGATGCAGCGGCTGCGTCTCGCTGGCTCGAACATCGGTGGCATGGGACAAACCCAGGAGATGCTCGATTTCTGCGCAGCGAATGGATACGGATCGGACGTCGAGGTGATCCGTGCCGATCAGATCAACGAGGCCTGGGAGCGCGTGGTCAACAGCGACGTGCGGTACCGGTTCGTGATCGACGCATCGACTATCTAGCGTCGCAACAACGGGCGGGTGAGACAGGTCGGTCCGCCCTCACCCTTGTTGATCTCGCTTGCCTCGTAGGTGTGCACGGTGACCCCGTGGGTGCGCAGCAACTCGGCGGTGGCGTCGTTGCCGGCAGCCAGCACCACCTCGCCTGGGCGGATCGTCAGGATGTTGCATCCCAGCGAGGCGCAATCCTCCTCGGGAACCGAGACGGTCTCGATTCCGCGGGCGCGAAGTGCCTGCAGGAGTGGGACGGGCGCCAGGCGCTCATAGACCACGGCGAGGTCCTCGCGCGCCGGGGACACCACGCTCATCAGGTGCAAACAGAACTCGGGTCCCTTATCGTGCGGGAGGTCAAAGGTTTCGACGGTGATTCCGATGGGCGCGAGCAGCGCGGTGATCTGATCGATGGCCGCCTGATTCGTCCGGTAACTGCGTCCTATAGCCAGCG
>VGCC01000035.1 GCA_016870195.1 Actinomycetota bacterium
GCCCATGGCTGCGATGGTGTCGCGCAGGCGGTCACGCGCCGGGGCGCTGACGGCGACGTGTTCTGGTTCCGTCTCAACCGTGCGTGGTGTGTGTTCGGTGTAGTCACGAATGTCTCCCGACCACAGATCGAGGAAGCCGGCGAGATGGTCGTCATCGGCGAGCACGGGAAGGGTGATGGGCACGCATCCGTGGGGGTCGAAAAGGCGCGCCACCAGCGCACAGGTCTCGTCGAAGTCGGCCCGGTCGTCGTCGACCTTCGTCACCACGACTGCGCGTGCGAGGTGCGCGGCGGCGACCTCGCGCCATAGGTAGGTGGTGGAGGCATCGATTCCGTCCGTGGCACCGATCACGAAGATCACGCCTCGCGCATGCGCGAGCGCCGTCCGCTCCGCCCGGAGACCGTCGGGATCGATCACCTCCCGGCCATGGGCGCGAAGGCACCGCGCGAGTTCGGACTTTCCCGAGGACGGTGGCCCCACGAGGGTGATCCCGGTTCGCTGCGGCATGGCGGCCCACTGTCGCGCACCTGCGGCCTCCGGTGCAAGGCCGAGCGGCGATAGCCTTCCTGAATGCTCGACAACCCGGCGGCACGCCGAGTGTTTCGAGGGGTGATCGAACCCCCGGCACGACTCTTGGTGCGTCTCGGTGTGTCCCCTGACGCGGTCACGATCACTGGGACTGTCGGGGCCATCGTGGTGTCCCTCACCTGTCTCACCACCGGACGCTTCCTGCTCGCCATCGGCCTGATGCTGATCATCGGGATGAGCGACCTACTCGACGGAACGATGGCCCGACTGTCCGGATCCAGTGGACCGTGGGGAAACTTCCTCGACGCCACCATGGACCGCCTCGCCGACGGGGCGATCTTCGGAAGCATCGCCTTCTGGGGTGCCACGAATGGGAATTGGTGGGTCGCCGGTGGCGCCATCGCCGCGCTCGTGACCGGTCAGGTCACCAGTTACGCCAAGGCGCGAGCGGAAGCAGTGGGCGCGAAGGCCAACGTCGGAATTGCAGAGAGGGCGGAGCGCCTGATCCTGCTGGGCATCGCCGTACTCCTGACGGGCTTCGGCGTTCCTTACGTCCTCGCCGCTGCGGTGTGGATCATCGCGGTCCTGGGGATCGTGACGATCATTCAGCGCATCGTGTTTGTCCGTGGTCAGTTGTTGCCGAAGGACCGTCCGTGAATGCAGTCGGAGATTGGGCCTCCACCGCAGGATTCATGGCGGGATGGCGACTCATCAAGACCCTGCCTCAGGGTGCCTCGTATGCGGCATTCGATCGCATCGCAGACAATCTGTGGTCGCGCAATAAGGGTGGCGTCGTGCAGCTCGAACGAAATCTGCGCCGCGTGCATCCCGAGTACAGCGACGAGCAGCTGCGTGACTTGAGTCGTGAAGGTATGCGTAGCTATATGCGGTATTGGTGTGAAGCATTTCGCCTTCCCACATGGTCGCCGCAGCGGATCACCTCCACCTTCCAGATGGAACGTCGCTATCTGATGGACGAGGCGCTGGCGTCGGGCAGCGGCGCCGTGATGGTTCCGGGTCACATGGCCAACTGGGACCACGCCGGCGCATGGGGCTGCCTGCGCTATGGCGGACTGACGACTGTCGCCGAGCGACTCAAGCCGAAGAAGTTGTACGAACAGTTCCTGGAGTATCGGCAGAAGATGGGATTCGAGGTGTTGGGACTCGGGGAACCCGATGTCATGCGCACTTTGATCCGACGCCTGCGTGAGGGTCGCCTCGTCGCACTGCTGGGGGATCGGGACCTCAGCGGTTCAGGGGTGCCCGTGCAGATGTTCGGAGAGACAGCATCACTGCCCGCGGGTCCGGCATTGCTGAGCATCACCACGGGAGCGCCGTTGCATCCCGTGACGATGTGGTTCGACGGTGACATCACCCGGGCGTACACCCACGACCGCATCGAGGTGCCCACAGGCCTCGATCGCGACGCAGCCGTCGCGCACATGACCCAACAGATTGCGGATGCCTACACCGAGGGCATCCGGACCCATAGCCGTGACTGGCACATGCTGCAGAAGGTCTGGCTCGCTGATGTCACGCGACCTCGGGTGGCGGCATGAAAGTTGGCCTCGTCTGCCCCTACGCGTGGGATGTGCCCGGCGGAGTGCGTTCGCACGTTCACGACCTCGCTCTGACCCTCACCGAGCGTGGCTACCAGGTGAGCGTGCTCGCGCCCGCGGAGGACCCCTCGAACCTCCCGCCCTGGGTCCACGATGGTGGCCGCCCGATCGCCGTCCCCTACAACGGCTCGGTCGCACGTCTGAGTTTCGGCGTCAAGGCCGCCGCCCGCGTGCGCGGGTGGATCCGCTCCGGCGACTTCGATGTCGTGCACATCCACGAGCCGCTCTCTCCGAGCCTTTCGTTGCTCGCCTGCTGGTCTGCGCAGGGCCCGCTGGTGGCCACGTGGCACTCGGCGCTGGATAGGTCACGGGTGCTCTCCGCCGGGTACTCGATCGCGCAGACGGCCGCGGAAAAGATCCGGGGCCACATCGCGGTGAGCGAAGACGCGCGCCGCACCCTGGTCGCCCACGTCGGTGGAGACGCAGTCTTGATCCCCAACGGTGTCCGCGTCGAGGACTATCGCGATGTGCCTCTGTCACCCCTCGTCGACACCCGCGGCCCGCGGGTCGTGTTCCTCGGCCGCATCGACGAGCCGCGCAAGGGACTCGACGTACTGCTCGGTGCCTGGGGCTCGGTCCGCGAAGCACACCCCGACGCACGTCTCTACGTGGTGGGTCCTGGCGAACTGGAGTCACGTCAGGAATCGGTGGTGTCCGCGTTGGGCGAGTCGATCATCTTCCTCGGTCGTCTGGACGACGCCGCCAAGGCATCCGTGCTCGCGTCTGCGACCGTGTACTGCGCCCCGCACGCCGGAGGTGAGTCGTTCGGCATCGTGCTGGTCGAAGCGATGGCGGCTGGTGCTCCGGTGGTGGCATCCGACCTTCCCGCGTTCTCGCGGGTGCTCGATGGTGGCGCGTGCGGGCGACTGTTCGCCACGGGCGACTCCGAGCAACTCGCGCTCGCGCTGCGCGCCGTGATCGGGGATCTGGAGCTGCAATCTCGACTGAGGACCGCAGGGTTGCTGCGCGCCAAGGCATTCGACTGGCAGACAGTGGTCGCCGACGTCACTGCGGTCTACGACAGCGTCAGCATCCCAGGGGAGCGTGTCGTGGAGGATCTTCGCGGTCAAGTGGTGGGTCGCCTCCCGGGACGTTCGCTCTACGCGCGGCGGCCATGGGGTCGACGATGAACACGGGTCGACGATGAGTGGCCAGACCTGGGCGCTCGTCATCGGCGTGGTGGTGGCGCTCGCGCTCCTGGTCTTCTACGCGAGTTCCACCGCGGGCCGGCTCGACCGCCTGCATCGTCGAATCGACACCGCGGTCCTCGCCCTCGACGCCCAAGCGCTTCGTCGGTCCGCAGCCGCGCAGGAACTCGCGCTGTCCGGGTTGCTGGACCCGGCCAGTGCTTTGCTCGTTGCACAGGCAGCGCACGACGCCCGCGAGGCAGGGGACGATCGCACCATGATCGACGTCCAACGGACCCAGCTCGAGTCGGATGTCACCCGAGCACTCCAGGCTGCGCTGACAGCCGAGGATGTCGAGGAGATCAGGGCGGACCCGGCGGGCGCGGTGCTTCTGGAGGAACTCCAGGCAGCCTGCATTCGAGCCCAATTGGCCCGTCGCTTCCTCAATGACGGCGTTCGCGCCTGTCGACAGTTGCGCTCGCAGCGCCTCGTGCGCTGGATGCGCCTGGCGGGTCGGACCCCCTGGCCCCAGACGAGCGACTGGGATGACGAGGTGCCTACGGGACTCGCGGTGCTGTCGGCCCAGGGATCGCCCTGAGCGCTGTGGCCTGAGGGGCCGTAGCATGGGGCCTCGGCGATCTTCGGGTCGAAGAGATGTGGATGGAGTCGACAGTGACGCAGCAGGTGGGCACCCAGCGGGTCAAGCGCGGCATGGCCGAGATGCTCAAGGGCGGCGTGATCATGGACGTCGTCACCCCCGAGCAGGCCAAGATCGCGGAGGACGCTGGCGCGGTCGCGGTGATGGCCCTCGAGCGAGTCCCCGCAGACATCCGCGCCCAGGGAGGCGTCGCGCGCATGTCCGATCCGGACATGATCGACGGCATCGTCAAGGCGGTCAGCATCCCCGTGATGGCCAAGGCTCGGATCGGTCACTTCGCTGAGGCCCAGATCCTCGAGAGCATGGGTGTTGATTACATCGATGAGTCCGAGGTGTTGACCCCCGCGGACTACAAGAACCACATCGACAAGTGGGCCTTCACGGTTCCCTTCGTCTGCGGTGCCACGAACCTCGGTGAGGCCTTGCGCCGGATCAATGAGGGTGCCGCAATGATCCGATCCAAGGGCGAGGCCGGGACGGGTGACGTGTCGAACGCCGTCACCCATATGCGCACGATCCGGGGAGAGATCCGCCGACTCACCTCGATGTCGAAGGATGAGTTGTTCGTTGCCGCGAAGGAACTCCAGGCTCCCTACGACCTCGTCGTCGAAGTCGCCGAGAAGGGTGAATTGCCGGTCGTGCTCTTCACCGCAGGTGGAATCGCCACTCCCGCGGATGCGGCCATGATGATGCAGCTCGGTGCCGACGGAGTGTTCGTTGGCTCGGGCATCTTCAAGAGCGGTGACCCAGCCAAGCGCGCGGATGCGATCGTGCAGGCAACCCGACACTTCGACAACCCCGAGTTAGTCGCCAAGGTGTCGCGCGGATTGGGTGAAGCGATGGTGGGTATCAACGTCGCCGACATCCCCGTGCATCACCGACTCGAAGATCGCGGCTGGTAGTCATGGCCCCGCGCGTCGGGGTCCTCGCACTCCAGGGAGATGTCCGCGAGCACATCTCTGCACTCGATCAGGCAGGAGCATCCGCGGTCGCCGTGCGCGGCGTGGATCAGCTGCGCGACATCGATGGCCTCGTCATCCCGGGTGGTGAGTCGACCACGATGTCGAAGTTGGCCCTGCGTGACGGGTTCATGAAGCCGCTCCGGGAAGCGCGTGCGGCGGGAATGCCGATGTATGGATCATGCGCCGGGATGATCATGCTGGCGGACCGCATCCACGACGGTCGAGCCGATCAGGAGACGATCGGGGGCCTCGACATCGACGTCCGGCGCAACGCCTTCGGCCGACAGGTCGATTCCTTCGAAATGGATCTCCTGATCCCGGCGCTGGGTCAGGCCCCCTTCCCGGGGGTGTTCATCCGGGCTCCCTGGGTGGAGGCCGTGGCACCTGCGGTGACCGTGCTCGGCCGAATCGACGTGGGCGAGCGGGCCGGTACCATCGTGGCGGTCGAGCACGCAGGTCTCCTGGCGACCTCCTTCCATCCGGAATTGACCGGCGACACCCGCGTGCATGCGTACTTCGTGGAGATGGTGAGGAATCGATGAGCGGCCATTCCAAATGGGCGACGACCAAACACAAGAAGGCGGTCATCGACGCCCGGCGCGGGAAGCTCTTTGCACGCCTGATTAAGAACATCGAGGTCGCAGCGCGCCATGGTGGCGGGGATCCGGCGGGCAATCCGACCCTCTACGACGCGATCCAGAAGGCGCGTAAGAACTCGGTCCCGCTGGACAACATCGAGCGCGCGGTCAAGCGTGGTTCGGGCGCGGAGGCCGGAGGCGCGGATTACCAGACGATCATGTACGAGGGGTACGGGCCCAACGGTGTTGCGGTCCTGATCGAGTGCCTCACGGACAATCGCAATCGTGCGGCGGGCGAGGTGCGTGTCGCCATGACGCGCAATGGCGGCTCGATGGCCGATCCCGGCTCGGTTTCGTACATGTTCGCCCGAAAAGGCGTCGTCATCGTGCGCAAGTCCTCGGATCTCACCGAAGATCGGGTGCTCGACACTGTGCTCGACGCTGGGGCCGAGGAGGTGAACGACCTCGGCGAATCCTTCGAGATCGTCTCTGAGGCCGGCGACGTGGTTGCTGTGCGCACCGCCCTCCAATCCGCCGATATCGACTACGAGTCGGCCGAGGCGACATTCCTGCCGAGTGTCAGCGTTCCTCTCGATGAGGATGGGGCGCGCAAGGTCTTCCGCTTGATCGAGGCGTTGGAAGAGAGCGACGACGTGCAGAACGTCTACGCGAATTTCGATGTCTCGGATGACATCTTGGAGAAGGTCGGCTGAGCATGAGTACGTCGGTCGGAACGCAGCTGCGTGGTTGGGATGCTGCGACGTTCCGAACGGCCAGCGGGGATCCGATTATGCGCTCGACCGTGGTCGCGGTCGCGATCTTGGACAAGTCTCCCGACTGGGACCGACTCCAGTACCGGATGGAGCGCCTGACCTGCTTCGTCCCGAATCTGCGGATGCGACCGCTGTATGGCGCCCTCGGCTGGAGCGCTCCGCGATTGGCGCCGGATCCTGACTTCGACCTCTCGGTGCATCTGCACCGCTACCGACTACCCGAGGGCTCCGGGTGGTCGGACTTCCTCGCCGATATGCGTCGCATGAGTCTCACCGACTTCGACAGGAATCGGCCACTGTGGGAGGCGATCCTCGTCGAAGGACTGCCCAACGGTGAGGCTGCGTTCTGCATGAAGCTGCACCATTCGATCGCAGACGGCCAGGCAACCGTGATGATCGCGCTGTCCTTGTTCGAGTTGGGTCCGGACGTCAATCCGGATGAACCCGTGGCGCCGCCGCCGCCCGAGGCTGCCGATGTGGACCAAGCCGAGATCCTGCTCGCCAACGCGCGCGACAACCTCGATCGGGGACGTAAGGCGCTCGAGGAGGGGGCGCGCGCCGTGCTCGGCCTCGCACGCGGCTCGTTGACCGACCCGGTGGAGACCTGGCGTCGGACGTGGTCGTCGGTGACCTCGCTTGGGCGCGTCGCGGCGATCCCGGAGGGTGCGATGTCTCCGCTCATGAAAGGGCGCGGGACCACGTATCACTTCCAGACATTCGAGTTGCCGTTCGCCGGTCTCCGCGCGGCCGCGAAATCCCGCGGTCTCAACGTGAACGACGCCTTCATGGGAGCGGTGGCGACCGGCCTGGACATCTACCACCGTGAGCACGGCGAGCTCGCCGAAAACCTGCGCGTGAACGTGCCGATCAGCCTGCGTGGGGACGCGGGTGACCGCAGTGGCCAGGAATCGAACGCCGTGTCCATCGCCCGGTTCCCGATGCCGGTGGCCGGTCTCACCATCGACGAGCGGATGAAGTCCGCACACGATCTTGTCGCCCAGTGGAAGGCCGAGCCGGCGATCCGCATGGCGGACCCGCTGGCAGAGGTGAGTTGGTTCGTTCCGGTTCCGATGCTGGCGCAGGCGGCTCGGGCATCCGATGTCACGACGTCGAATGTCCCCGGACCTCCGATCCCCCTCTATCTGGCGGGCGCGCGGATGACCGCAGCCTTCCCCTTGGTGGCGACGATCGGTGCGGCGGTGAACATCACGATGGTGACCTACGACGGTACCGCATGCATCGGGGTGTCCACGGACGACCGAGCGATCCCGGTTCCCGCCCGGCTGGTCGAAGCCCTGCGTCGGGGGTTCGAGGAGGTGACCGGGGCGCCCGTCGGGTCTCCGGACCGGTACACACCGGCGAGCCACCCACCGGGTGACACCCCCCGAGACTAGCCTGGTCGAACACCTGTTCGATAGCGAGGAAAGGTCAGCGCGTGCGTGTTCTTGGGGTCGATCCGGGTCTGACGCGCTGTGGCGTCGCCGTGGTCGAAGGGGACGCAGGCCGATCGGTGCGCGCCCTGCACATCGACGTCCTCACCACCCCGACCACCGTGCCCATCGAGATCCGCCTCGTCCAACTTGAAGTGGGGTTGGGCTCGATCCTCGAATCCTTTGGACCCGATGTCGTCGCGATCGAACGGGTCTTCAGCCAACACAACGTGCGCACCGCGATGGCCACAGCACAATCGGCCGCCGTCGCAATGCTCGTCGCGGCCAGAGCCGGGGTTCGCGTTGCGATGCACACGCCCACCGAAGTCAAGGCCGCAGTGACCGGAAGCGGTCGAGCGGACAAGGCGCAGGTAACAGCGATGGTGACCCGTGTCCTCGGTCTCACCCAGGCGCCGCGCCCCGCCGATGCCGCGGACGCCGCAGCGATCGCCATCTGTCAGGCCTGGCGCGGGAGCGCGCAGGATCGCTTGGGCGCGGCGGCGGCGAGGTTGACATGATCGCGTTTGTCGATGGCACCGTGGTGCGCGTCGGGCAGCAGTCACTCGTGGTCGATGTCGGTCCCGTCGGGCTCACGGTGCAGACCACGCCCTCGGTCGTCGCGGGTGTGACCGTCGGGTCGCGGGTTCGGCTCCACACCTCGCTCGTCGTGCGCGAGGATGGGTGGACTCTGTTCGGGTTTGCCGACCCGGTCGATGCAGCGACCTTCGAGCAGGTGCAGACCGTCAGCGGAGTGGGCCCGCGTCTCGCCGCGGCGATCCTGTCCGTCCTGGGTCCGCGGGGACTGGCCGATGCGATCGCACGCGAGGACATCGCGGCCCTCACGGCCGTCCCCGGCATCGGGCGTAAGGGTGCGCAGCGTCTGGTCCTCGAACTCAAGGGCACACTTGTGGCAGGCGTCGAGCCCCCCGCCGCCAGCGGTTGGCAGGCAGCGGTCGAGGCCGGACTCGTCTCCCTTGGATGGAGTGCCCGCGAAGCGTCGGCCGCCGCAGCGTCGGTCGATGCCGCGGAGGTGACGGATCCGGAAGATCCAGATATCGCGGCCCTGCTGAAGGCGGCTCTGCGTCGACTGGATCGCTCGTGACCGACGTCCTGGGAGATCCGTACGCGGGAGACGACGACCTCGCGGCCGAGGGTGCGTTGCGTCCCACCTCACTGTCGGAATTCGTCGGACAGGACCGAGTGAAGGACCAGTTGGGTCTCGTATTGCGGGCGGCGCGCGACCGAGGGGGAGTGGCCGACCACGTCCTGCTGAGCGGGCCACCTGGATTGGGCAAGACAACCTTGGCGACCATCATCGCCCAGGAGTTGAATGCGCCGCTCCGGATCACGTCGGGCCCCGCGCTGCAGCATTCGGGCGATGTTGCAGCGGTCCTCTCGAGTCTTCAGCCGGGTGAAGTGTTGTTCCTTGATGAGATCCATCGAACCGCCCGTAGTGCGCAGGAAATGTTGTATCTGGCAATGGAGGACTTCCGGATCGACGTCATGGTGGGGAAGGGACCTGGGGCAACAGCAATCCCGCTCGATCTCGCGCCGTTCACCCTGGTCGGTGCCACCACTCGGGCCGGCCTTCTTCCCGGCCCCCTCCGTGATCGGTTCGGTTTCACCGCGCACCTCGACTTCTATGAGACGGCAGACCTCCAGGTCATCATCGAACGCAGTGCACGGCTGCTGCGTGTTGATATCGACGGCGCGGGCGCAGCCGAGATTGCCGGCCGATGCCGCGGAACCCCACGAATCGCGAACCGACTCCTCCGCCGCGTGCGCGACTGGGCGCAAGTGCACGGTTCCGGGGCAATCGATCGCAGCGCGGCGCGGGCAGCGCTCGACCTCTACGAGGTCGACGAGCGTGGCCTCGACCGCATCGATCGCGCGGTCCTCGATGCACTGGTCCGCCGCTTCGGGGGTGGGCCGGTTGGGCTCTCGACTCTCGCCGTCGCGGTCGCAGAGGAGCCCGAGACGATCGAGACGGTGAGTGAACCGTTCCTCGTCCGCCTCGGCTTTCTCATGCGCAGTCCCCGCGGGCGGGTGGCCACACCCGCAGCGTGGCGCCAC
Source organism: Actinomycetota bacterium (assembly GCA_016870195.1). Classification (GTDB taxonomy): domain Bacteria; phylum Actinomycetota; class Actinomycetes; order S36-B12; family S36-B12; genus VGCC01. Next base: position 9,749 of record VGCC01000035.1, read on the forward strand.
GTGGGGGAGAGTCCACCGGAAACCCCGCAGATGAGCTTCGAGGATGCGGGGGAAGACGACCGACCGGACCCTGGATAGGCTCGAAGGACAATCCGTAGAGGAGACCATCGTGGATCAGATCCTGGGCCTGGCACCGTTCGCACTCATCATCGTCGCCTTCTACTTCCTGCTGATCCGCCCCCAGCGCAATAAGGCCAAGCAGCAGCAGGCGCTCGTCGCCGCGCTCGCCCCCGGGGCCGAAGTCATGACCACCGCGGGAATCTTCGGCCAGGTCGCCGCGGTCACCCCGGACCAGATCAGCATCGAGATCGCCCCGGGGGTGTTCATGCGCATCGTTCCGGCCGCGGTCGCGAAGGTCATCGAGCCCGCCTCCCAGGCTGCGCAGGACTCCGACGTCCGCACCGACGGCGAATCGGGGCCCGCCTCCGCCTAGGTAGCATTCCGTCCCCCGTATATAGAAGGACACCGTGGCCCCACCTGCGACATCGAATCCTGCGCGACTGCTGGTCGCGTTGGCCGTCACCGTGATCGGCCTCGGGGCGTGGGCCTTCTGGCCGGGGAGCGATACGGGTATCCAGCTCGGCCTGGACCTTCAGGGCGGTACCCAGGTGATTCTCATCCCACGCCCGGCCACCGAGGGTGCCGAGATCACCGACGAGCAACTCCAGCAGTCCGTCGCGATCATCCGCCAGCGCGTCGACGGTCTCGGGGTCGCGGAAGCCGAGGTGACGACCCAGGGATCCGGTAATGGGGCGGCGATCGTGGTGGCGGTTCCTGGTGAGAACCAGGAGCGGGTGGTGAACCTCGTACAACGCACGGCGCTTCTGGACTTCCGACCAGTCTGGAGCATCCTCAGTCCGGTTGCCACACCTCCCCTGCCCACGCCGACCCCCACGCCGACCGACGCCGCGGTCGCGACACCCACCGCGACTCCTACGCCCACGCCGCCGCCTGCCGTGCCACAACCGGAATTGCCGATCCAGGCGCCGACGCAGACGCAGGAGTTCACCGAGGACCTCGCAGCCTTGAACTGTCTCCTGCCCGAGAACGTCGCGGGCGGCACACCGGACGATCCCACCCAGTGGCTGGGTGCCTGTGACCAGCTGGGGTCGGCGAAGTATGCGCTTGAACCCGCATTCATCAAGGGAACGAACGTGACTGGGGCGGAGGCTGTCCTGCCTCAGAACGGTTTGGGTTGGGTCGTCTCGTTGGAATTCGACGGTGACGGCGCGCGGGCACTCGCCGACGCATCGACCCGACTCTCGGCACTTCCCGACTGCGGCCAAGGGGCGAGTCCCTGTAACGCGTTTGCGATCGTGCTCGACGGCGTGGTGGTTTCGGCGCCGCGATTCAACGAGCCGATCATCGGTGGCCAGGCGCAGATCGAAGGCGATTTCACCGCACAAGAGGCGCGTGACCTCGCGAACGTCCTCAAGTATGGCGCCCTGCCGATCACCCTCGAGGTCGCGGACGTCACGAGTGTCTCAGCGACCGTGGGTGGCGACCAATTGCGCGCTGGCATCATCGCGGGTGCCCTGGGTCTCGCCCTCGTGTGCATCTACCTCCTCTTCTACTACCGGATCCTCGGCATCGTCGCCGTCGTGTCCCTGGGTGTCGCCGGACTGATGCTCTACTTCCTGCTCGTCGGTTTGAGCAAGACGGTCGGGTTGACTCTCACCCTGGCGGGTGTTGCCGGCGCGATCGTGTCCATCGGAATCACGGCGGATTCCTTCATCGTCTACTTCGAACGCATGCGTGACGAGATGAGGGAAGGACGCTCGCTGCGTCAGGCGTGTGACACGGGGTGGGTGCGCGCCCGACGCACGCTGCTCGCCGCAGATTTTGTCGCGCTGCTCGCAGCGGCGGTTCTCTACTTCCTGTCCGTCGGGAGCGTCCGAGGGTTCGCACTCATCCTGGGCCTCACCACGATCATGGACTTGATCATGGCCTTCTGGTTCACTCACCCCATCACGGTTCTCCTCGGGCGCACGGGCTTCATGCAACGCGGGTCACGGTGGACCGGGCTTGATCCCGAGCGTCTCGGGCGCGCGAGCGTCATCGACACCTTGAGCGGACAGTCGCGCCGCCGCAAGGAACAGGGGGTCGGGGCATGAGCAATCTCGGTCAGCGTATCTACCGTGGCGAAGTCTCGTACAATTTCCTCGGGCGCTGGAAGCGGTGGTACATCCTCTCGGCCATCCTGATCCTGATCTCGATCGGAGCAGTCGCGATTCGCGGCCTTAACCTCGGCATCGAGTTCCGTGGGGGCGCCGACTTCGGTCTGCCATCTGCCACATGCTCCGTGGAGGAAGCACGCACGGTCGCCGAGGTTGCCACCGGTGGCCCAGCGATCGTCACCGTGGCGGGTTCGGGCGCGATGCGGGTTCAGACTGAGCCCCTCACCCCGGACGAGAGTCTCGTCGTGGCGCAGGAGTTGGGTGCTGCATGCGGTGTGGCAGCGACGGACATTCGTGTGCAGGTCGTGGGGCCCACGTGGGGTGCGGAGATCACCTCAAAAGCGATTCAAGGCCTACTTGTCTTCATTGCGCTGGTCACGATCTTCCTTGCCTTCTATTTCGAATGGCGCATGGCGATCGCCGCACTCGTCGCACTCATCCATGACCTGATCATCACGATCGGTATCTATGCGCTCATCGGCCTGGAAGTAACACCAGCCACCATCATCGGAATTCTCACCATCCTCGCGTATTCGCTCTACGACACGGTGGTGGTGTTCGACAAGGTCAAGGAGAACACCCGAAACATCGCTGGTCAATCGGTGATGACGTACGAGGAGGCTGCGAACCTGGCGGTGAACCAGACGGTGGTGCGCTCGCTGAACACATCGATCACGTCGATCCTCCCGGTTCTCGCCATCATCATCGTCGGAGCCGGACTTCTGGGTGCAGGCACACTTCTCGATCTCGCCGTCGCTCTGGCCGTGGGCACGGCTGCAGGTGCGTACTCGTCGATCTTCATCGCCACGCCCGTGCTCTCCCAGATGCGCTCCCGTCAGCCGGAGATGAAGGCCCTCGCGGCCCGCGTGCATGCCCGCCGCAAGCAGGCGGCTGTCAAGGGGTCGGTGTCCGCGCAGGAGTCCGAGGGTGATGGAGCTGCTCCCGCGATGGTGACGTCGCGAGTCGAGTCCTTAGAACGCAACCAGCCCAAGCGGACGTCTCGGTCGCGCCGCAAGAAGGGCTAGGGATGGGG
>VGCC01000036.1 GCA_016870195.1 Actinomycetota bacterium
GCGATCTCGGATCGAGCGCCGCGCGCAAGTTCGACATCGAGGCATGGATCCCCACCCAGGACGCCTACCGCGAGGTCACCTCCACCTCGAACACCACGGAGTTCCAGGCCCGACGCCTGAAGATCCGTATGCGCGACGGCGACGCCACCCGCCCGCTTGCCACCCTCAACGGGACGTTGTGCGCAATGCCGCGGATGATCGTCGCTCTCCTGGAGAACCATCAACAGGCCGATGGCACCGTCGGCATCCCACCAGCCCTACGCCCCTACCTGGGAGGTCGAACAACCCTGTGAACGCAGGCGCCAACGAAGAAACCAACGATCGTCAGTACGGCCGCCCCTACACACTCAACACCTCCTCCAACCACGGCCTGCCCGATATCCGCGAAGGTCTCCCGATCGACTGGATGCCGCAATTAGTGGCGATCGACGTCGACGACACCCTCACCACCTGGCTGGGAGCCGTGCGACCGGAAGTCACCGAGGCCGTGCAGCGCGCCCAGGATGCGGGCGTGATCGTGACGCTGGCCACCGGCCGCAGCGTCAGCACCACCGTCCCCGTAGCGCGCAGCGCGGGAATCAACGATCTGATCGTGTGCAGCAACGGTGCGATCCTCGCCAGCAGCGAGACGGACAAGGTCGTCGAGGCGGTCACCTTCGACCCGCAACCCCTCGTCGAGCAACTCATGGCACTCGTCCCCGATGCAGTCTTCGCGGTCGAGGACCTGCACGGTGAGTTCCGCACCACGCATTACTTCGAAGCCGGCGCGCTCGGACTCTCCCTCGAGGTGGCCCCGCTGGAGGAGATCCTCGCCGAACCCGTCACCCGCCTCGTGGTGCGCAGCGAGGGCCATGCCGAGCAGGGCTTCGCCACCGTCGCCGAACACCTCGGCTTCCACTCCGTCGTGTTCGGGGTTGCGGATGTGGCGTGGATGGACGTGGGGCCGAAGGGCGTCAACAAGTCCACGATGCTGGCCGAACTCTGCGCCCGTAAGGGTGTCGATCCGACGCGCACGGTTGCGATCGGCGACTACATCAACGACATCGAGATGCTCAAGTGGGCAGGGCTCGGCGTCGTGATGGGCCACGCACCGGACTCCGTGCGCCAGCACGCCAACGCGGTCACCGACCCGGAGCCCGGTATCGGTGTGGCTGCAGTGCTCAACGCCATCGCCGACAAGGGCTAGGACGGCCTGAGAAGGGTTGCCCGGACAGTATACGATCTGTATACTCCCCACATGACCGCCACGACCATCAAATTGGATAGCTCCGTACGGGATCGCCTCAACGAGGTTGCCGCGGCCAAGGGAGTCACCGCCGGGAGCCTCGTCGAGAAGCTCCTGGATGAGTACTTGTGGCAACAACGCATCGAGTTGGTGAAACAGCAGATGCGGAATTCTCCACAGGAGGTGTGGGACGAGTACTGGGCGGAATTCCATTCGATGGACGCCTCGATGGCTGATGGACTTGAGGGGTGGTGAAAGAAGCCCTTCAGCCAGGATTCGTGATACTCGTTGACTTCGGCTCAACAGTCGGCCGCGAGCAGTCAGGCATTCGCCCGGGAGTAGTTATCTCTTCCTCGATGTTCCACGACCTCATCACGGATATTGCGCTAGTGGTGCCGTGCACGCGCACAGACCGCGGCTGGTTCAACCATGTCGAACTCAGCGGGCCCACTGGACTATCGAACAGGACTTTTGCGATCACCCAACAACCTCGGGTCGTAGATCTCCAGCGTGTCCTCCGCGTCACTGGCTCCGTCGACCAGGACACCTTGGCGGAAATCGCCGCCTGGGTGAACCGATGGATCTACCAGCACGTTTGATCTCGACACTTACATGCGAACGTCAAGGGTATCCGCGATCGCGTCCTGCCATGGGCGCATGAGGGGGATACCGAACTCTTCCCATTTCCGATGCCCCAGCACCGAGTACGCGGGTCGCGGGGCCGGACGCACGAATTGCTCACTCGTCACCGCGATCACCCGCGCGGGATCGGCACCGATGAGCCGGAAGATCTCCTGCGTGAACCCGAACCAGGACACCTGGCCCGCGTTGGTCGCATGGAAGTTGCCCGCCGGGGGCCGGGCATCAACGAGGAGTGCGATCTGGGCGGCCAGGTCACGGGCGTAGGTGGGTTGTCCCACCTGGTCATCCACGACGTCGATCGTCTCCCGCTCCCCTTCCAAGCGGAGCATCGTTTTGACGAAGTTCTGGCCACGATGGCCGTAAAGCCAGGCGGTGCGCACGATGTAGTGCGCGTCGGGCAGGGCGTCGCGCACGGCTTCCTCGCCCACCAGTTTCGTTCGCCCATACGCTGATTGCGGATTCGGCGCAGCGTCCTCGTCGTAGGGGGACGTCGCACCGCCGGAGAAGACGTAGTCCGTCGAGATCTGCACCATCCACGCGCCGGTGGCAGCACAGGCGCGAGCCAGCAGGTCAGGTCCGATCCCGTTGACCGCGAGTGCTGCAGCCTCCTGCTCCTCAGCGGCATCCACCGCAGTCCACGCGGCGCAGTTGATCACCACATCGGGTGGGAACTCCAGGAACGCCTGCGCGACCGAGTCCTGCGAGGTGATGTCGATCTCGGGGATGTCGAGTCCACGCACCACATCACCGCGTGATGTGTAGAGGTCGACGAGCTCCGAGCCGAGTTGGCCGTTGCTGCCCGTGACCAGCACCTTCATGTTCGCAGGCCCTCAGCGGGTGACCGTGATCGCGGCGCGCTCCTTGAGCGGGCGCCACCAGTCCTCGTTGGTCCGGTACCACTCCACGGTCTCGGCGAGTCCCTCGTCGAAGGCGTGCTGCGGCGCGTACCCCATCGCGCGCAGCCGGGAGTCATCGACGGAGTAGCGGCGATCGTGGCCCTTGCGGTCCTCCACCGGTTGAACCATGGACCAATCGGCACCCATAGCGGCCAACACCCGCTCGGTGAGCTCGCGGTTGTTCAACTCGAGGCCGCCACCGATGTTGTAGGACTGGCCGGGCTCACCCTTCGAGATAACGAGCGCGATCCCACGGCAGTGGTCATCAACGTGCAGCCAGTCGCGCACGTTGAGCCCATCGCCGTAGAGCGGCACCTTCCTACCGTCGATCAGATTGGAGACGAAGAGCGGGATCACCTTCTCCGGGAACTGGTACGGCCCGTAGTTGTTCGAGCACCGGGTCGAGGACACGTTCAGTCCGTAGGTGACGTTGTAGGCGCGCACCAGCATCTCGGCCGCCGCCTTGGCCGCCGAGTAAGGGGAGTTGGGCTTGAGCGGTTCGTCCTCCGTCCAGGAACCCTCGTCGATCGACCCGTACACCTCGTCGGTACCGATGTGCACGGTGCGCGGGATTCCGTGCCGCACGCATGCGTCGAGGATGGTCTGCGTGCCCACGACGTTGGTCACCACGAAATCCTGCGGGCCGTGGATCGAGCGATCCACATGTGTCTCAGCCGCGAAGTTCACCACCACGTCGTGACCGGGGAGAACGTCATCCAAGAGATCACCGTCGCAGATGTCACCGCGGATGAAGGTGAAGCGGGGATCCCCCGACACCGAGGCGAGATTCTCCAGGTTGCCGGCGTAGGTCAACTTGTCGTACACGGTGACACCCGTGGGCTCCACACCGTAGGTGCCCGCGAGGAGTTCCCGCACGAAGTGGGACCCGATAAATCCCGCGGCACCGGTGACGAAGTAGCGCATCAGCCGTTCTCCTTCAACTTCCGCAGCCACTCCTGGGCCTCGGAGAAGTCCGCATCGGTGACCCCGGCGCGCAGAACGGGGGTCTTCCCATCATGCCGGGGATAGGAACCGAGGAAGCGCACGTCCAAGCACACCCGGTGCAGGCCCATGAGCGCCTCCGCTACGCGTGCGTCCGCCACATGCCCCTCGATGTCCACGCTGAAGTAGTAGTCCCCGAGTTGCTTGCGGGTGGGACGCGACTCGATACGGGTCATGTTGACCCCTCGGATCGCGAACTCGGTGAGGATCGCGAGCAGCGCACCCGGCTGGTCCTGGTGGATGAACAGGCTCAGCGTGGTCTTGTCCGCTCCGGTGGGCGCGGGGAGAGAGCCGGGCAGTTGCACCACGACGAACCTGGTGAATGCGTCAGCGGTGTCACCGATCTCATCGGCCAGAACCTCGAGCCCGTAGATGTCCGCCGCCAGGTTCTGCGCGATGGCGGCGTCGAAGGGCGCCGAGCCATCGGCGATCGCTGCGGCAGCGGCGGCCGTGGACATCGACGGGATGACAGTGGCGTACGGGAGGTTCGCCTCCAACCAGCGGCGAACCTGTGCCTGCGCATGCGGATGCGTGGCGATGCGCTTCACGTCGGAAAGGTTTGTTCCCGCACGCGCCATCAGGGCGAACTGCACGGGCAGGACGACCTCGTCGACGATCACCAACCGCTTGCCGTTCGCGAGTTCATCGAGGGTGACGGAGACCGAACCCTCCACGGAGTTCTCGATCGGCACGAGGGCACGGTCGACCTCCCCGGCACGCGCTGCGTCGAGGGCAGCCTGCACCGATGTGGCCGGCACCATGGCCGGGGAGTCCGAGGCATCGATACCGAGGTAGGCGCGCGTGGCGGCGTCGGCGAAGGAACCGCGCGGACCGAGATAGGCGATGGTCATGCTGCGCCTCCCTGCACCTCGCGCGCACGTGGCAGGTCACCTCGCGCCGTGGCGATCGCCTGTTGCTCCTCTGGTGAGAGGTCGATATCGCTACTCCCCGCCCGCACACCCTTGAGATACGTGCGTGTCTCAGTGCGACCGTGGATCGACGTGATCATCAGGCCGTCGCCAGCATCGTCGAGGAGGGCCGCCGAGAAGGAGAAGCGCCCACCCATGTCACCGAAGGCGTCGTACCGGACGACGGCCACGTGGCGAAGCGCGGCGGCGAGATCACGCCGTGTTGCCTGCAACTCCCGCTGCGTCGCCACCACCTCGTCGGACAGATCCGCGATCTCCTCGCGCGTACGGGCGATCACGTCGACCATGGATTCCCGGCCTTCATGGACGGACAGGAGGTCATAGGAGCGCCGAAGTCGATACACCGAGAAGAGGGCCACCGCGGCGAACACGACTCCGACCACCCCGACACCGATCCCGATGAGCGCGACGATCATCGCCGATTGCGCGTCCAGGATCACCCGGCAAGCGTAGTCGGGACCATACCTCCGGAATCCTCACGGAACTCCCCTGCTGCAGCCCCCCATCGTCGTGGCAGAGTTCCCCCGTGGGAGTCGTGCAGGACCTGGGTCTGGAGCTGTTCTCCCGATCCTCGGCAATGATCCTGGGACTGCTCCTCTTCATCGCCACCACCACCAGCCTGCTGCGTACCGCGGTGGTCCCGCGCGCATTGCACTCGGGAATCTCCCAGGGGGTAGCGACCGGGGTGCGCGGAATCTTCTGGGGTGTTGCCCGCTTGCGCAAGGACTACGTGAAGCGCGACGGCATCCTGGCCTGGACCGGTCCGATGATCATCGTCGCCTGGCTCCTCTCGTGGCTGTTTCTCTACGTCATCGCCTACGGACTCTGGATCTACGGCCTGCACGGAGGAAAAGACCTCTGGCAGGCCATGCAGCAATCAGGATCGAGCCTGTTCACCCTGGGCTTCGCGGCACCGCAGTCGGCGGACTCGACGATCATCGACTTCCTGGCAGCGGCCACCGGTCCGATCGTGATCGCTCTCCTCATCGGTTTCCTGCCAACGATCTACGGCTCCTACATAGACCGGGAGGTCGAGGTCACGATTCACGGCTCGTTCGCCGGCCAGCCCGCATGGGGGCCGGAGTTGCTCGCGCGGATCGCGATGACCAACCAGATCGATCGACTCCCCGACTTATATGAAACCTGGGGTCGATGGGCGGCGCAGATACGCCTGACGCACGTGACCTATCCCGTGCTGATCTTCGTCCGTTCGCCCCGCGCAACTCGGAATTGGCTCGTGTCCCTGTTGTCCACCCTCGACGCTGCGTCCCTGCAACTCGCGGTGAACCGCACCCTTCCACGAGCGCAGGCGATCTCCGCACTTATGGCGGGTTCACAGACTCTCGAAGTGCTCTACGCCACGCTCTTCTCTCGATCACCACTGCGTTCACGTTTGCGCTTCCGTGGGTTGATGATCAGTCGCCCGTCGGTACGGCCCTTCGGCTCCAGCGAAGTTCCGGGAGTGACGCGCAAGATGGTGGCGGTCGAGATCGCATCGGCGAGTGACACGGCCGAGGGGCTGCCCACCTCGATAGTCGAGAACCTGGAGAAGCAGGAGAGTAAGACCATTGACCTCACGCGCGAGGATCTCGACCACGCTGTCGCGGTGCTCAAGGACGCTGGATTCCCCGTTGAGGTGGAGGGCGATGAAGCCTGGCAGCAGTTCCAGATCGCCCGAAGCCGCTATGAATACACCGCCTACATGATCGCCGAGGCGATCGATGCGGTCCCCGCACCGTGGTCGGGCCCGCGGAAGATCCCGACACCGATCATCTGGCCCACACTCGCGACGAACGTCATGCCGAATGTGCCGGGGCAATTCGCGGATGACCCGCCCCCGAGCGCATGACGGTTGATCTCCTCACCTCACTCACCACGTTCGCGCTGATCTTCCCGGCCGAACTTCCGGACAAGACGTTCATCGCAACCCTGGTGCTGGCGACCCGCTTTCCTCGGCGCGCGGTGTGGATCGGGGTCGCAGCCGCTTTCGCGGTCCAGACGGCGATCGCGGTCCTCGCCGGTGGGCTGCTGTCCCTCGCACCGCAGCGACTCGTCCTCGCTATCACGTTCCTCCTGTTCGCAGCGGGGGCAGTGATCATGGCCCGCGGTGGCTTGACCTCCCGCGCATCGGAGCGACGGGTGGAGGACGAGGAGATCGAGGAACTCGAGCGCTCCGAACGCATCAACGAGATTCCGGCTCGACCCAGCACCTGGTTGGTCATCACCACGAGTTTCGGTGTGCTGTTCGCCGCGGAGTGGGGGGATCTGAGTCAGATCCTCACCGCGGGACTGGCCGCGCGCACACCCTCGCCGGTCAGCGTCTTCCTGGGTTCCTGGGTCGCACTCATTACCGTCGCAGCGCTTGCCTGCCTGCTCGGTGGGCTCCTGCGTGACCGTTTCCCGATCTGGCGGATCAAGTTGGTGTCCGCGGTGATCTTGACCGGTCTCGCAGTGTGGACGTTGATCGAATTCATCAACGCCTGAGGAACTCAGCGCAGGGTCACCTGACGCGTGGTCAATCCGGCTCGTGCGCGCCGCTCCGCATCCGTCAACGGCGTCGACGCTGCGAGTGCCTCCGTGAGCCGCGCACCAAAGGCTGCCGCGGGCTCCTCTGTTGCGGCAGCACCCATGCCTAATGGCAGATCCCAGACCGGAATCACGAGACCTTGGGCACGGAACATGCCCACCACGCGGGTGTCGGGTCCCAGGGACGACGCGTCGGCCGCGTGCAACCGCGCGAGCGCGTCGAGCAACTTCTCCTCCGGGTGGGGCATGATCCAGCGCAGGTGCTCCTTCTCCCCCATCTGCGTCCAGTAGGCCGCGTCCACACCCGTCAACCGCACGGTGGGGTGCGCGTATTCCTTCGCGCGCTCTAAGGACTCTTGCACGTCGTCGGACACCGCATCGGAGTCGATCCAGAACGCGAAGTCCTCGTGCACGTCGATCTTCAGCGTCGTGCCCGTCTCGACCAGGTCCTGCAGTTGCGGGGTGTCGGATCCCACCCGCTCCAGCGGCACCGGATTGCCGGCTTCGGTCTCCAGGGCGCGCATCAACACATCGGCGAGATCGCGGGATGCATCACCCGAACCCACAGTGACCTGCAGGCCGAGCAGGATGTCGCCGTTCTCTCGCACGAGACCGGGCCACGCCAACGGCAGAACGGTGGCCAGCGTGACCGTGCGCCCACCCGCGGCTTTCTTCAACGTCAACGTCGTGGTCGCCGAGGGCACCAGCTCACGCATCGCGACGATGTCGCACTCCGAGGCGAAACCCTCGAACGGGCGCGCGGGGACGGTCACCGCGCGGGAGGAGTCCTTCCCATGGCAGGCCTTGTAGCGGCGCCCCGATCCACACGGGCACGGCTCCCGCATCCCGACGACGGGGACGTCCCCCTCGACGACGGTGTCCGTGCGCTTCCCCTGTTTACCCATGACGGAGGAACCTACCGTCCGAGCCAGGCCAGGATCTGCGCTGGCGCATTGGTGATGATCACGTCGACGCCGAGTTCCCGGCACAACTCGAAGTCATCACGTTCATCCACCACCCACACGTGCACCTGTCCCCCGCGAGACTTCACCGCACGCACCAGGTCCGGATGTCTGCGCACCACGTCGATCCCGGGTCCCAACGCCATCACACCCGGGGGCAGACGTCCATCCCGGTAGAACCACGGCTTGCTGCCACACAGATACACCGTGCGGATCCCAGGAACGAGGTTCTTCATCCGCACCACGGCCATGCGCGAAAAACTCATCATCCGCACCCGATGTGCGCTTCCGTTGGTCACCAGTCCGAAGGAACGCAGCACCCGCGCCAACTCCTCCTCCACGTACTTTCCGAAGCGGGTCGGGTGCTTGGTCTCGATCGCGAATTCCAACGTCGAGGACGCATCGAGCAAGGTGGAGAGGAAGGTCTCCAGGGTCAGCAGGCGTGTGCGCAACTCGGAGGGCGGATCCTCGAAGTCATGCCAGCCTTCACCGCCGAAGGTGTGCTCCTGCAATTCCGAAAGCATGAAGTCCGAGACCGCACCGGATCCCGGACTCGTCCGATCGATGCGGCGATCGTGGACGAGGACCAGGGTTCCGTCGGAGGTCAATCGCACATCGCACTCCACCGCATCTGCGCCGGCCTCCACCGCGCGCAGGTACGCGGCCATCGAGTGCTCCGGCTCCTCCGAGGAGAACCCCCGGTGGGCGACGATCTGGACGCTCACGCGGCCAATCGTGGAGCACCTGCCATCATCCGGCTATGTCGACCCCCGACGCCGTCCTGTTCGACCTCGACGGAACGCTGACCGACTCCGCACCCGGGTTGATCAGTTGCATTCGGTTTGCCCTTGATGAGATGGGGATCGAACACCCCGACGAGGAGACCATGCGCACCTTCCTCGGGCCACCGCTCTGGGTCACGTTCCGTGACCACTTCGGCCTCGATGAGACCCAGGTGGTGCGCGCCATCGAGCTCTACCGCGAGCGCTACCACGACACCGGGATGTTCGAAAACACCGTCTACGACGGAATTCAGGACACCCTCGAAGCACTGCGGGATGCGAACATCCGCATGGCGATCGCCACATCGAAGCCCGAGTACTCCGCCACCCGGATCCTCGAGCACTTCGACCTGGCCCAGTACTTCGAGTTCATCGGTGCCGACGACCTCGAGGGCACGCGTGCATCCAAGACGAAGGTCATCGCGCACGTCCTCGCGAACACGGGACTCGATCCCACCACGCAACGGCTGACCATGGTCGGTGACCGCCGTCACGACGTGGAGGGCGCCGCCTCCCACGGCATCGACACCATCGGTGTTCTCTGGGGCTACGGGGATCACGAGGAACTCATGAGCGCCGGAGCGCACAGGATCGTCGCGACCCCCGCCGATCTCACCGCTGTCCTGACTCCGCGCGCGCCTCAGGCCTAGCTGCGACCGAATCGACGCGTCAGATCGTCGGTGACCACAACTCGGACGTCCTCGCGGATGGAGTCCCCACCCCACACCTGCGTACAGATCTCCCACACCTGATCGACGTCCGACAGCCCCAGGACCTGACACAGCACCCAAAGATCATCGAGATCACGTCTGCCGCGAGCCGATCGTGCCTTCATGGCCACGAGATGCCGGGGTGAGGCGACATTGACCGTGATTCCCGGGGCACCCATCACCTCAATCCGATCCGCGTCGATGGACCTGGGCAGCAGTGGCAGAACGCGTGCGTTCAACCAATCGGAGTCCAGGTCGCGATGATCGGCGGCGATCGCGGCTACCTCGATATCGATGTCCTCCTGCGGGACTCCCACCGCGTCGATGTCGCGCGTGACGCGTGTCCGGTCGTAGGCGAGCATCATCGCCGCCCCGCCCACCACGTAGATCTCCGCTTCGATACCGCGACCGACAAGGCGCTCACCAAGTTCGGCGAGCAAGGAGCGAACCCGTGTCTCATCGAGCGTTGTCATACCGACTCCAGATTCCTGCGGCTGAACATGACCCCTCGGGCGCGCATTGCGGGCACGGCATCGCGGAGACCGAGTGCGTGGAGCGATGGCGCCGGGCTGTCGAACCAACAGATCTCGTCCAGCAATCGACCGGGGGCCCGGGTCCACGCGGGTGTCGACTCCATGCCCGCCTCGCGACACAGGTGCACGGCGAGGCCGGCGAGCAGTGCGTCGAATCGCGCATCACCGGTGGGGCCGGGCTCAGCCAGGAAGAACGCGCGCTCCGCAGCCGTTGTCAATTTCGGGAAGTCATCGGAGGCTTGGATGATCACTCGGAGCATGTCGCTCTCACCCACACCCGCGCGAATGTCCTCACGCAACTGCATCGCCGTGCTCGCCAGGGTCGGCGCCCACAGGTCCCGATAGATGGTGTCGTCGGGGAGGGCGGTGAAGGCCTCGATCCGCGCGGCGACGGCCGGTCCCGGGGTGAGCCGCCCGGTCTCGTAGGCGCTTACATTGGCTTGACTGGTGCCGAGAAGTTCGGCCACCCGCCCCTGGGTCAACCCGAGGCGTTCACGAGTTCCACGCAACGACACCACTCAAGCATATATGAACGCTGATTCAATATATAACGCCCAGTCCCAGGCCTCGGCTCAGGCTCGCGACCGGGCAAACGTCCGCCACCCGAGGAAGTCCACGTCTGTCCGATGGGAGTCGGTTTCTCCACCGAAGACCACCGTCGGTTTTGCCCACTT
>VGCC01000037.1 GCA_016870195.1 Actinomycetota bacterium
CGGGGGTGTACCCAACTCCAGGTCGTAGCGCTCGGTTTCCAATCCGGCCGCACCACCGAGGGCCAGACCAAAGTCACCGAACACCTCCCCCTCGACGCCGTCGAAGATCCAGGACACTGACTTGTGGTAGCTGTCGGGCATCCGGCGGTACGGGTGACATTCGTCGAAGCCCTGCGTGGTGAACCCGACACCGGTGAGCTTCTGCGGGGGCCGGGCGCGGTTGCGCCAAATCCCTCCGCGCTCGGCAGACGTCTGGTGGTAGTACTCGCCGGGTTCGGCCTGCCAGGCGCGCATGCCGGCCTCACCCTTGCGCACCTCCATCAACTCCGGCTCACCGTCGCGGTAGGAGATCACCCAGTAGAAACCGTTGCCACCGAGATACATCAACCGACCACCGCCGGCGATGTAGTCCTCGAGGTTGTTCAGGCTCTGCTCGCTCCAGTACTCCGGGTGCGATCCGGTCAACACCACCGAGTACTGGCTAAGCAGGTCAAGTCCCTCACGTTCGAGATCATGATCGGTCGCGACGTCGTAGGAGTACCCCTTCTTTTCCAGCCACGCGATCAGGGACAGGTCACGCGGGTACTGCCAGACCGTGCCGATCGCCGAGGAGCGCCACTTGGGCCGCATGTTCAGGATCGGCCGCTTCCAGGAGGCGAAGCAGACGCCCGCACCATCGGAGTGGTGGTCGTAGGTGGACCGACCGAACTTCGGATCCTGGTAGTAGTCGGCTTCGGCCTCGGTCAGCACCGCCGGGTGGGACAGGATCGCCTGACCCACCGGCACGTGATGCACGATCATTTCGTTCGCGTACGCCAGGTACGAGTTTGTCGGCATCAGGAACAGAATCGGTGCGGCGGGGGATGCCGGGCGCACAAAGAACGGGATGTGATCCTCCGCATCCCCCGAGGTCACACGCGCCGCGTAGGCACCGCTGCGAGTTCCCGCCGGCACGTTCCAGGTGAACGTGGTCTCCCACTCACAGTCCATCACCGCGTCGTCGTGGAAGGCGATACCGCCGTACTCCCCCGGGGCCACCCGCCAGTCATCGTGCTTGCCGCTCCAGTTGTAGCCGGTCATCGCGCGCACCGGCCGCTGGATACCCACTCCGTCGAGCCCGTTGCCCGAGACATCACGGACGACATCGTCGATACCGGATTCCCCGTATCCGGCAGTGGTGTCCCAGCGTGCGATGTCCCCGCCACTGCCTCCACCGCGGGCGAGTTCCTTCAGCCCGTCCACCGACAGTGCCCGGTCGAGGACGCCCGCCCGGTCGATCTTGCCGTTGTAGAGGAATTCCTTGAAAAGTCCGCGCACGGGCGCGGAGTTCTGCGCCGCCCCCCACAGGAACGGACTGGATGCCACCGCAGGCTTCACGCGCAACTTCTGCTCGACTATCGAGTAGTGGTCGAACGGCGCCACCTTGCCCAGCCGTCCGTTGTAGGGGTTGACCACCGCTTCCTGGATCAACGTGGCGTCCCCGGACTTCGGGTCATAGGACGCGGCGACGAAGTACCAGGTGTGGTGGACCATCGGGACCGGGGAGACGATCTCGTCGGTATCGGTGCCGTCGCCGACCCAGAAGGACAACCGACCCTCGCCGTCGATCCCCATCGCATAGCCCGCGTTCTCGTGCAGGGCGAACCGGCCGAGGATCACCTGACGGCCCTTGGTAGGGGTGGTGGGGAAGACGTACGCCCACAGGGTCATCGCGCCCCCGCCGGCCAGCCGACCGGAGGGGTCCTCGACGACCACGGCGTTACCGACATCCACGAACTGCTTGCGCACGGGGTGGTCACCGGCACAGTTGGAGGCGACGGTCTCCTCGAGGTAGCCGGGCCCATCGGGGTGCTCGTCACCGTGGATGATCCGCACGATCTCCACGTGCGCGGTGGCCGCGTTGTCGGCGCTGACTTTGAAGTCAACCGATTCCCCCGGGGCGACACTGATCTTGTCGGTGTATCCGGTGAGTGCGATCTTTGCCATGGTTTCTCCGATCCCTCAGTGTGCTCTCAGATCATTGACGCGGCGCAGGAAGACGGCGTGGTACGCCTCGTCCAGGCTCGCATATTTCTTGTCATCGACGATGCGTGGCGGCACACCCGGCAGGCCACTGAGGGCCACCACGCGGTAGGACTCGAACGGGACTTCGCAATACACCACGTACTTGTCCGGGATGGGTGCCTTGCGGAAGTAATTGAGCATGCGCTCGAGGCGATCCGAGTGCTGCCCCAGCGGCTTGGCCTCGTGCTCGGCGATGAGCTCCGGGCTGATCCAGGACCGCAACCGATCGCGCAGCGACCGCTCGAACACCCGGCCGACGATCGCGGACTTGTCGTGGATCTCCGGAGCCTGCTGCGGAAGGAACTCGGCATACCTGCTGGTGATACCCGCCCGGTAGAGCGCCTTGCGCCGGTCGCGGATCTCCTCGATCTGCGCCTTGAGCCCGAACAGGCCGTTGCGGGTGAACAGCACAGAAGCCAAGGCCAACACCCCGACGAGCACGATGCGCCAGGGACCCCAGTCGGTGAACCACTGGGTGATGCCTACGACGATCACGGTTCCCACCACGGCACCCTCGGCCCGGCCCAACCCGCCGATCACGATCATCGCGAGTAGGAGCAGCAGCAGTTCCAGGCTGAAGAGCTGCAGCGACGTGCCCCCGATATAGGTGGCGTAGAACGCGCCGAGGAAGCCGAGCATCGCCGAAGCGATGATGAACACCCGGGTGCGTTCCTTGTTGAAGTCTATGCCCAGAGCCGAGGCGAACGCCTCATCCTCCTTGGACGTGGCCGCCGCGCGCAGCAGGATCCCGGTGCGCCCACCGTTCACCCACCGGTACACCGCCAGCGCGATAAGCAGCGCGATGAACGCGGTCAAATACAACAGCGACTGACCCAGGCGCGTGGTGAGCAGGTCCGAGGGGATGATCCGGCCCACCCCGAACAGCGCACCGTTGAACTTCCCGCCCAGCTCATCGGACTGGGTGACGAAGTTGCGCATGAACTCTGACAGACCCAGGGTGAGCAGCGCGTAATACAGGCCGTCCAACCTGCGCGCGGGCAGGGAGATGATCCAGCCCATCAGACCACCGAGCACCGCGCCCACGAGCAGCATCAGCGGCCACGGGATGGCGTAGGTGACCGAGAGGTACCCGGCTCCGTATGCACCGACACCCACGGTGGCCAACGTGGCGAAGGACTGCAGTCCCGCGGTGCCGATGATCAGCGTCCACATCACGTTGATGGCGGCGTAGATGCAGATGATCCCGAACATGGTGAAGAACCGCTCGGATGCGATTCCGAGGGGCAGCAGCAATAGCGCCAACAAACCCACCGACCAGAACAGCGGCTTCTTGTCGGTGAGCACCATCTCTCGGCGCAGGGTCTTGGGGTTGTAGCGGCCGGAGAGCTTCAGCATCGAGCGCTTGGTGCCGGGCCAGCGGCGCCGCTTGAACACGCGCGTGCTGTTGACCGGCCAGTGCGGGCGCCATGCCCGACGGCCGACGAGGCGGGGTGTCTCACTCACGGACGTCCTCCAGCAGACCACCGAGGCCGCGCGGCCGGAAGATCAAGATCAACACCACGATCGCGAACAGCACGAAGGGCACCAACGACTGCTGCAGGTAGCGGGCGGTCAACGCCTCGGCCAGGCCGATCAAGCCCGCCGCGGCCACCGTTCCCGGGATGGATCCCAGGCCACCGGCCAGCGAGATGATCAACCCGGTAGTCAGCGGCTGCACACCGGATGTGGGGCTGACGAAGAACACCTGCGCCAGCAGCACCGAGGACAACCCGGTCAGCGCCCCGCTGATCGCCAACACCCGCATGCCGGTGCTGCGCACCGACACCCCGACCACCGCGGCACCGAGCGGATCCATCATCATCGCGCGCATCTGCAGGCCGCGCCGGCTGCTGCGCATCCACAGGATCACGAGGGCCAGCATCACCGAGGCCACGATGATCGTGCCCAACTGCTGGTACGACATGCCCGCGGGACCGATCTCGATGCGGCCCTCGCCGAATACCGGGGGCAACGGCTTGTTCTGCGGGCCGAACAGGATCAACCAGATCTGCGTGCCGATCAGCGAGATGGCAAGCGTTGCGATCAGGCTGCGGGTTCGGAAGTTATCCCGGTCCTGCAAGGGCAGGAACGCGATCGCACCGACGAACAATCCTGCCAGCGCCGATCCGAGCATTCCGAAGATCAACACGCCCGCGGAGAGACCCACGCCCTCCAGGCCCCACCCCTCTGCATACTGCGCATACAGCCACGCGGTGTAACCGCCGGCGGTGAAGATGAATCCCTGGGCCAGGTTGAGCATGCCGATGCTGGCCCAGGTCAGGGAGATGCCGATCGCGATCAGGCCATACATCGACGCGAGCACCAGTGCGCTGATCACCACCTCGATCACAGGTGCACCCCCGCTGCCGGTGGCACGTCGCCCAGCGCTTCGCCGACGTCGAGTTTCAAGTCACCCGCGTGCATGCCCAGCACGCGGTCCACACGGCCTTCAATCAATGGCAGGTTCTGCTCGGCGATGATCATCGCGCCATCACCCAGGTCAATTTCCAAGAGCGCCGCAACGAGGTTCAACGAGATTTTCGGCGCCAATCCCAACGACGGCTCGTCCACCAGATAGAGCGATGCATCCGACATCAACGCCCGGCCCACGCTGACCATGCGGCGCTCACCCCCGGAGAGGGTGCCCGCGGTCTGGCCGAGCAGCGGTGCCAACGGCGGGAACACTTCCAAGATCCGCTCGCGCCGCTTACGACGCGAACGCCAGGTGGCTCCGGTGTACGCGCCGGAGTCGAGGTTCTCGCGCACCGACAATCCAGGGAAAATTGCATCGCCCTGGGGGGCGAGCGCGATCCCCCGGCGCACGATCTGCGGAGTCTTACGGCCCATGCCGTGGGTGCGACGACCACCGATCTGTTCCCCGCGGAACAGCACCGATCCATCCTGCCACCCGGTCAAGCCGACGATGGCGCTCAAGAACGTGGTCTTGCCGTGCCCGTTGAGTCCGACGAGGCCCAATCGCTCGCCGGGTTCGATGGTCAACGACAGATCGTGGAGCACACGCACGGGCCCATATCCCGCGGACAAACCTTCGATCTCAAGGATGGCCATTACGCCACGACTTCCCCGGTGATCGGAACATCGAAGTACGCCTGGCGGACCTGCGGCTCGAGGAACACCTTCTCGGGGGGACCTTCCGCGATCACCTGCCCGACGTCGAGGACCAACACCCGCGAGGCGACCATCGCCAGAAGTTCCAAGCGGTGCTCGATCAGCAGCACCGCGATCCCATACTCCTGGGACAGATTGCGCACGATCAGGTCGATCTCGTCGATCTCGGAGCCGGTCAACCCCGATGCCGGCTCATCGAGCAACACGATGCGCGGTGAGCGCAGCAGCAGACTCGCCAACATCAGCTTGCGGCGCTCCAGGGTCTCCAGGGATCCGGTGGGCTGGTGCAACGACGCCCGCATGTGCACGAACTCGGTTGCCCACTCCAACTGCAGCCGGGAGGGGTAAGGCTTATAGGCCTTGCGCGCGGCTTTCAGGGTTTCGGCGACCGTCAACCCGGCCGGAACGATGGGTCGCTGGTAGCTGCGCACCAACCCGCGCGCCACCCGCTCGCGCATCGGCAACTTCGCAACGGACTCACCGGAAAAGACGACGTCCCCTCCGTGCCGCAGTTGGCGGCCAGAGAGGACTTCGAAGAGGCTGGTCTTGCCGGCCCCATTGGGGCCGGCAAGACCGACAACCTCCGCCTGCTCAACTTCGAGGGACACACCCTCGAGGATGCGGCGACCGCCGAGCTCAAGGGTGATCTCGGAGCAGGCCAGGAGCGCCATTCAGTTCTCCTACCGGATGATTACTGCATCCACGGTGGCGGGATGAATGGTGCCTCGGCATCGTCGGCAGGCTCGATGACCGTGTGGCGACCACCTTGAACCTGGTAGAAGTAGTGACTGACGCCTTCAGCTGCGCTGGCGACGTCATTCGGGTAGCTCGGCACAACTCCGTTGGCGAAGTTGAGGTAGCCCGACACACCCTGGGTCGGGTTCGCTGCGATGAACGCGTTCACCGCGGCGAAGTCCGCCGGATCGACGTTCTTCCAGGCGTTCGCCAGGACGTTGACCATGTCGTAGCACCAGGCTGGGTACACCATGCCCATCGTCACATCGTTCGTGCCGGTGGCTGCGTGGTACGCCTCGCGGAAGGCCTTGTCCTCCGCGCTGGTGTTGCCCGTACCGATCACGGTGCCCCAGACGAAGCCCTCGGCGGAATCACCCGCGATGTCGAGGTACTCAGGCTGCGACGGTCCGTACTGCAGATACACCAGCGAACCGTCAACCGGTGCGGCGGCGAACTGCTGCGAGAACGACGCGAGCTCCGCGCCGATCCAGTGATCGACCATGATCACGCCGGGATCATTGGCGGCGAGCTTCTGCAGCACCGGTGACCAGTCCTTGGTGCCGGCGGTGATGTCGATGACCTCACCGAGCTGCCACTTGCCACCCGATGCCTCGATGGCGTCCACCGTGGCCTGGGCGATGTTCTGGTTGTATGCCGTGTCGCCACGGATGATGTCCACCTTGTTGTTCTTCGGTGTCCACGCACCCGAGTCAGCCAGGTTCGTCAGGAACGTCACGAAGCCCGAGCCGTAGTAGGTCTCCGGGGGATCGACGAAGTAGTTACCGTACTTGGCCGGATCCGAGGACCGGATCTTCTGGGCATCGATGTTCGTGTCACCGCTCATGTACGGCGCGCCGTATGCAGCGGCCGCATCCAACGCCGGCGGCGGGATGATCACGAACGGGCTCACCAGAGCCGACACACCCTCGCCGGTCAGCTTTTGGTAGCCAGCGGTGATGCCCTCGGGGGTGAGGATGTCGATGTCCGTGACGCTGAACTCGATGGGACGTCCGTTCAGACCACCTGCGGCGTTGATCTGATCCTTCGCCAGGGTGGCGCCGTTGAGGCAGTCCGCGTGGTCCGCGATGCCCGCCGGGCCGGACTGGGCGATCGGCAAGCCGATCACAATGGGATCGCCGCTGGCTTCGGCCGGGGCGGCCTCCTCAGAGGCGGGTTCCTCTGCAGCGGTCTCCGCCGCTGTCGTCTCGCTTGCGGCTTCTCCGGAATCGGAGGAGCTGCAGGCGCTCAAGACCAAGGACAGCACCGCTACGGAGCCGGCGGCAGCCATCAGTCGAGTTCTCTTCATGTGGCCTCCATGACACAACAGGGCTCTGTCCGCCCAGTACATCGACCCCACCAGTCCCAGCCGAATCCGGCTATCGGTAGATCTGCCGATATTTGATCCCAGAGTGGTAAAGAACCGGGTCATTCGGCCCCGAAAGGCCCACCCGCATGCCACGATCCCCCCGTGGCGACCGACCTTTCTTCTGCCCTGCGCGCGGCCGGGTCCCTGGCCGCCGTCGCCTCAGACCACACCTCCGCCCAAGCCGGAGCCGCCGCGGTCCTGACGGAACTCGAGTCGATCATCCCGATCGAGGCGGCCGAGATCATCGCCCTCCATCCCTTCACCCAGGCCCCGATGATGCTGGCCTCCCACGGCTACGCCACCGAAGTCCTCGACAACCTCCATAGCGACGAGTTCTTCCGGCTCGTGGAGTACCTCGACCTCCCGGACACCGGCCGACCCACCCGCATGAAAGACCTGCCCGGTGATCCGCTCGACAACTGGGCGGTCTCCGACGTGCTGCTCCCCGCCGGTTACCGCGAGGGGCTCACCATGTGCCTGCGCACCTCCGACGGCAGGTTCGTGGGCGTCCTCAACCTCTCGACCACCGACCCGCAACACCCCAGCGACATCGCCAAGGACATCCTCACCCAACTGTGCACGGCCCTCGGCAACATGGCCGACCCGCTTCGCTCACGCGGCTGGGTCACCTCACTGCTGGGAACATCGGCCATGGCGGTGGGCCTCGACGCCCACGGTCACCCGATTGCCCTGCCCGGTGTCCCCAAGCACGACCTGCTCCAGGAAGACACCGAACTGTTCTCCGTGGCGCGTAAGTCCGCGCGCATGAAGTCCTGGTCCTCCTTCGTCTGGCCCACCGACAGCGAGTTCTTCCGCGTACGCGTCCTGCCCTGCACCGCCGAGGAATCCATCACCACCCTCGTCAGCCTCGACACCATCGACCTCGGACCACTCACCCGCCGCGAGCTCGAGGTTCTCACCCTCGCCGCCGAGGGACTATCCAACAACGAAATCGGCGAGGCCCTCGTCGTCACCCAACGCACCGTCGCCACCCACGTGGAACACATCCTCGACAAGATCCAGGCACCCAACCGCGCGGCCGCAGCCTCCTATGCCCTCCGCGAGGGACTCATCCTCGGCAAGGTCGATCGACACGACGCCTAACCCTTAGCATCCAGGCACCATGATCGACGGCGGACAGATCGACGACGCCAGTATTGCTGACCTCCACCACGCCCTCGCCACCGGACAGATGACCTCCGTCCAACTCACCACCTACTACCTCGACCGCATCGCTACCATCGACCGCACCCACCTCCACGCGGTCCCGATCATCAACCCCCACGCACAAGCAGAAGCCGAAGCATCCGACGAACGACGCCGGAACAACCAGAGCCTCGGCATCCTCGACGGTATCCCGTTCACCGTCAAGGACAACTACCGCGTCAAAGGCCTCACCGTCGCCGCCGGCTCCCCCGCATTCGAGAACCTCATCGCCACCAGCGACGCATTCACCGTCCAACAACTCAAACAAGCAGGTGCCGTCCTCCTCGGCAAGACGAACATGCCACCCATGGCCGACGGCGGCATGCAACGCGGTCTCTACGGCCGCGCCGAATCCCCCTACAACCCCAACTACCTCGCCGCCGCCTTCGGATCCGGCTCCTCCCAAGGCTCCGCCGTCGCGGTCGCCGCGAACCTCTGCGCCTTCTCCCTCGGCACCGAGACCGTGTCCTCTGGTCGCTCCCCCGCCTCCAACAACTCCCTGGTCACCTTCACGCCCTCACGCGGACTGATCTCACTCACCGGCATCTGGCCACTGTTCGCCCTGCGCGACGTCGTCACCCCCTACACCCGCACCGTCACCGATCTGCTCCCCCTGCTCGACGTCCTCACCGCACCAGACCCGAACACCCGCGGCGACCTCTGGCGCACCCAACAGGTCATCGACCTCACCAAAACCAAAAACGCCCGAACCTCACCCCACACCTGGAGCGCCCTCGCTGCCCACGCACCCCAAGCACTCACGGGCGCACGCATCGCGGTCCCCCGCATGTACGCACGCCTATATAAAGGTGATGAACCCGAGATCCCCACCCGCCCCTCGATCCAGGAGCTTTGGCACAAAGCCGCTGAGCGGCTCACCCGCCTGGGGGCGGAACTGATCGAGACCGACTTCCCCCTCATCACCGCCTACGAGGGCGACGAACCCGCAGGTGAGCAACTCGACCGACTCGGGCTCCTGCCCGAGGGATGGCTCACCTGGGAGTTCAACGAACTCCTCGCCTACGGCTGGGATGACTTCCTCAAGGACAACGCCGACCCGAACTACCCCGACCTCGCCCACGCGAACCCGGACCTGATCTTCCCCACTCCCCCCAACGCACTTCCCGACCGCTATACCGAGGTCGAGGAGTACGAGGACCGATACACAGCGGTCGTCAACCTCGCCAAGCAAGGACTCACAGACCCCACCACCTACCCCGACTTCGCCCAAGGCCTACGAGCACTCGAGCAGATCCGCATCACCTACCTCGAGAAGTGGATGGATGACAACGGATTCGACGCGATCGCTTTCCCCGCCAACGCGGACATCGGACCAGCGGACGCGGACACTAACGAAGAATCAGCGGATATCGCTTGGCGCAACGGAGTGCTGTTCTCCCACGGCAACTACGCCCTGCGCCATATGGGAGTCCCCACCATCACCATCCCGATGGGCATCACCGAGGACATTCATATGCCCGTCGGCCTCACCTTCGCCGGTCGTGCCTACGACGATGCCAACCTGATCCGCTACGCACTCGACTTCGAAAGCGAAGGCCACTAGTCCTTCTCGATCGCCCGCGACTCCCGCAGATCCAACGGCAACTCGTCCGGCACGGACAGATCCGCGCTCGGCTCCACTCCCATTTCCTGCAACTTGCGCGCCTGCACCATCACGCGACTATCCACCGAGCCGACGAACTTGTTATACCCATCAACAGCGGCCGCCA
>VGCC01000038.1 GCA_016870195.1 Actinomycetota bacterium
AGGCGGTGCCCATGACGGGGACGATCCCGAAGAAGACGAGAACGAATACTTCGCCGAGGCCGAGGTATCCATACGGTCGCGGACCCCCGGTGTAGAGCCACGCTGCGGCGATCGACGCGAGACCCACCGCGACGAGCCACCATTCGCCGGTGAGGACGACGAGTCCGAGTCCCGCGAGTGCCGCGATGAGGAAGCACAGGAATGCTGCGGCTCGCACTGATCCGGGGCGGGCCAACCCCTGGCCGACGAGTCGGATCGGTCCCACGCGGGAATCGTCTGTGCCGCGGATGCCGTCGCTGTAATCGTTGGCGTAGTTCACCCCCACCTGCAGGGCGACGGCCACGACGAGGGCGAGGAGTGCGCGCGGCGCCACGAATGATCCCGCGGCGATCGCAAGGCCGGTGCCGACCACCACGGGACTGACCGCCGCGGGCAGAGTCCGCGGACGCGCACCGGCAACCCACATCGCCGCGCTGGTCATCGACCCTCCTCGAACATCCGCTGTACGGCGTGGCGGTCGATCTTCCCGGTGTGGAGCAGGGGCAGCGACGCGACGATGCGGGTGCGACGTGGACGTGCCGAGTGTCCCAAGCGCGCGACGACTGCGTCGAGGTGCGTCTCTACCTGTGCATCCGTCATTCCCGTGAAGGCTGCGCAGATGACCGCACCGTCGACATCGTCGGGGAGTGCGACGACGCACGCATCCGAGGTGCCGAGGGCATCGGCGACAGCCGAGAGTGACACGTTCGTGCCACGCACCAGCACGACGTCGTCGATGCGTCCGGTCACCGTGAGTCGGCCGTCGTCGAAGGTCCCGAGGTCCTGGGTGGCGAACCGGCCATGGAATTCCTGATCGGTGTCGAGGTATCCAGCCGCGACGGTGACGCCGGTCACCACCACGCGCCCGTCGTCGATGTCGATGCCGACACCTGGTGCCGGAGTTCCATTGAAGACGCAGCCGCCCGCGGTTTCGGTCATGCCATACGTCTGCACGATCGGGAGGTGAGCGCTGCGCTCGCGCAGCATCGTCGACATCGACGCACCACCGATGAGGATCCGGTGGCAGTGGGCGAGGGCCTGCGGATTCGTATCGAGGATCCGCGACAGCTGCATCGGGACAAGGGAGAGGAAGACCGGGCCGGCCGCCGTGGCCAGGGCATCGAGGATCGTGTGCGGATCGAATGGGTGACTCGGTGGGACGAGGATCAACCCGTGCGGTGTCGCAAGACTGCGCACCGCGACGTTGAGTCCACCCGCGGCGGACCACGGCAGGCTGGAGATCCACTGCGGCGTGACGCCGTCGTGGACATGTGACGTGAGGGCGGTCAGCTGTGCTGCGGTCAGCCCGACCGGGCGCGGCCGCCCCGTCGAACCGGATGTATGCAGGATCACGGCGATCTCCGACGCAACCGTGTCCGCGGGGGCCGCGGACCCGATGCAGATGCATGGGCCGGAGCCATCGAGTGCCCGCGCGAGCGCCGCGAGGACGTCTGGTGCGGAGCCCGCGTCGATGGGGGACTGCATCACGTGCACGGGGCGCGGTCCCGGAATCAGGCTCACCGTGCGAGCGTAGGTGCTGGCGGTAGCGTGCGGATATGGACACTCGGACCCGATACGTGCTTCCCCCCGTCGTCCCCGAGGGTTCCCCCGCCCTCGACGACCCGGCGCACTCGTCGATCACACCGGCGTGCGCGTGGACGTCCGAGGGCGACTATCGCGATATCCGCTACGAGACCAGTGACGGCATCGCGAAGATCACGATCGACCGACCGCAGAAGCGCAACGCGTTCCGCCCGCAGACCCTGTTCGAACTCGCGGATGCGTTCAACCGCGCACGCGATGACGACGGTGTCGGTGTGATCATCCTTACCGGCCAGGGGGATTGGGCGTTCTGCTCCGGCGGTGACCAGGTGATTCGCGGAGACGACGGCTACATCGGCGACGATGAAATCGCCCGCAAGGGGATCGGGCGGCTCAATGTCCTGGATCTGCAGATCCAGATCCGCCGCACACCCAAGCCGGTGATCGCGATGATCGCGGGTTACGCCATCGGCGGTGGCCATGTGTTGCACGTGGTCTGCGACCTGTCGATCGCGGCGGACAACGCACGCTTCGGTCAGACCGGGCCGCGGGTCGGCTCCTTCGATGGCGGCTACGGCTCAGGGCTGCTGGCGAGGACCATCGGACAGAAGCGCTCCCGCGAGGTCTGGTACACGTGCAACCAGTACGGCGCCGAACAGGCTTATGACTGGGGCTTGGTCAATGCTGTCGTGCCCATCGAGGACCTGGAGATCGAGACCGTGCGGTGGGCGCGACAGATGCTGGACCTCTCACCGTTGGCGCTGCGCATGCTCAAGGCCTCGCACAATGCGGCTGACGATGGTCTTGCGGGGGTTCAACAACTTGCGGGTGACGCGACCCTGCTGTTCTACATGACCGAAGAGGCGCAGGAGGGACGTGACGCATATAAGGAGAAGCGTCAGCCGGACTTCGGACAGTTCCCACGGCGTCCGTGACGTTCGAGGCGCTACGCGCGTCGGCGATGCCCTTCGCCGTGACCCTGCGCGTTCCTTTCCGCGGCGTCACGGTGCGCGAGGGAATGGTCATCCAGGGACCCCGGGGGTGGGGGGAGTTCGCGCCCTTCGACGACTACTCGGATGCACGCGCGGCACGGTGGCTGGTGAGTGCGGTGGAGGCCGCGTATGCCCCGTGGCCGGCACTGGCGCGCAGTGCGGTGACCGCCAACGCGATCATTCCCGGGGTCGACGCCTCGACGGCCGGGTTGATGGCGCGGGAAGCAATCGCGGAGTCTGGATGCACCGTAATCAAGGTGAAGGTCGGCTCTGTAGAACTTGCCGACGATGAGGCGCGAGTCGTGGCGGTGCGCGATGCCCTCGATGTCACCGGCGGTGGCGCAATCCGCCTCGACGCGAACGGTGCGTGGAGCCCCGAGCAGGCGATCCGTGCGCTGCGGCGACTCGGGGCATATGGGATCGAACTCGTCGAACAGCCCTGCGCCTCACTGGAAGACATCGCCGAGGTGCGTCGTGTCGTGAGTATTCCGATTGCGGTTGACGAATGCGTGCGGCTTGCAAGTGACCCACAGGCGGTCTCGGTGAAGGAAGCCGCTGACTATGCCGTGATCAAGCCCTCGACCCTGGGGGGTGTCACGGCGAGCATGCGAGTGGCCGAATCACTCGGCGTGCCGATCGTGGTGAGCGGATCACTGGACACCTCGATCGGACTCGCGACGCCACTCGCCTTCGCCGGTGCGTGGCCGGACCTTCCGCTGGCGAGCGGTGTGGGGACCGGACGGCTACTTGCCACCGATCTCGTGGAGCAGACATTGGTCCCGCGCCGCGGCAGCCTCCCCGTGGTGCACCCTGCGCCGGATCTCGATCGACTTCTCGTGGCCCGTGACGCGGTGCCTACGGATCGCGTTCCGTACTGGTGGTCGCGCTTGAAGCGTGCATGGCATGCGGGCGCCGATCGCGCGGTGGAGAGATGGTTGCGCACGTGACAGGCTGGGGCCCGTGAACCCGTCCACCGCGCAAGCACTCGTGATCGTCGACGAGTTGCTGCGGTGTGGTGTCACGGACGTTGTGTTGGCACCTGGGTCACGCTCTGCGCCGCTGGCCCTCGCGTGCGCCGCTGCGGAGGAACGTGGGGATCTGCGCCTGCACGTGCGCATTGATGAACGCGTCGCGGGGTTCGTGGCCCTGGGCATCGGCAAAGTCACCGGCGTACCCGCAGCAGTGATCACAACGAGCGGGACGGCGGTGGCCAACCTGTTGCCCGCGGTGATCGAGGCGCACTATTCGCGTGTCCCCATGCTGGTACTGACCGCGGACAGGCCGCCGCGGCTGCGCGATGTCGGTGCAAACCAGACCATTCGTCAGCCCGGCATCTTCGGGGAGTACCCGCGGGCGGCGATCGACATGGCCGTGGCGCATCGGGACAGCGGTCAGGTGGCGTACTGGAGGTCGACCGTCTCCCGCAGCGTGGCGATCGCCACCGATGTCGTGGTCCCCGGACCCGTGCACGTCAACATCCCGTTCGATGCACCGCTGGTCCCGGATGACGACACCCCGTGGGTGGAGGACCTCTCCGGACGTCCGGAGGGTCGCCCATGGACCGCCGATGCGCGGTTGATGGCCGGCATGAGCACACCGCTCGATGATGTTGTGCAGATGCTCGACGAGGAAGCCGTGGTGCCCGCACGCGGGGTGATCATCGTCGGGGATCACGTGGACGACGTGGTCGAACTCGTGGATGAGCTCGGGGATGCACTGGGTTGGCCGATCATCAGCGAACCGAGTGGCAATGCGGGTGGGTGCACCACCGCGTTGTCCCACGGTCCGTTGATCTGCGCGCACGCGCACTTCCTGGATCGCCACACCCCGGATCTCGTCATCACCGTCGGTCGGGTGGGACTGCACCGATCGATCTCACGTCTCATCGAACGCGCCGGAATGCACATCGCCGTGGACCCGAGTGCCGAGTGGCCCGATCCCACCCGCACCGCGGACCTCGTCGTGGCATCCGTTCCGATGCCGCCGGAGGACTTCACGGTGGACGACACCTGGTTCCCGGCGTGGCAGACCGCGGATGTGCTCGCGGCCGCAGCGGTAGAGACCGTGTTGGTCTCCGCGAAGGATGAGCTCACCGGAATGCACGTTGCGCGGGTGGTTGCGTCCCTCGCTCCCGAGAACGGATTGCTCTTCCTCGGGGCGTCTCTCACCGTGCGTCACGTCAGTTCCTTCGCTGGAACCGCGGCCCAAGAGTCCATGGTGATCGGCAACCGTGGGACCTCCGGTATCGATGGCAGTGTCAGCACCGCGTGGGGTGCGGCGTCGGCATTGCAAGCCGGACTCGCCGGCGCGGCGATCGCCCTCATGGGGGATCAGGCTTTCCTCTACGACAGCAACGGCCTGCTCGTCCCCGATGACGAGGAGCGTCCCGATCTCGTGATCGTGGTGATCGACAACGACGGGGGCGGGATCTTCTCGACCCTCGAGCAGGAGGCATTCGAGTCGGAGTTCGAGCGGGTCTTCGGTGTGCCACTGGGTATTTCGCTGCGCAACGTCGCGAGTGCGATGGGCGTCCCGAGTGTGGAAGTGCGTGGCGTCGGCGAACTCCAGGACGCGATCGCGTCGCGGATCGGTACGGGAACCCATGTGATCGTCGCGCGAACGGTCGATCGCGCAGCAGAGGCGCGGATACTTCGCGATATCGACGACGCGGTGGGCGCGGCGCTCGCTACGAGTTAGCCTCGAGTGCATCGCGAATCGGCACGAGTTTCGCGTTGGACTCTGCGAGTTCCTTCTCCGGCTCGGATCCGGTGACAATGCCGCACCCGGCGAATGCCCGCACGGTTCCCTCGGAGGCGTCGATCTCGGCGCAGCGCAGTGCGATACCAAACTCCCCGTCGCCGTGGGCGTCGAACCATCCCACCGGACCGGCGTAGCGGCCACGGTCCATTCCCTCAAGTTCCGCGATGACCGAGAAAGCGCGCTCCGTGGGTGTGCCACAGACCGCGGCGGTGGGATGCAAGGACGCCACCAGGGACAGGACGGATGCGGTGTCGGCCAGGCGACCGGTGACATCCGTGGCCAGGTGCTGCACATTCGCCAGTTCCAGAACGCGCGGATGTTCGGGAACCTCGAGATCGGTGCAATGCGTCGCGAGTGCGCGGGCGACGGAGCGCACCGCGTACTCGTGCTCCTCGAGGTCCTTGCCGCTGCCCAGCAGTGCTTGCGCCATACCCTGGTCGGCATCTGCGTCACCGAACGTGCGCACGGTTCCGGCGAGGACGCGCGATGTGACGAGGTCGCCGGTGCGCCGCACCAGCAGCTCCGGTGTCGCGCCCACGAGTCCGGCAACGTGGAAGGTCCAGCAACTCGGATAGTGCGCGGCCAAACGCTGGAGAAGGTAACGCACATCGAGTGAGCCCGATACATGGGCGATCACGTCGCGGGCCAGAACGACCTTGTCCAACTCTCCCCGTTCGATGCGCGCGAGCGCCTGCGCAACTGACTGTTGCCAGGCCAGAGGTGAGCGTGAACCCTCAGACCACCGCACGGTGGTGGGGGCATCGGGCACCGAGCTCAGCGGTGGATCGGTGGGGACTGGCGCATCGAGCGCGGTCACCCACGCTTGACCGGAGCGCATGCCGATGACGATGCGGGGGACGACGATCTCCGAGGGTTGACGGGCATCGAAGGCGAAGGATGCGAACGCCACCGGCCCGGTGCCGGGGAGGCTGACCGAATCCTCGATGGTCAGGTGCGCAAGTAGATCGCTCCACCAACGTTGCGTGCCGGAGAATCGCTCGTCACCGCGCACCTGCAAGCGCGCGGCCACGCCCCAACCGACGAGTCCCTCACCACGACGCACCCATGCTGCGGACTCCTCTGGTGGAAGGAGTGCCAGCAGGTTGTCCACGCGGGGGAGCGGAGTCGTGGTCACGCGCAATGGTGTGCGCGGTGCCGCGTGCACCTGGGGTTGCGTCACCACACAAGGGTAGGGGCAGTCGAGCAGCGGCGCCCGTCTGCGAGAGTTGACCGGTGAGCAGAGCGGGATTGGACAAGTCGCCGAGCGAGGTTGCGGCGATGTTTGACGACGTGGCGAGCCGCTACGACCTCACGAACGACATCCTTTCCCTCGGTCAGACCCGCACCTGGCGTCGTGCCGTCGTCCGCGCCGTAGAACCTGCACCGGGGATGCGCATCCTCGACCTCGCCGCCGGGACCGGCACATCGTCGGTACCCCTCGCGGACGCCGGAGCCTTCGTTGTCCCCTGCGACTTCTCGCTCGGGATGCTGATGGTCGGCCACACGCGGCTCACGCAGTTGTCCTTCGTTGCCGGGGATGGCATGCACCTCCCCTTCACAGACGGCGCATTCGACGCGGTCACGATCTCCTTCGGTCTGCGCAACATCCAGGACCGCGCCGCCGGGCTGCGGGAGATGCGCCGGGTGACTCGCCCCGGGGGTCGGCTCGTCGTCTGTGAGTTCTCCCACCCCACCTGGGCGCCGTTCCGGACCGTGTACGACGAATACCTGATGAAGGCGCTCCCGACCATCGCCGCGAAGACGTCCTCGAACCCCGACGCCTATCTCTATCTGGCCGAATCGATCCGCGCCTGGCCCGACCAGGAGGAACTCGCCGCCGACATCGCCCGGGCCGGGTGGACAGGGGTCGAGTACCGCAATCTCAGCGGGGGGATCGTCGCCCTGCACCGGGGGATCGCGCCCCGGTGAACTCTCGGAAGGTTCCGTCGTCGCGCGGCTCGGGTGGATATGCTTCGTGTGGTCGTGAAGAGTTTCACAAGTGCTCAAGCGGCCTTCCATCACGAGAGGGGTCCCACGGGCGGTGAACGTCTACACGCCGATCCTGGTCCTCGGGCTTCTCGCATTCGGGTTCGCCGCATTCTCGGTCATCCTCGCGACCTTCACCGGCCCCAAGCGGTACAACCGCGCGAAGGTGGATGCGTACGAGTGCGGGATCGAGGCCACACCGCAACCGATGGGCGGCGGACGTTTCCCGGTGAAGTACTACCTCACCGCGATGATGTTCATCATCTTCGATATCGAATTGGTCTTCCTCTATCCCTGGGCCGTTGCCGCAGATCAACTCGAGGTCTTCGGACTCGTCGCGATCGTGCTCTTCCTCGTCAACCTCGCCGTGCCCTACATCTACGAGTGGCGCCGCGGCGGATTGGAATGGGACTGACATGGGTCTTGAAGAGAAACTGCCCTCCGGTGTCTTGCTGACCACAGTTGAGAAGGTCGCGGGATACGCACGCAAGGGATCGCTGTGGCCCGCAACCTTCGGCCTCGCCTGCTGCGCCATCGAGATGATGGCGACGGGTGGTCCGCGGTACGACATCGCTCGCTTTGGCATGGAGGTGTTCCGCGCCTCGCCGCGCCAAGCCGATCTGATGATCGTGGCTGGACGCGTCAGTCAGAAAATGGCCCCGATCCTGCGGCAGATCTACGACCAGATGCCCAACCCCAAGTGGGTGCTCGCCATGGGTGCCTGCGCATCCAGCGGAGGCATGTTCAACAACTACGCGGTCGTCCAAGGAGTCGACCACGTGGTCCCGGTCGACGTCTATCTCCCGGGGTGCCCCCCGCGTCCGGAGATGCTGATCGACGCGATCCTGACGATCCACGATCAGATCCAGGACATGAAGCTCGGTGCCAACCGTCGCGCCGAGATCATCCAGGAAGAGCAGCTCGCGCTCGCCGCTCCTGCGACCCTGGAGATGAAGGGTCTGCTGCGATGACCGACATCGTCCCCGATGGTGTGCAGTCCATCGACCTCGTCGCAGTTCACCGGGGAGCATTTGGTGTCGCCGGTTCCGGCGATACCAGCGGATTCGGAGGCCTGGTCGCACCGGTCCTCATGCCCGGACCCTCGACGCGGCCGTACGGCGACGGATTCGATGCCCTCGCCGACGAACTAGAGCTCTCTCTCGCCGCCCGCGGCCTCCCGGCGCACAGTGCGATCGAGAAGGTCGTGGTGGATCGCGGCGAGATCACCTTCCATGTGCGGCGCGAGCACCTCGTGGAATTCGTCCGCACCCTGCGCGATGAACCGGGTCTGCGATTCGAGATGTGCATGGGCGTGAGTGGTGTGCACTATCCGCTGGAAGAGGGCCGTGAACTGCACGCGGTCTATCCCTTCCTGTCGGTCACGCACAACCGTCGTCTCCGCGTTGAGGTGTCCGCCCCCGACTCCGATCCGCACATTCCATCGATCGTCGCGCTTTATCCGTCCAATGACTGGCACGAGCGCGAGACCTGGGACTTCTTCGGCATCGTGTTCGACGGCCATCCGGCACTGACGCGCATCGAGATGCCCGACGACTGGGTCGGCCACCCGCAGCGCAAGGACTATCCGCTCGGTGGCATCCCGGTGGAATACAAGGGCGCCACCATCCCACCGCCGGATCAGCGGAGGGCGTACACCTGATGGCCGACATCACCTTCACCTCCCAGGACGTCGACGATCCCTACGCCGGGTCGTACGAGACAACCGAGGGCACCGTCTACACCGTGACCGGTGGCGATTGGGACACCATCGAGGCCGCACCCGAGGGTGAGACCGAGCGCATCGTGGTCAACATGGGCCCGCAGCATCCGTCCACCCACGGAGTGCTGCGCCTGATCCTCGAACTCGAGGGTGAATCGGTCACCGAAGCCACCTGCGGCATCGGCTACCTGCATACCGGCATCGAGAAGAACCTCGAGTACCGCTCCTGGGTGCAGGGCGTCACCTTCGTCACGCGCATGGACTACCTCAGCCCGTTCTTCAACGAAACCGCCTACTGCCTCGGGGTGGAGAGGTTGCTCGGGATCACCGACCAGATCCCCGAGCGGGCCAATGTCATTCGCGTGATGATGATGGAACTAAATCGAATCTCCTCGCACCTCGTTGCCCTGGCCACAGGTGGCATGGAACTCGGTGCCCTGACCGCGATGACCTTTGGTTTCCGCGAGCGCGAGTTGGTCCTCGACCTCTTCGAGATGGTCACCGGTCTCCGGATGAACAGCGCCTACGTGCGCCCCGGTGGTGTTGCGCAGGATCTCCCCGCCGGTGCAGAGGAGAAGATCCGGGAGACCCTTCCGCTGCTCAAGAAGCGGCTGAAGGACACCGCGGATCTGCTCGTCGACAACACCATCTGGATGGGACGCACGGTCAACGTCGGGTACCTGGACCTCACCGGGTGCATGGCTCTCGGCATCACCGGTCCGATCCTGCGCTCCACCGGTTTACCGCATGACCTGCGCAAGTCCCAGCCCTACTGCGGCTACGAGACTTACGAGTTCGACGTCCCCACCACCGACACGTGCGACGCCTACGGCCGATTCCTCATCCGCCTAGCCGAGATGCAAGAGTCGATG
>VGCC01000039.1 GCA_016870195.1 Actinomycetota bacterium
CAAGCAAGGCAGCCTGGCCCCCGGAATCGACGACAGCCAGCATCGCCCTGAGAGCCACAACCGTCTTGCCACTGCCGACATCCCCTTGGAGGAGGCGCTGCATGGGGTGCGTCCGAGCGAGGTCCGTCGCTACCTCGCTCCCGACTGCGCGCTGCCCGGACGTAAGGTCGAAGGGAAGGGAGGCATCGAAGCGCTCGAGCAGGCCGCCCGTGCCCCCGCGCCGGGGGGTCGCCGTCCACCGATCCCTCGCAGCGCGGCGACGGACGACCGCAGCCTGCAGGAGCAGGGCCTCCTCGAAGGTGAGGCGGTCCCGAGCCGCCTCCGCATCGCGGAGCGACGTCGGCCGATGGATTCCGATGAGTGCGGTCCGCAGATCCACGAGGTCACGCTCTCGACGGAGATCCTCGGGAAGCGGATCGTCGAGGTCGGGGAGCGTGTCGAGGATCACCCTGACCGCCCGCGCGATCTCCCACGTGGTGACGCGCGCGCTCGCGGGATACACCGGGATCAGCGTGGACGCGAATGCCTCGGCGGCTTCGGGATCGTCGTGCACTCCATCGGGGAAGAGAAGGTACCGGGGGTGAGCGAGTTGGCGCGTGCCGCGGAAAGTCGAGATCGTGCCGGAGAAGAGACCACTTCGTCCGACGCGCAAGTCCCGCTCGCGCCACGCTTGATTAAAGAACGTGAGACGAAGACTCTCCTGGCCATCGGTTACTCGTGCCTCGAGGATAGATCCGCGCTTGTTCCGCATGCGGCGGGTCGTCACATCCGCGATCTCAGCAACGACCGTGACGTTCTCCCCATCGAAAACGGAGTCCAATCCGGTGAGCCGTCCCTGCTCCGCATAGCGACGCGGATAGTGGCGAAGGAGATCACCCACCGTCGAAATCTCGAGCACATCGTCGAGTGCCTTCGCCGACTTTCCACCAATGACTACGGAGAGCGGTTGGTCCACGAACTCCTGCATGTCATTCGACACCGATGATGAAGGGCCACAGTGGCTGGCCTCCCGGCTGCACCACGACCTCAATAGTGGGATGCGCCCGTCCCAGCCACGATGTCAGCGCCTCGACGTCCCCGGGTCGAGCGTCGGACCCGGTGACCAATGTGATCAACGAGCCGTCGGCAGCGATCAAATCGTTCACCATGGCTTGGCAGACGGGAACCAGCTCTCCCCCGACATGGGCGATCTCCCCGCCGACGACGCCCAGCACATCACCTGTTCGGCATGGTCCCGCCATCGTGAGGGCATCTCGACTGGCGATAGTGACCGCTGCGTAACGTGTCGCACCTGCGGCACGAGTCATCGTCACGACGTCGTCATCGAATGCGACCGACGAGTCATGCACGGCAAGGGCAGCGAGGGATTGCACGATGGATCGAGTGGGTATGACGACTACCCGGTAGCCCATCTCCCGAGCGAGGTCCGCCGCAAGGCCAGCGACAGCGATGCAATCGGTATCGCTCGGCAGGACGATGACCCCCGACGCGCGAGCCTCCTCGATCGCCTCGATGAACATACGAGTGGGCGGCGCCTCACGTGGAGCCGCACTAATCGGGATCCCACCAGCGTCCCGGACGAGTCTTTCGATGTCCGAACCATGGGTCACGACGACGACTCCACGCTCACTCACCGTCACATGGTCGCGCGACCCCAGATGCACAATGCGCACGCGATGGGGCCTCCCGAGGCGCAGACCCGCCTCGATGGCCGCCCCCGCATCCTCCGTATGCACGTGAACGTTCCAGAGATCATCATCCCCCACGACGACGACACTCGTACCGAGGCGATCGAGTTCTTCTCGCAGCTGATCGGCGGACGCGCGGTTGCCTTCGAGGAGGTACATCACTTCGTGGGCATCGATAGACGAGGATTCACGAGTGAGATAGCTGGCTGCTGTCCGGACGAGGACCAGCTCGGCACCCGCCACTCCGGCAACCCGAGCCCAGGCGTCGAGGATCACGACGAGTCCCTGCCCTCCCGCATCGACGACACCGGCGCGGCGAAGCACTTCGAGCATCTGCGGGGTTCGTTCGAGCGCTTCCATGGCCGCACTGCGTGAGGCGTCAAGCACCTGCGACACCTCGGCGGCGCCCGACTCGACCGCACGCTCGGCCGCTTCCGCCGCTTCACGGATCACCGTCAGGATCGTCCCCTCGACGGGGCGGGCGACCGCGCGGTAGGCCTGGTCGGCGCCCAAGCGCAGGGCACGAGCGATCGCCCCGCCATCGACCCTCGTGGAGTCACTGAGTGCGCGACCCACCCCTCGCAAGATCTGGGAGACGATGACCCCGGAGTTCCCCCGCGCACCGAGCAGGGCTCCCCGTGCGGCGGCTTCGGCCACAGGCGCCAAGTCCGGGTCTGCGCACGCCTCGACCTCGGCACACGCCGCCTCGAGGGTGAGCAGAAGGTTGGTGCCGGTATCCCCGTCGGGCACGGGGAAGACATTCAACGCATCGATCACGTCCTTGGAGCGATCGAGGGAGTCCCGGGCCTCGAGGAGCCAGCCGCGCAGCGTGGCTCCCGTCATCACGGCCCGACGCTACCTCCGATTTGGGGGGTCGGCGGCCCTGGGCTACCCTTGGGGCCCCTTCACGAGTCGAGGAGTTCCCGTGGCAGCCACCTGCGACGTCTGCGGCAAAGGCCCAGGCTTCGGTCACAACATCTCCCACTCGCATCGCCGCACCAAGCGTCGCTGGAATCCGAATATCCAGACCGTGCGCGCGATCGTTGGGGCCACGCCTCGCCGGCTCAACGTGTGCACTTCGTGCATCAAGGCCGGGAAGGCCGTTCGCGCCTAACCGAAGTGGGTGTGTCCACCCTGGCGGGTGACGCGGTGTCCGTTGATGTACACCCCAGGTTCCCCCTGCTCGACCGAACCGATGATGCTCCAACCCTTGGGGATCGACTTCCTATCTGGGAAGCAAGCAAGCAGGGCGTGGTCGTCACCCCCCGTCAACATCCACTCACGAGGGTCGACGTTGTAGGCCGACGCCGCGGTGGCGATGGGATCGGGGACTGGGATCGATTCGGGGTCGAGGCTGATCGCGACTCCCGAGGCTTCCGCGATGTGACGCGCATCCGCAACGAGACCATCGCTCACATCAACCATGGCGTGTGCACCCCGCGCGGCGGCTCGTGCACCCTGACGGTAGTCGATCTCCGGGAATCGATAGGCGTCGACGAGAACCTTGGGAGCTCGAAAACCCCTACTGAGAACCGCGAGGCCCGCCGCAGCCCATCCCACGCGCCCGTGGAGAGCAACGACGTCACCCGGTTGGGCACCCGAGCGCAGCACCGCTCCGGTTTCAGGGGGGTTGCCGATCGCCGTGACAGAAACAATCACCTGATCGGCCGCGGTCACATCGCCTCCGACGAGGGCAGCTCCGGCGCGGCCGCACTCCTCGACTATCCCCGCGGAGCACTGCTGTGCCCAAGACGCGGGGAGATCCGGAGGCGCCCCGAAGCCCACGACAACCGCCGACGGTGCTCCGCCCATCGCGGCGATATCCGCAAGCGACGCCGCGGCGGCCCTTCTCCCAACCTCGACCGCACTGCACCAATCCCGACGAAAATGCCGCCCCTCCACCAGGACATCGACGGTGATGAGAACGGATTCCCCGGTTGCGACTTCCGCCGCATCGTCGCCCGGACCGATGAGGACGTCGCGCGGCATGCCAAGACTCTCGGTGATCCGCGCAATGAGGCCGAACTCTCCTACGTCGGCCACGGTGACCGGATTGCTACTCATGGCGCAATTCCTCACTGGACAATAGAGTCCTGGCATGTCCGTGCAAGCCTACGTACTGATTCAGACCGAGGTCGGGAAAGCCGCATCCGTCGTTCATGCAATTCGCGAGATTCCCGGTGTGACCCTTGCTGAGGATGTCACCGGTCCCTACGACGTCATCGTGCGATCCGAAGCCCGCACCATCGACGAGCTAGGACAATTGGTCGTCGCCAAGATTCAAGCGGTTCCCGGGATCACCAGGACACTGACCTGCCCAGTCGTTCACCTGTGAGGTCGGCCCTCGTCCTCCTCGCGCTCGGATTGACCGCGTGCGCCCGCCCCGTCGATGTCACCGGAACCCCGTCCAACCCCGCGTGCGATCCCTTCGTGTCCGTTGTGCCAGTTGTCGTCGTCGACGAGCGGCTCCGCGAAACGATTCCCTCCAGCGCATCGGCGGCCGCCTGGGGAGATCCACCGATTGTCGTGCGCTGCGGGGTCTCAGCCCCCGAGGCCTTCGTCCCCACCAGCGCGGTGATCGAGGTCGAATCCGTCACATGGTTCGCGGAGCCCCTGTCCAATGGCACCCTCTTCACCACCATCGATCGCACACCTGGCGTCGAAGTCACCGTTCCTCGGGAGTACGCCCCCGAGGTCAACGTCCTGATCGATCTCTCACAAAGCATCCTCGAGACCACGTCTCGGTCCTGAGTGCCAGGATCAGGTCATGCCTCGTATCCAGGCCGCCTCTGTCGCGGAGAATCGCGATCTTCGACGCATGGCTCTCGTGAGCGCGGCAGGCGATCTTCACCGCATCGGCGGGGACGCGGCAGTGACCATGTCTGCCGCTGCCGTGGCAGCAGGAATCTCGCGTCCCGCGGCATATGAGTACTTCCACTCGAGCGCAGAGCTCTTGGGAGAACTCGTCGATCGTCAAGCCGAGCGTTGGACCTCCATGGTTGCCCTCGCGATGACGGAAGCGGGGGATGTCGCCGACATCGTTCGGGTCTTCGTCAGGACTTCTCTTCGCGCCGTCGCTGAGGACGCGCCACGGAAAGGGCTCACCGGAGAGCAGATCTCCCGACTCCATCAGGGTCCCGCACGTGAGCTCTCCTATGCACTCGCATCTGCCGGAGTAGTCGAACCGACGTTAGCCGCGCGCCTCGTGACAGGCGCCGTCGTTGCCATCGCCCGAACGCACGATCAGGATGAGGATTGCGTCCCCTCGGTGACCGAGTTCCTGCTCACCGGGTTGGCAGGTCTCAGCGCAGCCCAGTCCCCGCCGTGATCGCACGCTCGACGAGGCCTCGCACGAGCTCGGGGTAGGAAACTCCACTTGCCTCCCACATACGTGGGAACATAGATATCGGAGTGAAGCCGGGCATCGTGTTGACCTCGTTGACCAGAATGTCTCCGTCGCCTTGCAGAAAGAAGTCCACGCGCGCGAGTCCGGCGCACCCGAGGGTATCGAATGAGCGTAGAGCAAGATCGCGGATCCGCTCCTGAATATCTCTGGACAACTCCACGGGGACACGAAGTTCGACGCCGGTCTCGATGTACTTCGCCTCAAAGTCGTAGAAGTCGTGAGCCGCGTCAACGACGATCTCGGCGCAACAACTTGCCTCGACGTCCCCGGTGCCGACTTCGCGCACAGCACACTCAATCTCGCGACAACTCGTGATGGCTGCCTCGACCATGACACGAGGATCGTGCTCACGCGCATCTCGGATTGCAGTCTCGAGGTCCTCGCGTCGTGTCACGCGCGTGATTCCTCGCGAGGACCCGGCACGCGACGGCTTGACGAATACCGGCAGGTCCAGTCGGATGTCCGCGCCGGACTCGCCAATGCCCAACGACTGCCAGGCACCGACGGGAAGACCGGCATCACGCAGGAGTCGCTTCATGGTGATCTTGTCCATCGCGGCTGCCGACGCGAGCACGCCCGACCCGACGTACGGAATACCGGCGACCTCCAAGAGACCCTGGACCGTCCCGTCCTCGCCCCACGGTCCATGAAGAACGGGAAACACGGCGTCGACAGGGACGTGATCCCCACGAATGATCATTCCCGGTGAGTCCCAGTCGAGCGCAACGGTCACGTCGGCATTCCCGAGCACGATCGATGGGAGGGCGCCGTCGCGGAGCGTCAGGTCTTCCACGGAGCCTTCAAAGAGGGACCATGCGCCCCGTGGCGAGATGACGATCGGGATGACAGTGAACCCGGCCTCGCGGAGCGCGGTGATGACCGCTCCGCCACTGATGCACGAGATTGCGTGTTCACTACTGGCACCGCCGAACAGCACGGCAACTCGCGGTGACCCCACGAGGGCACGCTAGCGCCAAGGGCAACACTCGTCAGTAGCCTGCAGCCATGGTCGATTCGACGTCACGTGCCTGGTCCACGAAGGCGGTCGCTGCAGGACGTCCAGCACGGATTCCCGACAGCCCCTTGAACGCACCCATCGTCCCGGCGAGTTCCTTCTACGCGGGCGGCGTCATGGAATACGCCCGCGAGGCTGCCCCGACATCGGAGGCCCTGGAGACCGCACTCGCGGCCCTCGAGTCGGGTCGGCACGCGGTGGTCTACTCCTCGGGGATGGCGGCCGCAAACGCCCTCATGGACCTCATCCCACCCGGCGGTTCCGTGGTCGCCTCGAGCGCCACCTACACCGGCGTTCGAGTGCGACTCGAGGAATTGCATGGACGAGGGACGATCCGATTGACGCAGGTCGGGATCGACGACACCGACGCGGTGTTTGCCGCGCTCGACGCCGCGAGCACCATTGCAGGGACGCCGACCCTGTGGCTCGAGAGCCCGACCAATCCTCTCCTGGAAGTTGCAGACCTTCCGGCCATCCTCGACCACGCGCGTTCGGTGGGCGCTCGGTCGGTTATCGACAACACGTTCGCCACGCCGGCTCGGCAGCGCCCACTTGAGCTCGGCGCCGACGCCGTACTGCATAGCGTCACCAAAGCGATCAGCGGCCACTCCGACCTGCTTCTCGGCGCAGTGGTGGTCTCCGATGATGATATGGCCGAGGCACTTCGAACGCGCAGGGTTCTCCTGGGTGCGGCACCGAGTGCCTTCGACTCATTTCTGGCATTGCGCGGCCTGCGCACGCTCGCGATCCGCATGGATCGCGCCGAGGCATCCGCGCAGGAACTTGTGACTCGACTACGGAATGCGCCGGGAATCTCACGCATCCGCTATCCGGGCTGGGGTTCCCTCATCGCGATCGAAGTGGATTCCCCTCCCGACGTCATCGACGCGATGTGCGCGCGCGCGGAAGTGTGGACGTACGCGACCAGCCTGGGAGGAGTGGAGTCGCTCATCGAACGGCGTCGACGCTGGCCTCTCGAAAGCGTCGGAGTGCCGGAGAATCTTGTTCGACTCTCGGTGGGAATTGAGGATGTCGATGACCTGTGGACCGACCTGTCAACGATTCTCTCGACTCGCTGATCAGAGCCGTTCCGACTCACCGCGTGGATCACGAGCCATGAAGGCCGCTGCGATCGCATGAGGCGACTGTCCGTGGTGAAGCACCTGGACGATCTGTTCGGTGATCGGCATCTCCACCCCGTGGGCACGGGCCAACTCCGCGATCGGAGTGCAACTCTTGTACGCCTCGCAAGTCTGCCGGGTGATGGCGATGGTCTCTTCCACCGTGAGACCTTTCCCCAGGTTCTCGCCAAACGTCCGGTTGCGCGAGAGCGGTGACTGACAGGTCGCAACGAGGTCGCCGACGCCGGCCAGACCCTGGAAGGTCAAGGGATCGGCACCAAGTGCGACACCGAGGCGAGCCATTTCCGCCAGGCCGCGGGTCATAAGAGATGCCTGCGAGTTCTCCCCCAGACCCATCCCGACCGCGATGCCGTTGGCCAGCGCTATGACGTTCTTGACCGCACCGCCGATTTCGGTGCCGACGACATCGGTGGTCCAGTACGGGCGGAAGAAATCACTGCTGCACGCCTGCTGGAGGAATCGCGCGGACTGCTCATCCACGCAGGCGATTGTGGTCGCGGTCGGTTGCCGGGCCACGATCTCGGATGCCAGGTTGGGACCGGAGAGCGCCGCGACCCGACGCGCATCGATCGACGTCACTTGCTCGATCACCTGGCTCATCCGCAGCGTCGTCCCCAACTCGATGCCCTTGATGAGGCTGATGACCTGAGCATCATTTGGGATGCACTCGCCCCATTCCTCGAGATTCGCTCGAAGATCCTGCGCGGGTAACACCATGGCGACGATCTGGACATCCGCCAATGCGCTGACCGCGTCGTTCGTTGCGGACACGCTCGCCGGCAGCTCGACGCCAGGGTGATAGGCGCGATTCTGATGCATCGTGTTGATCTGGTCTGCCACGCGCGGCTCCCGCGCCCAGATCACCACGTCGTGCCCCGCATTCGCCATCACGAGGGCGAACGCGGTTCCCCACGCTCCCGATCCCATGACCGCAACCCTCACGTGCCCTCCTTTCGCGGAAGCCGGAACAGCATCGGCTCCGAGGGAGGAACCCTGTCACGTATCCCCGCCAGGAGACTCGTGATCGCAGCCATGATGCGGGCGGTCGCCTCCCGGAGTGTGTCAGAGTCCAGGGGGCGGCCATAGAGGTCCGACAGATCGACCGGATGGCCAACAGCCACGCGGATCGTCTTCCGCGGGAGGATCCGGAACTCCTTGCGGTAGGGACCGATCACGTCCTGCGCGCCCCATTGCGCCACCGGGATGAGGGGCCGACGTGTTGCCAAGGCGATGCGGGCTGCACCCGTCTTGCCCACCATCGGCCACAAGTCGGGATCACGGGTCAAGGTCCCTTCGGGGTACACCACCACGCACTCACCGCGTTGCACGGCATCGATGGCGTCACGCACCGCGGCGACCGCCTCGCTCGTCTCCCGATAGACCGGGATCTGACCGGCGCTCGTGATGACCTTCCCGACCACGGGAATCCGGAAGACCGCCTCCTTGGCAAGGAAACGAGGGGGACGATCATTGTTCCAGAGCACATGCGCAATGGTGAAGGGGTCGAACCAGGAAATGT
This sequence comes from Actinomycetota bacterium, assembly GCA_016870195.1. Classification (GTDB taxonomy): domain Bacteria; phylum Actinomycetota; class Actinomycetes; order S36-B12; family S36-B12; genus VGCC01. The sequence goes on from VGCC01000039.1 coordinate 8,771, forward strand.
GGTTCCCCGCCACGATGATTCCGCCCTCATCGGTGTTGAGGTTCCCTGTTCCCGTCCACTCGCGTTTCGTCAAGAGCGTCAGGAGCGGCCACAGGAGGAACACGGCGAGGCGATACCCCCAGCCGAGATGCCAGCGTCGACGCACCCGCCCGGCCATCCGGCAAGAGTAGCCCCGAGAGTGTTGGATGCCGGTGTGGAAGAATGGTCAGCGCTCGTACCCATCCGCGGGTGGGAATCAGGGAAGTCGCGGCTCGGACTCCCAGGGCTGGCACGCGCCATGGCACTCGACACTGTTGCCGCACTCCGTGCTTGCCCGGGCATCGTGGAACTGCTCGTGATCACGCACGATGATGGCGTGCGCAGCGACTTTGAACCCTGGGGGTGCACGATCGTCGATGATCGAGATGCTGGTGACCTTAACGCGGCTATCGATCGTGGGGCCGCGCAGCGGACGTTCGCATCCTGCATCGTTGTCCTCGGGGACCTGCCGACACTCGTCCCCTCGGACCTGACGATGGTGCTGGGTCGATGCGGGGGCGCCCCACACTTCGTCTCGGACGCACACGGAACGGGATCCACCATGTGGCTCACCGCGCACGGACGGGTACATACCCATTTCGGTGAGCGCTCCCGCGCTCGACATATCGAAGACGGAGCGCAGGAACTCAAAGCTGGGCCGGGCGACGATCCCCTCGCGTGGTCGCGCCTACATCGGGACGTCGATGATGTCGTCGACCTCGTCGATGCCGTTCGATTGGGTGTCGGTGCGTTCACATCCGAAGTCGTGGGATACGACAGAGGGGCCGGACTACCCGTCCGACCCCTCCGCGAAGTC
>VGCC01000040.1 GCA_016870195.1 Actinomycetota bacterium
GCCGAGGCGATGCTCGATGCACTCCCCGATGATGTGCCACGTGCGATGCGCGAATTGAGCGGGTACCCGTGGCGATCCCCCGAGGCTCAAGAGATCTTCGACCGGATGAACGATCGGCTGCGACGGGACGTGATCGATCAACAATTCGCCGGACTGACTAAATCCGTTACCGACCTCGCTGATCCTGCCGCGCAAGCCGCGCTGCGCGAGATGATGTCTGACCTCAATGACCTGCTCGAGGCACACCGGAACGGCACAGCCACGGACGATGACTATCGGGACTTCATCAACCGGCACCGGGACTTCTTCCCCGACGCTCCCGAAACCCTCGATGAAATTATCGATGATCTCGCGCGAAGGTCGGCCGCCTTGGAGCGGATGCTTGCCTCGATGACTCCAGATCAGCGGGCCCAACTCGCCGACGCGATGCAACAAGCCCTCGGTGACCTCGGTCTTCAGGAGCAGATGGCGCGGCTGCAGGACAACCTCGGTGCGCTGCGCCCGGACCTTGCCCGGGGCAGAGGACCTGCCCTAAACGGCGAGGGTTCACTCGGTCTCCCCGACGCCACCTCTGCCCTTGCCGAGATGGCCGACCTCGAGGAACTGGCCAGCCAACTCACCGATGCCGATGACCTGGTCGACCTCGACCAGATCGACCCCGCCGCCCTGGAACGCGCCCTTGGTCGTAGCGCCCGCGATGAACTCGACGCGCTCCAACGCATGCAACGTGAGTTGGCCGACCAAGGGTTCCTCATGGGAGAGGGAGACACGCTGCGGCTGAGCCCCAAGGCGATTCGTCGGATTGGTCAGACAGCCCTGCGCGCGGTTTTCGATCAGATCAACGGAGAGACCCGCGGCGACCATGGCATGCACCGCACAGGCGCAGCCGGTGAGCGCACTGGGACGCACCGACCATGGCGGTTCGGTGACGAGGAATCCATCGATGCGGTCCAGACGGTGCAGAACGCCGTGCGGCGTCGACTGGGCACCGGCCAGAGTGCAGCACTGCATCCGGATGACTTTGAGGTTGCTGAGACCGAGACTGTCACCCGAGCAGCCGTGGCGCTGCTCATCGACCAGTCCTTTTCTATGGTGATCAACGACACCTGGAGCGCCGCGAAGACGATGGCATTAGCCCTGCATTCCCTGACTGCCACGAATTTCCCGCTCGATGCACTTCAGGTCATCGGATTCGCCAACCTGGCCAGGATTGTCGATCCCATGGAGATTCCCGACTTGCGCGCGGGTGACATCCAGGGAACGAACTTGCAGCATGCTCTGCTTCTGGCCGGTCGATTCCTGGACACCCACCCTGGTTCACAGCGGATCGTCATGGTGGTAACCGATGGCGAACCAACCGCACACCTGAGCCCCGATGGTGGTTGGTGGTTCGATTGGCCGCCCACCCACGAGACCATCACCCACACGGTTGCGCAGGTTGATGCGATGACACGGCGCAAGGTGCCGATCACGTGGTTCCGTCTCGGAGACGAACCCCGACTCGCTCGGTTCCTGGACACCATGGCTCGGAGAAACGGTGGTCGGGTGCTCACACCCACCACCGAACGTCTCGGCGACTACGTTATCACCGACTACGTGCGCACCCGCTCACGTTCCCGGTGACCCCCGTACCGCCGCGGGTCAGCCGTTCGATTGGGCGACTACGACGATCTCCCCGGCGAGCTCCTGGGCACGGCGCTTGATCTCGTCTCTGGCCGCGCGAATCAGAACGGGATCTGCTCCGGGGTCACTGATCTCCCAGTCCACGTGGCGACGCCCCGAGAAAACGGGTACGGCCTCGTGATCCCCAATGTTGACCACGATGTCCGCAGCTCTGATGATTTCGTTATTCCAGCGCTTGGGCTGCGCGCCGGAAATGTCGACTCCATCCTCCGCCATGACCAGAACAGCATCATGATTCAGCACAGGATCGGGATTCCGGCCACCGCTCCAGATAATCGCGCTATCCCCGAGGAGATTCCTGAGATAACCAAGGGCTATCTGAGCGCGAGCCGAATCATGCTCACTGATGACGAGAACGATGGGAACGTCGCGCTCATTGCGGGTCTCCATGGCGCGCATGGCTCGTAGGCGGGCCATTGCGAATCTCTCGGCGAATGTCGTGGCATACACATCGCTCTCCGCGCCTACGGAGAATTCGTCGTAGGAAGTTCGCAGAAATCTATTGATGGTTTCCTTGTCGTACACACCGAGGAACTCACGTTGAAGCCTAAGCGATGAGTCATGCATCTTCAGTTGGTGCTCACGTGGCATGTAATCGAACGATGGATCCGTGTCCATGGTGCCTCACTCCCGAGGAGACTCCACCCCGACGAGGGCCGCAACAAGAAACCCTGAGTGAACAGTCGGGAAATGGATAGCTGTCCCCTCTACGGGGAATCGGGGCGCTGGACCACCCGCACCTGAATAGTCACAAGCGGCAGCTGCCCCTCCGTTGTCGGGAAGGACTCCCACACTGTGACCCGTGAGACTCCCTCACCAACCGCGACGAGGCCTGCCGCTCCTTGTCCTTCGCTCGGCTGAACGGGATACACGATGGCGGTGTCATCGGATTCGATGTAGACCTCTTCCGTCGGAACACCGAGGTCCCCGAGGATCACGGACTGGCCGAAGGCGAGTTCGATGACCGAACCGTCGTCCTGTGCAGTGACCACGACGGCGGGAAGATCGCGCGGCTGGGCTGTGCTCCCGACCTGCTGCGCCAGCGGGTCCGAGCAGCCAGCGACAACGAAAAGCGCCAGGCTCACAGCTGCCCACCTAGCGATCCGCACTTGGAGGCCCTCCCGGAGGATCCTTGAGCCGCAGCTCCCGCACATGCTCCTGCCATGCGATTGCGTCAGCATCGAGGTTCTCCGCATCAGGTGCGGCGTCCTCTCGTTGGTACTGGTCGATGCGATTCCGATAGCGGTCGGTGAACCACTTCGTGAGGTTTCCGTGCCTGCGATAGTGGTTCCACACCACGACGGCGAACACGCCGATAAGTGGCCACTGGAATGAGTAGACGAAAGCTCGGTCGACGCCCTCCCCTGCTCTACGCACCTCCACGATGGTGGCGAACGTGCAGAGGGTGAGCACCAGGACGAGTGGGATGTGAAGCTGCCAGAAGTCCTTGAGTTTACGCCGGCTCTCGTCACTCATACCGCAACATCTTCGACGATCACCGACGCACGCGTCCTCCGGGTAGGTCGAAGCGACATCGCCAGCAGAACGAGAAGACCCTCGGCGAGGAGCACGACGACCCAAGTGCCCGACGTCGATTCGAGTGGAGTGCCACGCAGCGACCACCAGATCAAGATCGGCCACCCCACCATGAGAATGGCGATCGCCGTGATGCTTCTTGAGCGTGCGGCGATCGCGATCGCGCACCACCCTGCGCCTGTGACGACCACACATCCCAGCAACGCGAGCAGACCGAGTTCGGGCATGGCCAGGGCCGCCACAGCCGTCAGAGCAAGCGCACCCACCGCGACCGCCTCGGGATAGTCAGGCAGGAAGCGCGTGAAACGCGTTGCTCGTTCGCCGAGCCACATCACGGCCCACGCCGGCAGGGCCACTCCGAGGAGAACGAGAACCCCGGGGGCCACCACATCTCCCGGGATCTCACCGGGGGGTGAGGTGCGACTCAGGGCAACAGCGAGACCAATAGCCACCGACATCCATGCCACTTCGAATCCGATCAGGCGTAGGAAATAGGCAGCGGAATTCGGCGGAGCGGAGCCCGCGGCGAGTGCGCGCAGTAATTGGCGATGTTTCCACCCAAACCCGATCAGGATCACGAGCACGAGCGACTTCGCGAGGACGATCGCGCCGTATTGGCTCGTGACCAATTCGGCGAGCGAGTCCATCCGCAGCGAGGCACTGAGCAGTCCCGTCTCGGCGAGGATGATCACGCAGACCAGTGCGCAGGCACTAAATCTTCGAATGGCGACATCGGCCTTGCCCGGGTCCACGCTGGCCAATGCAGCAAGTGCTACGACGCCTCCAACCCACATTCCCACCACGACGAGGTGGAGTCCAAGGCTCACGGTTGCTGAGGTGTGGCCACCGGACATGGCCGAGTGGCCGGAGAAACCCGGCATGAACGCCGCACTCGCAGCGATCAGTCCGACGATGACAAGGGGAATCCGACCACGCGTGGTCCACGCCAGCAGCGCCACCGCGCCGACGAGCGCGAGTTGGATCACGATCACCTGACCCAATGTCGTCTGCGACAGCAATGACTCCACGATCGTGGGATTGAGGGATCCGGCGAGTGGAAGAGCGAGCACCTCGGACACCGTCAGCGGGATCTGAAGGACGAGCAGGAACCACCACGCACCCGCGAAGAGGCTCGCCAGTTGCAGCATGCGCGGTGAGGGTGAATTTGCCAGCAACCCGCCGACCAACAGGAACCCGAGCGTCAGCGCCATCGCGAGGTCCCGGAGGAAGAGGTCGAGAGGAAGCGCCCACAGGGTCGCGATCGGGGCCTGCGGCAGGCCGGGAATATCGGCCGGTTTCAGCGCATCCAACGTGGCGAGCACGAGGAGCATCACCGGGATCCCCGCCCAGATGCCCAGGGCGATCTTCGGGCGCATCAAGAACTGGGCGAGGGTGAAGCAGATGGCGAGGCAGATGGCGAGGGAGAGGCACTGGGGGACGCTGATGCCGCCGGGCTCGGCTGCGACGTCCGTGGCTCAAACCCTCCGAATCGCGTCGGATTGTCGTTGGGACTCACCTTCATGGTGGAGGTCACGAACGCCCCAAGAATGAACGCGATGGCGATCCAGGTGATCCAGATCGACACGAACTGCGACTGCCACGGGTTGCTGCGGGAGATGAGACCCATACGCACCCGGTTGGTGATCCCGAGCAGCAGGAAGATCACGACCAACAAATGCACGATGTTGCCGCTTAGCAGGATGAGCACGGCGGACGCGTACGTACCGTTGGCGGCACCGAAGGGAAGTGTCGAGATCTGCCACCACTGGGCGACAAGGGTGGCGATCGCCACCACGATCGCGGCTGCACCGACGGCGGTGGCGACCGCCTGGTCACCACGCCGAGTGAGTCGATAGGACCACCAGGTCAGCGCGCACGTCACGAGCACGGCGAACGTGATGACCCAGAACGGCCAGTCCGCGGCGAACGAGGTGCCCGTGGCCGAGGGGGCGGGACCATTGCTCATGAAGGCGGTGAACTGCGACCCCGGAGGCGCCCATCCGTTATTTACGTTCAAGGACCAGAGATACGCATAACTGATGATCAGCGCCATCGTGCCCATGAAGTCGATGACGATGAGGAAGTAGATGCCCAGTCGATTACGGGCTGCGACGACCTGAACGGGCTCCCCCGTCGTGGGAGAGACCGGGGCGGGGTTCACGGTGTCGCTCACTGGACACCCGCCTTATCCGAGGAAGTTTTCTGAGCCGTGGCGTACGGATCGGGTACGCCGTAGTCGTAGGGCCGTTCGGTGACCACGGGAAGCACTGTGAAGTTCTCCAGGGGCACAGGTGTGGGGGTCTGCCACTCCAAGGACTTCGACGCCCACGGGTTACCGCTCGCGACCTTGCCGTTGCGCCAGGAGAAGATGATCGCGGCGAGGAAGATCAGCATGCCGATGCCGATGGTGTATGCACCGATAGTGGACAGCCAGTTCGAGATGTTGAACAAGTTGTCGAACTGCAGCACGCGGCGCGGTTGGCCCTGCAGGCCTGCGACGAACATCGAGCCGAAGGTGAGTTGGAATCCGGCGAATGCGGTCCACAGGCCGATGGATCCCATCCGTTCGTCCAGGATGTGGCCGGTCATCTTCGGGAAGTAGAACGCGATACCCGCCATCGCCCCGAAGAGGCCCGCCCCCATCAACATGTAGTGGAAGTGCGCCACCACGAACATGCTGCCGTGGAAGAACTGGTCTGCCGGAACGTCGGACAGGTAGATACCGGTCACGCCACCGATCATCTTGTTGAAGATCACCGCGTAAACTGCCATGAGGGGCAGGCGCGTCCAGGCCGTTCCACGCCACAGGGTTCCGATCGCTACGAGCACGAGGAAGCCCACCGGAATGGAGATCATCTCCGTGGAGAGCATGAAGGGGTAGTTCGCGAAGGGAGCCCAGCCAGTCATGTACATGTGGTGGGCCCACACGAGACCACTCATGATCACTACTCCGACTACACCAGCGATTGCGAAGCCCATGGCGAAGAGTGGTTTCCGCATGAAGACGGGAATCAGTTCAAGGCAGACGGCGATTGACGGCAGGAGGATGACGTACACCTCGGGGTGGCCGAGCAACCAGAATAGGTTCTCGTAGAGCCAGACGCTTCCACCTTCAACGGGATTGAAGAACGAGGTGCCGAAGATGCGATCGGACAGGGCCAAGATCTGCGAATACTGATAGAACGGGAATGCGTAAAGTCCCATCAGCGCTGCACCGAAGATTCCATACACCAGCACAGGTGTGCGCGCCCACGTCATTCCCTTGGCGCGCATGCGCAGGATCGTGGTCATCAGGTTCACCGACGCGATACCCGTGGAGATTGCGAACACGATGATGGTGATCTGGTAGCCGATCATCCCGGGAGGTGACTGGCTGGCAAGCGGCTGATAGACCGACCAGCCGTCGCGGATGCCACCGGCGAACATTGACGCCACCAAACAGGGGACAGCCGCCGCCAACAACCAGAAGCTCAACGCATTGAGGCGGGGGAATGCCATGTCGCGCGCACCGATCATGATCGGGACGATGAAGTTCCCCACCGGGCCGGAGATGGCGATGATCATCGCGATGATCATGGCGATGCCGTGGGTGCCGATGAGGGTGTTGTAAGAGTCGGGGGAGAATACCCCTGCCCACGTGACGCCGAGTTCGGTGCGGATCAACATGGCGAGCAGGCCACCGAGGCCGATGATGACCATGAATCCGACGAGGTACTGGATGCCCACGACCTTGTGATCGGTGGTGTAGCGGAAGTAGCGCCCCACCCCCATGTCCTTGCCCGCCAAGTACTCGGCGTCGGCGTGGGTGAGATCACGGCCCATGAGCCACCGGAAGGGCCCGATGAAGGCGCCGATGCCGATCATGAACCCGAGTACCCACCCGATGAGAATCGCGAGGAAGCCAACGTCCGGCAGCACGGGCGCGAACGTGGCGCCGGTGGCCCCCGAGGGGACCAGCCTGTTTGCGAGGAAACCGAAGATGGTTGCGAGGACCAGACCGAGGATCACGGCGGTCACGACGTTGAAGTGTCGGATCATTCCGCCCGGCTTGCCGTGCTGTGCCGGCTGGGGGACCGAATGCTGTTGGACCACTGTAGCGCTGCTCATGAGGTCTTCCCTCCGCCCATCTCGCGCATCGCGGCCGCGAAGACCTCCTTGGGGAGGACCTCGATCGTGGTTTCCATATACGCGTGATGCAGCCCGCACAGTTCTGCGCAGCGCACGTTGAAGACGCCGGCCTTGGTCGGAGTTACGCCCGTCTGGGTGGCGGCCCCGGGGTTGGCGTCGATCTTGACCCCGAGCTCGACGGCCCAGAAGTTGTGGATGACATCTTTCGAGGTCACGTTGAAGTACACCGGGCGGTCCTTCTCAAGATAGAGGACAGGGGTGGTCGCCCCGTCGTAACCCGGGTATTCGAAGGTCCACACCCACTGCTGGCCGGTGACGTTGACGATCAGGGGTTGTTCGTCACCGGGTTGTTGATCCGCAGGGATGGTTCCGTAGGAGTTCGCCGTGATCGCCGCGAGTTCGATCATCCCCCACACCACGAGGAAGAAGGCCAGCACGCTCGAGACGACCGTCCACATGATCGTGCCGGTGCGGTTCGTGCGGATGGCAGGGCTCTCCTGCATCGGTGGATCGTCGGACGAGATCCGCTTCCAACCCAGCAGGCTATAGACCAGGACGGCGAAGACGAAGGCGGTCATGGGAATGGAGACGATCGTGAACCAGAAGACGGTCTTCTCGATCTCCTCCATGATCGGGGACGCCGGCGCACCCGTCTGATTCATCGCGGCGAGGATCAACCAGGCCAACGGCAGAAGGACGAATCCGATGACGACGGTAAGAATCAGGATGGCGCGGGCGTACGGGCGGCTCACCCACTCGCGAATGCGACCTGTGGCGGCCGGACGATTGGTCGGGGCCTCGGGTTCATCGCTGTCGAACAGGGTTTGATGGGCCATCACACGACCTCGAACGTTCCGGCCATCCAGCCACGGGTCTGCATGGCGCCGCCGAACTCCTGGTAGAGGTCACCGCAGGGAAACTCGCAGTTCCACACGTAGGTGCCAGCCTCACCGGTGATGAACGTGACGGAGATTTCCTGCGGGGTCACCGGATAGCCGTTCGAGTCTGTCTTGACGTTCGAGGGAACCATCGGGAGTGGAACGGACAGGAAGAGGTTGGGCTGGCCGCTCTCTGGGTACTGGTGAACGGTGAAGGTGTGGCCGACCGAGGCTTGATCAATCTCGGTCACTTTCTTGCCATTCACCGTCATGGTCCCGTCGATGGAGCCATGAACCTTGGCGAAGAAGGGGTTGTAGATCTGGCCGCCGCCGTCGTACTGGCGGAAGTGGATGGTGACAGCGGAATTGGCGGGAACTCGGATGCTGGTCGACGGGTGGTAAAAGGGCTGCCCGGAGAGTGACGCAGCGAGCAGTCGGGGTTCCTTTGGTGGCGCGACGGCCGGGGAACTGTTCGGGTAGACCGTCATCTCGAGCTCGTAGTGCGGGAGTTCACCCTGCGGGGTGTCGAGAGTGCCCGCAGCCTTGACCTCTAGTGGCGGAGGTTCCTCACCGCGGACGATCTGCCAAGCCGCGACACCCGCCACCAGTCCGACACCGAGCACCAGCGTCAGAACTGTTACGAGCAGTCGCTTCACCTACGGCCCTCCTTGTGGCTCCGTCGCGACCCTAGTCCCGTTGCCCCTCCGTGAGGCTCGAAACGCACATTTCGGACCATGAATTCCTCGACCGCTTACCCTGACGACGTGATCCTGGTGCCAGGTGGCTACCCGTTCTGGCAGGAGAACCTCTTCCTCGCAGCGAACATCGTGGTGATCGGCGTGCTCTACGCCTGGGGCGTCCTCCGAGTTCGGCACACAACCGGCTGGAAAGGGGCAGCCACGGTCTCGTTCTATTCCGGGCTCGGGACTCTGCTCTTCGCCGCGATCGGCCCGCCGATGGCATGGGCGCACGTCTTTTTCTGGCCGCACATGGTCCAGCACCTGTTGATCATGATGATCGCAGTTCCACTCATGGTGCTGGGGAATCCGATCACCCTCGCGATACGCGCGTCGAGTCCCACCCTCCGCAGGTCACTCGTGCAGGTCCTCCGGAGTCGTCCGG
>VGCC01000041.1 GCA_016870195.1 Actinomycetota bacterium
CAGGTCAGGAGTTGAAGCCGAGACCGAACCTATCGAGGGTGCGTAACCACAGACCGCGGTGGCCGGTGGCGTCCTCGCGGGCCAGCTGCGCGCGGGTGAACTGGATGAGTGGGTAGCGCAGGGGCTCGGGTGGGAACGGGAACGGCTTGCGGCGCACGAGGGTGAGCTCGGTGCGCTCCGTGCGGCGACCGGCGAGGAGATCGAGCATGGTGAGCGCCCCGAAGCGCGAGGACGCGGTGCCGAGTCCCGTGTACCCGACGGCGTACGCGAGTTTCCCGTGCAGGGCGGTGCCGATCGCGGGAGTGAACCTGCTGGTCGAGTCGATCAGCCCGGCCCACTTGTGGGTGAAGCGCAATCCCTCGAGTTGCGGGAACGTGGCGAAGAACTGGGTGGCGAGGAGTGCGTGGCTGGCGTCACGATGCTCGAGTGCGGGATCGGTGCGGTTGCCGCGGTGGTAGATCGCGTCGTAGCCGCCCCAGAGGATGCGGTTGTCCGGGGTGAGGCGGTAGTAGTGGAACTGGTTGCCGAGGTCGGTGAGTCCCTGACGTTCGTGCCAGCCGATGTCATCGAGTTGACGTTCGCTGAGCGGCTCGGTGACGAGTACGTGATCAAAGATCGGGAGGATGCGGGAGCGGAGTCGGCGCAGAAGTGGCGTGAACGCGTTGGTCGCAAGCACGGCGTGGCGTGCGGTGATCGTGGTGATCGGTGTGGTGGTGGTGATCGTGGATGCAGTGCTGCGCAAGGCTGTCACGGGTGTGTTCTCGTGGATGCGGACGCCGAGTGCGTGCGCGGTGCGCGCGAGACCCCAGGCCAGGCGTGCGGGATCCATCAGACCGCTGCCGGTGCGCACGCGCAGACCACCGAGGTAGGTGGGCGAGTGAACGTCGGCGCGCATGTCGTTGCCGTCGAGGAGTTCCGCGTCTTCGTTCCATCGGCGATGGATGTCGAGCATCGGACGTAGGGACTGTTCTGCGTGCGGGGTGGTGGCGATCGCGGTCTTGCCGACGAGGTGCAGGTCCGCGTCGATGGTGTGCTCGCGGGTGAACGCGACGATGTCCGCGAGGTTCTGCCGACCCTGGCCGACGAGGGAGTCCATCTCGGTGGGCCAGAGCGCCTCACCGTGCGCGAGGCCGTGGGTGAGGGATGCGGAGATGAATCCGCCGTTGCGGCCCGATCCGCCGTGCGCAATGGTGCTGGCGTCAATGAGGACAACGTCGCGATGCGGGTTCTCCTGCTTGGCGCAGATCGCGGTCCAGAGCCCGGTGAATCCGGCGCCGATAACGAGCAGGTCTGTGGTGGTGGGTGCGTCGAGCGGTGGGTGCGGGGTGGGGCGGTCCGGGCGGTCGGTCCAGAACGGGGTGTGGACGACGTCGGCGAGGGACGCACGGACCCGGGAGTCCGCGTGGGTCGTGACGCTCATCCGGGGATCACCACGGCGCCGGTGGGGTCCCAGGTGATCCCCACCTCCGCGCCCGCGTGGACCGTCGGTGCTCCCGCGTGCGAGGCGATGACGGGGGCGTCGAGTCCGGGGACGGCGATGGAGGTGGTGGAGGACCCGCCGTAGAAGTGTGTCTCCACCACGGTGCCGCGCAGGGGTGCGTGGTGGGGGTCGGTTGTGAGTGTGACGTTCTCCGGGCGGAGGAGCAGCACGGCGGAGCCGGTGGTGGTTGTTGTTGGCGCGGGCAGGCGGGTGCCGAGGGCATCGAATCCGGATGCGGTGACGGTGCCGCAGATGAGGGTGCCGGATCCGATGAAGTCGGCGACGAAGACGTTGGCGGGCTTCGAGTAGAGGGTGATGGGGTCCGCGACCTGCTGCACGCGCCCCTCGTGCATGACGGCGATGCGGTCGGCCATGCTCATCGCCTCCTCCTGGTCGTGGGTGACCACGACGAAGGTGATGCCGACCTCGTGTTGCAGACGCTTGAGTTCGATCTGCATCTCCGCGCGGACCTTGCGGTCGAGGGCGGAGAGCGGTTCATCGAGCAGCAGGAGCTTGGGCCTCTTGACGATGGCCCGAGCAAGGGCGACGCGTTGCTTCTGGCCGCCGGAGAGTTGCTGCGGTCGCGCGGTGGCCTTGTCGGTGAGGGCGACGATCTCGAGCACCTCGTCGACGCGTTGGGTGATCTCGGCGGCGGGCAGGCCCTCGCGCTCGAGACCGTAGGCGATGTTCGTGCGCACGTTCATATGCGGGAAGAGGGCGTAGGACTGGAACATCAGGTTGACCGGGCGCTTGTTCGGCGGCAGGGCGAGTAGATCGATTGTGGTCGGTGGGTTCGCGGTCGGTGTGTTGTCGGTCATGGTGATGGTGCCGGCGTCGGGGTCCTCGAAGCCGGCGATGGCGCGCAGCAGGGTGGTTTTGCCGCAGCCGGAAGGGCCGAGGAGGGCGAAGAACTCGTTCGCGGCGATGTCGATGCTGACGTCGTCGAGGGCGACGACAGAGCCGTAGGCCTTCGAGACGTGCGCGATGGTGAGCAGATTCGTCATACGGCATCCGTGAGTCGGGTGATCCGCTGGGCGGAGATCACGATGGTGAACGAGACGAGAAGCAGGATCGTGGCGAGTGCATTGATCTCGGGAGTGACACCGAAGCGCACCATCGAGTAGATGACGATCGGGAGCGTGGGTGTGCTGGGGCCGTCGGTGAAGAACGCGATGACGAACTCGTCGATGCTCAGCGTGAAGACCAGGAGTGCGCCGGCGATGATGCCCGGCGCGAGGGTGGGCAGCGTGATGCGCACAAAGGTGGATGCGGCACTCGCGCCGAGGTCGCGGCTGGCTTCCTCGAGACTCGGGTCGGTCTGACCGAGGCGGGCGATCACCACGGCCGCCACGAACGCCATCCCGAAGACCACGTGGGACAGCAGGACCGAGAAGAGGCTGAGCGAGACCCCGATGAGGGAAAAGAACGCGAGCAGCCCGATCGCGAGGACGAGGTCCGGGATGATCGCGGGGGCGAGACTGTAGGCCTCGACGATCGCCGAGCGCACATACCGGGCGATGCCGATCGCGAGGAGCGTGCCGAGGATGGTGGCCACGATGGTGGCCCCGATCGCGACGATCAGGGTGTTGATGAGTCCCTCACGCACGAGTTCGTTCTGCGCGAGTTCGCCGTACCAGCGGGTGGAGAACCCGGTCCAGACGAACGGGATCTTGCTGGCGTTGAAGCTCATCACCACGAGCACGGCGATCGGCAGATAGAGGAACAGGTACGTGAACCAGAGCGGGAGACGGAGCCAACCGATGCTAGGCACGGGCGGTCCTCCCGTTGATGCGTCGGGAGATGTAGGCCTGCAGGGCGAACAGGAGGACGAGCAGGGCGATCACGAAGAGCGCGAGGACTGCACCGAAGGGCCAGTCGCGGGTTTCCAGGAATTGGTCGCGGATGAGGTTGCCGACCATGACGGTCTTGCCGCCGCCGAGGAGTTCGGGCACCACGAAGTTCCCCATGCTCGGGACGAAGACGAAGATCGCGCCGATCATCGCGCCGGGCAGGGTGAGGGGCAGCGTGATGTCGAAGAAGACGCGGGCTCGGCTCGCCCCGAGGTTGCTGGCGGCCTCGAGGAGTTGCCGGTCGAGCCGTTCGACGGATGCGTAGACCGGCAGGATCACGAGCGGGATATATGCGTAGAGCAGGCCGACGATCACGGCACCCGGTGTGTAGAGCAGGCCGAGGGGTGCGCTGATGAATCCGATGTCCACGAGGGCGCGGTTGAGCAGTCCCTCGGAGTTGAGCAGCACGATCCAGGCGTAGGTGCGGATCAGGAAGTTGGTCCAGAACGGGAGCACAACGAGAACGAGCGCGATCGTGCGCCACTTCTGCGGCAGGCGCGCGATGGCGTAGGCAGTGGGATACCCGATGAGCAGCGCCAGGACCGTGGTGGTGCCGGCGATCAGCAGCGACTCGGTGAAGACGTTGACGTAGACCGGTTCGAATGCGCGGGCGTAGTTCTCGAGAGTGAACTCCCACACCACACCGCCGAAGCGGCCGCGCTGGAAGAACGAATAGACCAGGACCAGGACGACCGGGATCGTCATGAACAGCGTGATGAAGAGCAGACCAGGCCCGGCGAAGATGGCACGCGCATTCAGGGCGCGGCGCCGTGCGGCGCCGCGCCCTGATGCACTACGTGCAGCGGTCACGTCAGCTCGAGGTGACCTCGGTGACGATCTCGGAGTACTTCGGTGCGGCATCCCCGAGGTCCACGAGGCTCTCGCCCTTCAGCAACTCGGCCGGGGTCAGGCCCATGTTCGGGAATGTCTCGGCGAGTCCTGCCACCTGCTCCATCGCAGTCTTGTTCGGGACCTTGTAGAGGATGTTCTCCGCGACCCAGGCGTGGTTGGCCGGATCGAGGATGAAGTTCACGAAGGCGTGTGCGGCCTCCTTGTTCTTCGAGGACTTCAGGATCACCATCGTGTCCGCCCAGAGGTCACTGCCCTCGGAGGGAACGGCGAACTTGATGTCCGGGTTCTCGGCGGTGCCGTAGTTGCACCAGCCATCCCACGCCACGACCATGTTCGCCTCACCTGAGACCAGGCGGGAGTAGAACGTGGTGTCGTCGTAGGCGAGCAGACCGGGCTTGGCCGCGATCAACTTCTGCTTCACCTGCTCGAGCTCGGCCTCATCGGTGGTGTTCGCCGAGAAGCCGAGGGCCTTCTGCGCGGGGAGCATCAGCCAGCGATCGGTGGCCAGCGCGGTGACCTTGCCCGTGTTCTCCGCACTCGGTTCGAGGATGGCGTTCCAACTCGTGGGCTCCTCGACCACGTCACTGCGGTAGCAGATGCCTGTGGTGCCCCAGGCGTAGGGAACCGAGAACTTGTTGCCCGGGTCGTAGGAGAGCTCCTGCGCCTCGGGGTAGAGGTTCGCCAGGTTCGGGATGAACTCGGGGTTGATCTGCTCAACGAGGCCGGCCTCGTTGAGGGCCTGCGCGAACTGACCCGACACGAACGCAACATCGAAGCCGGAGTCCCCACCCGCGGTGAGCTTGGCCATGATCTCTTCGTTCGTGGCGTGGTTGCTGATCGTCATCGGGGTCCCGACGGCGCCCTGGAACTTCTCCGCGAGGTCTTCGGGGTAGTACCCCGCCCAGTTGGAGATGGTCAGGGTCTGCTGGGACAGATCGGCATTCGGATCCAGCTCGGATGCGCTGTCCCCGCCCCCGCAGGCGGACAGCACCAGGGCGGCCGCGGCGGTGGAGACCAGCAGCGCGCCGGTCCGTGGTGTGAGTCGACGCATCAGTTCTCCTTCGGCTTGGAATGCGTGTCCTGCTCATGAAACAGCACGGGATGCGGGAATACCAGGGTTATTGCCAAATTGTTGAATTTGAGTTCAGGAAACTCCTACCCTCGACCTATGGGCAGGACCAGCGGCCGGAAGGCCGTTCTGATCGAGGCGGCCCAGCGCGCCATGGCCGAGCACGGCACCGCCGTGCGGCTTAATCAGATCGCCGAACAGGCCGGGGTGACCTCGAGCGCGGTGCTCTACCACTACCCGAACATCGAGGAACTCCTCGTCGATGCGAACCGGGCCGGGATGGAGCGGTTCTACGACCAACGCATGCTGGCGATCTCGGGGCTCACCGACCCGGTGGAGAAGTTGGTGACCACCATCGCCCTCGGTGTGCCCCGCTCGTCAGACGACGAGGAGGTGCGGTTGCTGTGCTCCCTGGGCGGGGAGGCGGCGCGCAACACCATCTACGCGGTGTTGCTGACCTCGCTCTACGACCGGCAGGTAGGCATGTTCCAAGCGATCCTGGACTCCGGCGTTGTGTCAGGGGATTTCCGGCTGGCCCAGGATTCGGAGGTGATCGCGCGCAACCTGGTGGCCCTCGAGGACGCCTACGGTTACCGGATCATGGCCAAGCACCCGACCCTCGACTACGCCACCGCGGTGGACCTGATCCTCGATTACGCGCGGATGGCCACCGACCACGCACTTCCCGCGCCGAGCCGCATCACCCGTTTGTCCCGACCCGCGCATACGTAATGTGCACATGCATGAACCGTCAGAAGTGAGGTAGCGATGTCCGATCGTCCGTTGACCGTTCTGTTCATGCCGGAGTCGGCCTATGGTCCGACCAACCAGTGCATCGGCGTCGGCAAGGTGCTGCTCGACCGCGGTCACCGCGTGGTGTTCGCGGCCGAGGCGTCATGGAAGGGCAAGTTGGAGGCCCTCGGTTTCGAGGAGGATCTTGTCGACCTCGCACCACCACCGCCCGAGGACGCGGGTGAGCAGGATGCGGGCGCGTTCTGGAAGGACTTCATTCGCGAGACCGCACCGGAGTTCCGTAAGCCGACCATCGAGCAGTTGACCACGTTCATCCAACCCACATTCCAGGCGCTGATCGACGGTGCCGTCTATTGCGAACCCCAATTGCGCGAGATCATCGCGCGGGTCAAACCCGACGTCATCGTCGAGGACAACGTGGTGTGTTTCCCGGCGCTGACCACCGCGGGTGTGCCCTTCGTGCGCATCGTGTCGTGCAATCCCCTGGAGGTGAAGGGACCGGGTGTGGCGCCCGCGTTCTCCGGGTACGCGCAGGATGACCCCGGTTCGTGGCCTGCCTATCGGGCTGAGTACGAGCGCACGCATCGGGAGATGTGGGGGGCGTTCAACGCGTTCGTGGTGGCCTCCGGTGCTGAGCCGCTGCCGGATCTGGAATTCATCCACTCGGACAACGCGGCGAACCTCTACGTCTATCCGAAGGAAGCCGATTACGTGGCCGCGCGGCCGTTGGACTCCACCTGGACGCGGATGGACTCCTCGGTGCGCACCACGGACTCCGACTATGTGGTTCCCGCGGCTGTGGCCGATCGGCCTGAGGGCAGTGCGTTGATCTACCTGTCCCTCGGCTCGTTGGGCTCCGCCGATGTGGAGTTGATGAAGCGGCTGGTAGAGGTGCTGGGCAAGACCCCGCACCGCTTCATCGTGTCGAAGGGTCCCCAGCACACCGAGTACGAACTCGCCGACAACATGGTCGGTGCGGAATTCGTGCCGCAGACCCGGATCATCCCCGAAGTGGATCTGGTGATCACGCACGGTGGGAACAACACCACCACCGAGTCCCTGCACTTCGGTAAGCCGATGATCCTGCTGCCGTTGTTCTGGGACCAGTACGACAACGCGCAGCGCATCCATGAGCTCGGGTTCGGCCGCCGGTTGGCCACGTACGCGTTCACCGGCGAGGAGATGAACGACGCGTTGACGTCATTGTTGGGAGATGCGGAGTTGCGGGCGCGCATGGCGGAAATGGGCGAGGCGATCCGGTCGCGCGACGGACTGCGCGTGGGCGCCGATGTGATCGAGCGCGTGGGACGCGAGCACGTCGCTTCGTGACCACGCCACCCCTCGGGGAGTTGGTGCGGCGGTCCGCTGCCGCGGATCTGCTCCCGCGCCGGTCGCAGGCCCGGGCCTCCGATGCCGTCGGTGAGCCCTGTCTGGTCGACGCGCTCGACCTCGGTGACGGATGCGCGGTGTGCATCGTGGACATCGGCGACAGGCGCGTGGCGGTTCCCGCGCGGGTGACGGATGGTCGGCTGGTGCGTGATCCGGGTGTCGCGTCACTGCTGCGTGCCGGGGATATCGGTGCCTTCCACGTCGAGGTGACGGGGGTGCTGCCCGCTGATGTGCGCACCATCGATGTCGATCAGAGCAACGACTCGGTGATCCTCGGTGACGCCGTGGTGGTGAAATGGCAGGTGGATGTGGCGCCCTCGCCCGCGCCGAGTCGGTTGCGCGCACTTGCCAGGTCGGGGATTACTCCGGACCCGCGGGCAATCGTCGAGTGGACGGATCCGAACGGGAGCGTGTGCACGGTGCTGACCGCGGCGGTGAATCGGCCCGGTGCCGAGGATGGCTGGACCTGGGCGGTGGACCTCGTGCGTGCGCATGCGCAGGGTGAGGACGTCGATGCCGTCGGGCCCTTCGCGGACCTCGGTGCGCTGGTGGGGCAGATGCACGTGATGCTGTCGAATGCTGGCGTGGGCACGTGGTCGGGTCCGCGGTGCGCGGACTTGGTGGCGTCGATGCAGGCGGACCTCGATGAGGCCGTTGCGGTGATGGATGGTGCCGAAGGCGAGCGACTCCGGTCTCGGCGTGGGGCTTTGGCAGCGATCATCGACCGCGCGCGCGAGGTGGATTCAACTCCGGTGATCCCGATCCACGGGGACCTGCATATCGGCCAGGTGCTGCGTGACGAGCAGGGTGTGAGCATCATCGACTTTGATGGGAATCCGTTGTTGCTCGCGGAAGAGCGATGCGCACCGGCGCCGGCCGCGCGTGACGTGGCCGGGATGCTCGCGTCCATCGACCACGTTGCGCGAGTGGTGAACTACCGGACGCCCGGGTTGGACCCACGTCCCGCACTGGTCTGGATCGCGCATGCCCAGGACGCATTCCTTGCTGAGTACCAGTCGACGGTGACGTCGGCCGGGATGCGGCACCTGCTCGATGATCGATTGCTCCAGCCGATGATGATCGATCAGGAGTGCCGTGAATACATCTACTCCGCGCGCCATCTCCCGCACTGGCGGTACGTTCCCGATGCAGTGATCACCCACCTGCTGCCCGAGGAGGACTGATGGATCCCGCGCTGTTCATCGCGGATATCGAGGCACGGCCGGATCGGTTGCGGGAGGCCGCGGCGCTGTGGACTGCGGGAAATCCGTGGGGCGGTATCCGTGCGCGCCGTTTGGTGTTCCTCGGGATGGGGTCGTCGTACTTCGCCGCGAGTGTGGCTGCCGATCGACTCCAGAATCGTGGCATCGCGGCCACTGCGGTGCTCGCCAGTTCCGATCTGCTCCCCGATGTGAGCGCGGAAGATCACGTGATCGCGATCAGTGCGAGTGGGTCCTCGGTGGAGACGCTGGCCGCGGCTGAACACTTCCACGGTCGGTGTCCGATCACGGTGATCACGAATGTGGGGACGGGGACGTTGGTCGATCTCGCCGACACCGTGGTGCCGATGCTCGCGGGACCAGAGGCCGGTGGCGTGTCCTGCCGTTCTTTCACCCACACCCAGGCACTGCTGCTGCTCCTCGAGGACCACCTCGTCGGGGGTGTCGATGGGTCGGTGTTCGGACGCGCTGCCGATGCCGCGGCCGATCTGCTCGACACCCGCGACACGTGGCTTGCGCCGGTGTCGGAATTGCTGCTTGGACCGGATGGGACGTCCGTGGTGGCACCGGTGAGCAGATTG
>VGCC01000042.1 GCA_016870195.1 Actinomycetota bacterium
GGACCTCAGCACGCGTCGGTCCGAGCCCCGGTCGACCTCCGAGGTGGGAGATGCGCTCACCGCTGCTGCGGTGGCCGCGTCGGTTCGGTAGTTTCCTGCCATGACCACCACGGAGACGGGCACGGCCCTATGGCCGATCACCCTGTCACCGGGTCCTTCTCGGAGCGCCGAGGAGCGTCAACGCATCCTCGCTGATCCCGGTTTCGCCAAGCACCCGACGGACAACATGGTTCACGCGGTGTGGACTGCGGATGAGGGCTGGCATGACGCAGAGCTCATTCCCTATGGACCACTGTCCTTCGATCCATCCACGAACTTCCTGCACTATGGCCAATCCATCTTTGAGGGACTCAAGGCCTACCGGCACTCCGATGGCTCGATCAAGACATTCCGTCCGTTCCGCAACGCGGGCCGTTTCGCGGCATCGGCCCGTCGCCTTGCCATGGCCGAACTCCCCGAGGAGTTGTTCGTCGGCTCGATCGAAGCGCTCGTGCGACAGGACCGCGACTGGGTGCCCGGGGACCAGGAGCGTTCGTTGTACCTGCGTCCGTTCATGCTCGGGACCGAGGTGGGTCTCGGAGTGCGCCCGTCGAACAGATACGACTACTACCTCATTGCTGCTCCCGCCGGTGCCTATTTCCCGCAGGGGGTGCGTCCGGTCAGTGTGTGGCTCTCCGACGATTACGTGCGTGCCGCTCCGGGCGGAACCGGGGAGGCGAAGTGCGCGGGCAACTACGCGGCATCGCTGGTGGCCCAAGCCGAGGCAGCGCAGCATGGATGCGATCAAGTGGTGTGGCTCGACGCGATGGAGCGCCGCTGGATCGAGGAGATGGGCGGCATGAACCTGTACTTCGTCTACGGCTCGGGCGACAGTGCCCGCGTCATGACCCCGCGCCTGACCGGATCACTCCTTCCCGGAATCACGCGCGACGCCCTGCTGACCGTGGCCACGGATCTGGGTATCCGCGCCGATGAGGGGCAGATCAGCGTCGACGACTGGAAGGAGGGAGTGGCAGCGGGCGAAATCACGGAGACCTTCGCGTGCGGAACCGCAGCCGTGATCACGCCGATCGGCGCGGTGAAGTCCCGGAACCTCGGGGCGTGGGACATCGCTGGCGGCGGCACGGGCGAGGTCACGATGCGCCTGCGCCAGGCACTCTTGGACATCCCGACGGGCGCAGCACCCGATCGCCACAACTGGTTGCACACCATCTGCTGACCGGCAACCACCCTGCCGGGACCCTGTGGCACACTGTGCCCGTGACCAGCACAGTCATCATTACGTAGCGCGTCGGTTCACCGACGCGCAGCCCTTCGCATCGCGGGGGGCTTTTTTGATGGCGGAAAGGACGAGCATGCGGCCCGACGGCTTCCATGTGTACGACACGACCCTGCGCGATGGTGCCCAGCGCGAGGGCATTTCCTACTCGGTTCACGACAAATTGCAGGTGGCCCGACTCCTCGACGGCTACGGCGTCGGATTCATCGAGGGGGGGTGGCCCGGCGCATTGCCGAAGGACACGGAGTTCTTCCAGCGTGCCCGCAAGGAGTTGAACCTCGTCAACGCGGAGTTGGTGGCCTTCGGTGCCACCCGCAAGGCGGGTGTGGACGTCGCGGCGGACCCCCAGGTGCAGGCTCTCGTGGAATCCGGTGCACCCGTGATCACCCTTGTGGCGAAGTCGGATGTGCGTCACGTGCGCGAGGCATTGAAGACGACTCTGGAGGAGAACGAGTCGATGGTGCGTGACACCGTTCGATATCTCGTCGCCAACGGTCGTCGGGTCTTCGTGGACATGGAGCACTTCTTCGATGGCTACAAACACGACCCCGAATACGGCGTTCGACTCGTCATCGCCGCAGCGGAGTCCGGTGCGGACGTGAGCGTCCTCTGTGACACGAACGGTGGGATGCTGCCGTCGGGGATCTCCGTGATCGTTGCTGATGTCCTGAGGCGCACGGGTGCAAGGCTGGGGATCCACTGTCAGGACGACACTGGGTGCGCGGTGGCCAACAGTGTCGCGGCAGTGGAGGCAGGGGTAACGCACGTGCAGTGCACCGCCAACGGGTACGGAGAGCGGACCGGTAACGCCGACCTCTTCGTCGTGGTCCCGAATCTCCAGCTCAAACTGGGGATCGACTGCATCCCACCGGAGTGCCTCGCTGAGACCTCACGCGTGGCCCACGCCATCGCGGAGATCGCGAACATCGCCCCGGATACCCATCAGCCGTACGCGGGTGTGTCGTCCTTCGCCCACAAGGCGGGACTCCATGCGTCGGCTCTCAAGGTCGATGCGAGTCTCTACAACCACATCGAGCCTGCCCAGGTCGGAAACATCCAGCGCGTTCTCGTTACCGAGATGGCCGGGCGTGCGTCGGTGGAGATGAAGGGCAAGGAGCTCGGGTACGACCTCTCCGCAGATCCAGCTCGGGTGTCGCGCGTGGTGGAACAGGTCAAGGATCTCGAATCCAAGGGGTGGACCTTCGAAGCTGCCGACGCCTCCTTCGAACTACTCCTCCTGCGGGATTCCGGACTCGACCAACGCTTCCTCGTGGAGTCGTGGCGAACGATCGTCGAACAAGATGAGACCGGCAGGGTGCGCACCGAGGCAACGGTGAAGGTGCACGCGAATGGCACGCGGATCATCTCCACCGCGGAAGGAAACGGCCCGGTCAATGCTCTCGACCGCGCACTCCGGTCCGCCGTCGTTCAGTTCTACCCGGAGCTCGAGGGGCTCGAACTCACGGACTACAAGGTGCGGATCCTCGACGCGCGGCCCGGACAGGGGCCAGGAACGGCTGCCGTGACCCGCGTCCTGGTCGGCACCACGGATGGCAGTGACGAGTGGTCGACGGTCGGCGTTCACGAGAACGTGATCGCGGCATCCTGGCGCGCACTGGAGGACGCGTTGGTCTACGGGCTCGCCAAAGGACAGGGGTCGGACACGTAGGGTTCGCCCGTGCGGATTTGCCGTGTACGCGCAGGGGATGAAATCACCTATGCAGCGATCGATGCGCTATCGGACGATCTCGGGATCACGGATGAGACCCTCGTGGCCTTCATCGATGGACACCCGTTCGGGGACTGGAGTCCGCAGGGGAGTGTCGCCCGCGCGCGCGACGTCGAGCTCCTTGCCCCCGTCATCCCGAGCAAGATCGTGGGTATCGGGAGGAACTACCGCGATCACGCCTCCGAGATGGGGGGAGAAGTCCCGGCGGAGCCGCTGATGTTCCTCAAGCCCAGCACGTCTGTGATCGGGCCGGGGGATGCGATCCGAATCCCCTGGCAGAGCGAGAAGGCCGAGCACGAGGCGGAGTTGGCCATCGTGATCGGACGGGTGTGTCGCGATGTTCCACGCGAACGCGCTGCGGAGGTGATCTTCGGCTTCACATGCGGAAACGACGTGAGCGCACGTGACCTGCAGCGCGCGGATGGCCAGTGGGCCCGTGCCAAGGGTTTCGACACGTTTTGTCCACTCGGACCGTGGATCGACACCGAGTTTGACTGGACCGATGCAGCCATCTCCTGCACGGTGAACGGCGAGATCCGACAGAGCGCGAACACGGGTGATGTCGTCTTCGGAGTTCCGGATCTGATTGCTGCGGTGACGTCGGTCATGACGCTGCTGCCCGGCGACGTGATCCTCACGGGAACCCCCTCGGGAGTGGGCCCGATCGTCGAAGGCGACACGGTCGCAGTCACGATCCAGAGTTTGGGGACGCTCACCAATACGGTGGTGGATCGTGGCTGACGTCCGAGTGCGTTTCTGTCCTTCCCCGACGGGGAATCCGCACGTTGGCATGGTGCGAACGGCGCTCTTCAACTGGGCCTACGCGCGCCATACGGGTGGAACGTTCGTCTTCCGCATCGAGGACACCGACAGTGCGCGGGACAGTGAGGAGTCCTACGAGGCACTGTTGGGAGCTCTCCGCTGGCTGGGGTTGACCTGGGACGAGGGCCCGGAGGTGGGAGGCCCGCACGGCCCGTACCGACAGTCCGAGCGGATGGATGTGTATGCCGATGTGTCACGGCGATTGGTCGAGGGCGGCTTCGCCTACCGCTGCTACTGCTCGGCGGACGAGTTGCAGTCGCGTCGCGAGGCAGCGATGGCAGCGGGAAGGGCCCCGGGGTACGACGGTCACTGCCGTGATCTCAGCGAGAGCCAGATCGCAACATACGAAATGGAGGGGCGGGAGCCGGTCATTCGGTTCCGAATGCCCGGGCACGACTTCACCTGGGACGACCTCGTGCGGGGTGATGTGACCTTCACAGCAGACAACGTCACCGATTACGTCCTCGTCCGCGCGAATGGGGAGCCGCTCTACACCCTCGTGAACCCCGTGGACGATGCGTTGATGCGCATCACGCACGTTCTTCGTGGGGAAGATCTGCTGTCTTCGACGCCCCGTCAACTCGCGTTGTACGAGGCGCTCGCGGCGATTGGCGTGTCGGATGGAACGACACCCCGCTTCGGCCACCTGCCCTACGTCATGGGTGAGGGCAACGCGAAGCTCTCGAAGCGGGACCCGCAATCGTCGCTTCAGATGTATCGCGACGAGGGATACCTGCCGGAGGCGCTGCTGAACTATCTGGCGCTCCTCGGCTGGTCCATGGGAGAGGACCGCGAGTTCTTCAGCCTGGAGGAGATGGCCCAGGCCTTCGACCTCAGCCGAGTCAGCCCCAACCCGGCGCGATTCGACCTGAAGAAGTGCACCGCCATCAACGGGGACTGGATCCGTGCGATTAGTCCCGGCGACCTCAAGTCCCGGATCATCCCTCTCCTTACCGGGGCGGGATTCATCGCGGATCCACCCACGGACGCTCAGTCGAGCGTCCTCGACGCGGCCGTCCCCCTCATTCAGGAACGGCTGGAAACCCTCGGCCAGGTTCCCGACATGGTGGGGTTCCTCTTCGTGTCCGGGTCGGACCTCCCGGACTCGGAGATCGCCACGCTCGATTCCGAGGCGCACACCGTGCTCGGTGCCGCAGAGGGAGCGCTCGCAGACGTGGGGGACTGGTTTGCCACCGCGATCCAGGACGCGCTGCGGTCGGCCCTCGTCGACACACTCGGCCTCAAACCCAAACATGCGTTCGGCCCGGTGCGCGTCGCCATCACGGGGCGTCGCATCTCGCCACCGCTCTTCGAGTCCATGGAGATCCTTGGTCGAGACGAGTCCCTCGCGCGCATTCGACGCGCACGCAACCTCTAGCCCGGCCGCACTCCCACACCATGGGCTGCCTATACTCGGGCGTCCCGTGGGGTATGGGGTAATTGGCAGCCCGACTGGTTCTGGCCCAGTTAGTCTAGGTTCGAGTCCTGGTACCCCAGCGTTGCGTGCCCTGGGCACGTCGACAGTACGGCCCCGTTGTGTAGTGGCCTAGCACGCCGCCCTCTCAAGGCGGTAGCGCGGGTTCGAATCCCGTCGGGGCTACGTCGGGCCCTCCCCTGAGGAGGGCCCTTCGTTGTTCACCTAGACTCGTCCGGGAGGTTGCCGTGGGACGCACATTGGCGGAGAAGGTCTGGGACGACCACGTCGTGCGCCGGGCCGACGGCGAACCGGATCTCCTGTACATCGACCTGCACCTCGTCCACGAAGTTACCAGCCCCCAGGCATTCGACGGTCTTCGCGAGACCGGCCGTCCTGTGCGTCGGCCCGATCTCACCCTGGCAACGGAAGACCACAACATCCCGACGATCGATGTCGACATGCCGATCGCCGATCCGATCTCACGTGCACAGGTCGAGGCGCTGCGCAAGAACTGCGCGGACTTCGGTATCCGGCTCTACTCGCTCGGTAATCGCGAACAGGGGATCGTCCACGTCGTGGGACCGCAGTTGGGCCTGACACAGCCGGGCATGACGGTGGTATGCGGCGATTCGCACACCAGCACCCACGGTGCCTTCGGTGCCCTCGCGTTCGGCATCGGTACCAGCGAAGTCGAACACGTCCTCGCGACCCAAGCGCTGCCATTGAAACCGTTCAAGACGATGGCGATCACCGTCGACGGGGAATTGCCCGCTGGAGTCACCGCCAAGGACATCATCCTCGCTGTCATCGCTCGGATCGGGACGGGCGGCGGCCAGGGATACGTCCTCGAATATCGCGGGTCCGCGATCCGCTCCCTGTCGATGGAAGGGCGGATGACTATCTGCAATATGTCCATCGAAGCCGGCGCGCGCGCTGGGATGGTCGCCCCCGACGAAACCACGTTTGCGTACCTCGAGGGTCGTGACCATGCTCCGCGGGGCGAGGAATGGAAGCGAGCGCTGGACTACTGGCGAACACTGGGAACCGATCCCGACGCCGAGTTCGACGCCGAAGTCGTCATCGATGCAAGCACGCTGAGCCCCTACGTCACCTGGGGGACGAACCCGGGCCAGGGCCTGTCCCTGTCCAGTGTGGTGCCGGACCCCTCTGACGCGGCAGATGATGTGGAGCGGGTGGCCATCGAACGGGCGTTGGAGTACATGGATCTTGTTCCTGGCACTCCGCTGCGCGAGATCCCCATTGACACCGTCTTCATCGGCTCGTGCACCAATGGCCGCATCGAGGATCTTCGCGCAGCAGCCGAGGTGATGAAGGGCCGCACAGTCAAGGACGGTATGCGGGTGCTCGTCGTCCCGGGCTCGGCGCGGGTGCGTCTGCAGGCCGAATCGGAGGGTCTGGATGCGGTCTTTCTCGACGCCGGGGCCGAGTGGCGTGGTGCTGGGTGTTCGATGTGCCTGGCGATGAATCCCGACAAGCTTGCTCCGGGTGAGCGTTCCGCCTCGACCTCGAACCGCAACTTCGAAGGGCGGCAGGGTCCCGGCGGACGAACCCATCTCGTGTCGCCTGCGGTAGCGGCGGCGACCGCTGTCGCCGGCCACCTCGCCTCACCCGAGGATCTGGGGGCCTAGATGGAGGCATTCGTTCGTCATGCGGGAACTGCTGCGCCCTTGCGCCGGTCCAACGTCGATACCGACCAGATCATTCCGGCGGAGTACCTGAAGCGGATCACGCGTCACGGTTTCGAGGACGGTCTCTTCGCGCAATGGCGTAAGGACCCGGATTTCGTCCTCAATCGCGACGAGCACCAGGGGGTGAGCATCTTGATCGCCGGGCCGGATTTCGGGACCGGCTCCTCGCGGGAGCACGCCGTGTGGGCCCTTCAGAACTACGGCTTCAGGGTCGTGATCTCCTCCCGATTCGCCGACATCTTCCGGGGGAACTCAGGCAAAGGTGGTCTCCTCACCGCCCTCGTCGATCAGTCCGCCGTCGAGCGACTCTGGGATCTGGTGGAGGCCCGACCCGACACCGTGGTGACGGTCGACCTGGAGCACAGGACGATCACTGCGGGTGACATCACCGTGGACTTCGATGTCGACGACTACGTCCGGTGGCGCCTGATGGAGGGCTTGGACGACATCGGCTTGACCCTGCAACATGCCGACGCGATCACCCGTTTCGAGTCCGAGCGGCCGGAGTACAAGCCGACGGTGGTATAGATCACGTCTCGGCACACGACCCAAAGTCGTTGTCCTGTAAGCCTTTTCTCCGGCGCGTCATCCGGCAATACCTCGCTGATCGCCGATAGGTTCGTGAGGTCGGCTACTCGGCCGACCTACATCGCTCTCCGGAGGGGTTAACACGTGAACAAGGCAGATATCACCGACGCCATTGCAGACAAGCTGGACATGACCAAGCGGGATGTCGGCAATGTGGTCGAGGCGTTCCATGACGAAATCAAGCACGCGCTTGCCCGAGGCGAGAGGGTGTCCATCAGCGGATTCGGCGTTTATGAGTCCGTGGCTCGCAAGGCTCGGCTGGGACGTAACCCGCGTACGGGTGAGACCGTGAAGATCAAGGCCACCAAGTTGCCGAAGTTCCGTGCGGGTGCGGAACTCAAGGGTGTGGTCGCCGGCAGTAAGAAGGTGGCGAGCGCGCCTGCCAAGAAGGCACCTGCCAAGAAGGCACCTGCCAAGAAGGCGACCAAGCGCCGCTAGAGGACTTCGCGGAGGGGTCGGACGGGTAGTCCGGCCCCTCTGTCGTATCCCACGACTTCGGATGTGAACGCACCGACACCCAATCGAACGGCATCGACGAGGTCGACGACATCATCGACGTCCCGATGCACCCGCGCCCACGCGAGG
>VGCC01000043.1 GCA_016870195.1 Actinomycetota bacterium
TCAGCGAACTCTGGATCTTCCTGAACCCGGGCGATGAACGCCTCGGCCTGCTGCTGGGACATAGGGACTCTCTCTCAACGAAGAACACCGGGAGGACCAGGCACCTGCTCGGCTTATGGCGTTCACGTGCGTGACCACGGGGAACGTAACAGAACCGGGCGAGGCCGTCCAGAACTCCAGACCCGGAAACACTCACCCAACCACACGGTCAACCACGCCCCACCACTCGGTCAACTATTCATGTGGGGGGAATCGAAGGGCGAGTTGACGCAACCCTCGAGGGTCTTCTCCTATTGTTCCCGGTTCTCTAGGCTCGGGCCTATCCGGCGCGCGAGCCCCGGCAAGGGCCGGTGGGGTGGAACACGAACATTGAGCGAGTTCATTGGTGCCTCGGTTAGCCTCAACACCTCAGATGCTGCAGCCTTCGAAACCACCGCCGTGTCCGAGAAGCAGGAGGAGCGAGTTGATGCGGATTTTCCGGGTGGATCCACCCAGGGGCCCATCCCGCTCCCCGCATGCGCCCGCATGGCGAGGATCGGGCGGGTCGGTGGGCATCGAAGCCACAATCTGGTCTGACCCAACACGATGACTATCGTCGATGCCGACGGTGGCCACGACCTTGCTGGTCACGGTCTCGTCGTCTTCCTCGGACCCAGCCTCACACATGACGAGGCACGCGCACTGGCGCCGGGAGCTGTGGTGCTCCCTCCCGTGTGCCAAGGCGACCTACTGAGCGCATGCGAGAAGTACGCGCCCGACGTGGTGGTCATCATCGACGGAGAGTTCGGTCAAACCCTGTCGGTGTGGCATAAAGAGGTGCTGTTTGCCCTCGACAGTGGGGTGCGTATTTTCGGAGCATCTTCCATGGGTGCCTTGCGTGCGGCTGAACTTGACCGATTCGGCATGGAGGGAGTAGGCGAGATCTATCGCCACTATGCGGAGGGTTTTCTCACATCCGACGCCGACGTTGCGCTCGTGCACGCCGACGGTGAGGATGATTGGCAACCCGCGACCTGGCCCATGGTCAACGTGTGGGCCACCGTCAAGCATCTTCGTGATCAAGGTGTTCTGTCGGGAGAAGACTGCGACGCCTTGCAGGCAGGCGCAGACGCGCTCCACTTCTCACAGCGATCGCGTGCAGCGCTGGTGCAGACGATCATGGCTCAGGGTCGCCCAGATGCTCAGGAACTCGTTAATGCCTTTGCTGCAAACTTCGTCGACCAAAAGAAGCGGGACGCCATCGAGGCGATTACCACCGCAATCGATCATGCCAACGTTCCCAGGACGGCAGGTGAGCGACCACGCCATCTATTCGGGCGCATCGGTGAAGCCATGTTGTCGAGCGACACGCTCGTTCCTAGTTCGGATCATCCCCTACGCCGTTACCAACTCGTTAACGATATCGCATTGCACGACCCCGATTTCGAGAAGTTGTCCCAACGTGCCCTCGACCGCGCCGTGGCACTGTCGTACGCGTACGAGGTTGGGGTTGAGCCAACTCCAGAGGAAATCGAGAGAGAGTCAGCTCACTTTTTTGCGTCGATCGGTGTGTCGGCCGAGCAGGTCCCCGAATGGATCGCGGCGAACGACTTCAGGCCGGGTGAGCTAGAGAGACTTCTCGCCGACGAAGCTCGACGTCGCCACATGCAGCGTTGGGCCCTTGACGTAAATCTCTACGAAGGCAATCGCCGGATTATCCTTGACCAGTTGCGTTTGGAGAATCGATACGTCGACGCGGTGAAAGCAGCGTCGCGTCGTCGAAAACTCACCGATGCACGACCACCGATCAACTGGCCCACGGATCACAACGCGATCGTTGACCTGGTCCTGCGTCATGCAATCAATGTCAAGTGGCGCGTCCCCGTTGATGTTGAGGTCATGGCCTCCGATCACGGGTTCGACGGCACGGCCGGCCTGCTCACCGCGCTTCTTGACGCAACCGCGGCACGTCAAGAAGCCTCCGATCGACGAGCACGACTGAAGATGATTTTTGATGATCCTGCCACCGCTCCGAGTGAGGCTCCACCGATGACCGACTCGGATGCTCGCAAGGCTGCCGCTTCGGCACACATGGCCCTCGAATCGCATCAGTTGTCTGCGATCGCTCTTGCTTTCGTCGAACTAGGCGTGGCGGACGCGATCGCTTCTGGGCAGTCGTCGACCTCCGCCATCGCTGAGACGTGCTCAGCCCCGATTGATCGAATGGGTCGGTTCTTGGCGGCCTCACGCAATGCTGGATTCGTCGAAGTCGATGACGACGTCTGGTCGCTCACACTTGCTGGTGAGGTGTTTCGGTCCGATCACCACGCATCAATGGTTCACTACGCACGTGATCTACGTGAGTTCAGCCTCCCCGCTTGGGCTCGACTCGCCGAGGTCATCAGGGGATCGGACACGGCACTTCAAGAATCGGATCCTGATACCGACCTCGCGGTGTCGGCGGCCACGTGGGCCCTCGGTTCGGATGAATTCATCGCGGCACTCATTCCCAAGGACTTCACGGGAAGTGTGGTCGACATCGGTGGTGGTCTCGGCCGCACGGCCGAAGCGATCGCGAGGAGATGCCCCGCAGCGGCCGTATCGATTGTGGAACGTCCCCACGTTGCCGATAAAGCGCGTCGGCGCGTCGACGGTGAGCGCGTCAGCGTCCACACCGCCGACAGCTTCCCCGGAGGTGCCGACTTCGTGACCATGTCACGGGTCTTGTGCAATCTGTCCGATCCTGAGGCCGCTACCTTGCTGAGCACGGTCCGTCGGTGGGTGACTGAGGAAGCCGTGGTGCATCTCATTGACGGTGTTCCCAGCGACCTTCTTGCGACGAGTTGTCTCGACCTGTTCAACTTGACGCGCTTTGGCGGGGGCGCTCGCACCGAGGAGCAGTGGCGGACTCTTGCTCAATTGTCCGGATTCACCGTGGTGAGGATCGATCCCTTCCTCGGTCCACTCTTCGACATCGTCCTACGGCCAGTCTCTTCTCACTCCCCAGGGAGCACTCAATGAACAACACCACCGACCAAGCGTCTGGAGCCCACGGTCAGATCGATGAACAAGCGGGAGGTCCTGAGGGTGATCATCCGGCCGTAGAGGAGTTAACGTTCGAGCAACGCGCCATCGGTGACGTGGTGAACCCACTCGAACACATTGATTCAGTCTTCAGGCGCACAGGAAGTCGGCTCTGGTGGGGGGTCGCCGGCGTGTTCCTGCTCGTTGCAGCGCTCGTCACATGGGGCTTCATCGCCGAACGCGTCGTTACGACCGACACCGCCATCATGATGCTGCCACGAACGGGTTTGTATCCCGTCGGCTCCCTGGAGACCGGTGTCATCGGTGAGGTGCACGTAGAAGTGGGATCCTCGGTTTCAGCGGGGCAGAAGCTCGCCACGATCTCCAATCCGGCGATCGGCGAGATCGAGATAGTCGCTCCCATCGATGGAGTCGTCGTCGAAGTAGACGCCGTACGAGGCCAGGTCACCTCCCTCGGCGCCTCGGTGTTCCTGCTGGCACCGCGTGGGGAGCCCACCTTCGCCATCGGCCTAGTGAGTCCGGCGCAGTTGAACGGACTCCAGAAGGGCCAGAAAGTCACGATCGGCTTCCCGACCGTGAACGAGCAGAGTTCAGGTCGCCTGATCGGCACTCTCGACCGAATCGGCGATACCCCCGTCACCAGCACCCGCATCGCCGCGGTGCTGGGGAGCGGGACCCTGGCCGCGGCAGTTGCTCAGCAAGGGCCCGTGTACGAGGTGCAAATTGAGCTGATCTCATCGAACACTCCAAGCGGATACGCCTGGACTGTGGGCGACGGTCCCCCCTCCGCACCACCCATCACGTCGATCGGAGTTGCGTCCATAGAGACGTCGCGGCAGTCGATCGCATCGGAGATCTTCGGCTGATGACAACCACCGTCGAAGCTGCCGACACCAAGGCGGACCTCCCACCCGGGAGCGACCGCCGGGTGAATGTTCCGACCTACCTTCAAATGGAGGTCACGGAATGCGGTGCGGCGGCGCTCGGGATGGTTCTCGCTTACTACGGCAAATGGGTACCACTCGAGGAACTGCGGGAGACCTGCGGTGCCTCCCGAGACGGCACATCGATGGCGGACCTCCTCACGGCCTCTCGACGGTACGGATTGGACGGTTACGGGCGTTACCTGCGTGCATCGAAACTCGACCAGGTCGGCTACCCCAGCATCCTGTTTTGGAAGGGAGCCCACTTTGTGGTGCTCGAAGGATTGGTCGAGGGGGGAGCACGTCTCAACGACCCCGCCGTCGGGCCGAGGTTCGTCACCACCGAAGAACTACAGAACGACTACGCGAAGATATGTCTGGTCCTTCGCCCTACCCCCGAATTCACGAAAGGGGGCACAAAGCCGCGCCCCTGGCGAGGAGTATTCCAACGAGTTTTCAAAGCACTTAACGAAGTTGTTGCGGTAGTCCTTCTCGGTCTCATGGTGACGGTGCCCGGCCTCGCCGTCGCTGCGATCTCAAAGATTTTCCTGGATGACGTCCTCATCAGTGGAAACCGAAGTGCTGCATCAAGCCTCGTCATCGGACTACTTGCAGTCATCGTGTTGCAGGGGCTCATCACTTGGTTTCAACACCGCATACTCATTCGCGCGTCGATCGGCATGACAGTTGTCGATTCATCGACCTTTGTGCGCAAGGCTCTTCGCTTACCAGAGAAATACTTCGTAGCACGCTCAGTCGCCGACCTCTCCCAACGCGTCCAGCACAACCAGGAGGTGTCAGCGCTACTCACCGGCCGGCTCGCCGTCGTGTCGGTGGGCGTGATCACCGTCGTGGTGTACGCGGTTGCGATGTTCATCGTCGATCCACTCCTCGCCCTCATCGCACTTGTGCTGACACTCGGAAACCTCCTCGCGCTACGTAGTGCTCTGAAGCGCCGACGCGACGCGGCACGACTACTTATCCAGCAGCAGGCGATGCTCTCGCAGACCACCGCATACGGCGCCTTCACCCTCGAGACCATCAAGGCGGGTGGGCTCGAAGGTGACTTCTACGCCCGGTGGGAGGGCACCGCAGTCCGGGTCGCTGAGGTGCGGCAGGAGATGGCGCTGCGCAATCAGGTTGGGAATGCCATACCCACGCTGCTCAGGGCACTCACCTCTGCCGCGGTGCTGGGAGTGGGCGCCCTGCAAGTGATCAATGGATCCCTTGAGATCGGCTCGCTCGTCGCATTCATGGCCCTCGTCAGCTACTTCCAGGGCCCGATCTCCGACCTGGTCGGATTCGCCTGGATGATGCAGCAGGTCGAGAATCTCGTGACTCGGCTTGATGACGTGCTCGATGAGCAGATCGATCCGTCCTGTGACCCCGCGATCCAGCGTTTCGACGTGATGCCTGGGGAGGAGACCCGCCTTCGCGGGGCGATCTCCATGCGCAATGTCACTTTCGGCTTCAAGACCACGATGCCACCACTCATTGACAACTTCAGCATCGATGTCCCGCCGGGCGCGCGGGTAGCGATCGTCGGCACGTCTGGCAGCGGCAAGTCGACACTGATCCGGCTCCTCGCCGGCCTCCATGAACCGTGGGAGGGAGAGGTCCGTTTCGACGGCAAGCGTCGCCAGGACATCGCGCGCCCCGTGATTAGTTGCTCCATAGCTATGGTCGATCAACGAATCGCTCTCTTCAGCGGCACGGTGAGGGAGAACCTGACCCTGTGGGATTCCTCGTTTTCCGACGAGGATCTCGTCCGTGCGGCACGAGACGCTCAGATCCACGATGCGATCATCGCCCGTGTCGGATCGTATGACGCGGTCGTCGCAGACGGTGGAACGAACTGGTCAGGTGGACAGCGACAACGGCTCGAGATCGCACGAGCATTGGTACGCAACCCTTCGATCCTGGTGCTCGACGAAGCCACCAGCGCCCTTGACTCGGAAACCGAGGGTCTCGTTGATGCAGCCCTTCAACGTCGAGGATGTACCACGATCGTGGTCGCACATCGACTCAGCACGGTACGAGACGCTGATCTCATTCTCGTGATGTCTGCCGGGAAAGTCGTCGAGATGGGACGCCATGACGAACTCATGGCCCGCGACGGCGTGTACTCCACGCTGGTGCAGGAATGAGCGCCATGGGTGACACGAGCATCATCAAGGTCGAGCAGGTGACACCTTTCGAGCCGGGGTCACCGGTATTTCTACGGGCGGGGAACACGACGTTGTTCCTCGCTGAGGACATCCCCGGTGAGGGGCTGGGCCGCCGTGTTCCAGTCGTGACACTTTTTGCACCCGCAATCATCGCGACGCCGGCCCCACCAGCGGGCCGGGCATGGGTTCTGGCTCACCACTCCTCAGCCGTGGAGGTCCCCCTCGCGGAGGCGACAGAGTCTGAGTTCGATGCCTCGGTGATCGCAACTGCCGAGGCCCTCTGTGCAGTCGTCCGCCCGAACGTTCCTCCGCCCTCCGGGCATGTTGTCCGGCTGGGCACCGAGCCCCTCGTCCTCACTCCTGGCAGCACCGCGGTCGTCGACAAGCTCACGTGGGTGCGGGTAGCGGAGGGCGCGTCCACCTTGGCCGGACGCCTGCTCCCTGAATCGGGGGCACCCGTCGCAGAGCGCATGAGCATCCTGGGTGAAGGAAGCACGGCCCTCACCGCCCACCCGCTTTCCGGGGTAGCGACTGCCGCGCGAGTCGAGGGTGTTGCGTGGCTGTTCGGTGTGGCCGGGGAGTGCGTCCTGGGTTCCTTCGTAGAGAAGGAGACGTTCGAGCGCGAGCGGGCACTCGCCTATTCCGAAGTTTCCGCCCGGGTCGAATCGGCGAGTTTGCGCTTGCTTGCCCGGGAGGTTGATGACGGTGGAGCTGTGGTGCCGACCATCACCTCGGGAGAACCCCTCGTGGTCGTCGCGTCGATGGTTGCTGACATCAACGGCTATGCGATCAAGGCCCCTCGAGGTGGGCTCCGTGGTCAAGAAGGAACCTCTGCCGTGCGCGCGATCGCCACCACCTCGGGGTTATTCGCGCGCACCGTCACGCTGCCGGCGATGTGGTGGGTCAACTCGGTGGAGCCGATGGTGAGCTTCTCCGTCGACGGCGCGCCACTCGCTCTCGTGATGCGCAAAGGCAAAGGCATCCTCATCGGAGCTGATGGCGTAGAGATTGACGCTCAATCTGCTGACGCTCCGACGCTCATCTCTAGCGCGTTTGTGTTCTCCAAGCCGCCGGTGGGCAAGAACCTCACTCCATCGCAGCTCATTCGCTTGGCGATCTCAGGCCAGTCGCGTCAAGTGCTGAGAGTGCTGATGTGGTCGCTCGTCATCGCGGCTGTCAGCATCACGGTTCCACTGGCTTCAGGCGTCGTGTTCGGCGAGATCATTCCGGAGGGTGATCGAACGCGCCTGGCCTGGCTCCTGGGTGTGCTGGTGGTCGCTGCTATCGCCGTGCTTCCGGTGCAGATCGCCCAGACCGCAGCGGCAACGGGCCTCGAGGCGACCGTCTCTTGGAGACTGCAGCGCGGTATTTGGGGGCGAGTCCTGCGCAGCCCCATTGCGCTCGTGAAGCGTGTAGGCCCCGGCGACCTCAGTATTCGCTTCTCGGCGCTCGAGATGGCCCGCGATCCCGTTGAGCAATCGATCATCGGATCGTTGCCCGTCATCCTTGCTTCCCTTTTGTCGGGCGTGATCCTCTTCATCTATATTCCTGCGCTTGCCCTCGTCGCAGTTTTGTGGGGCCTCATAGTGTTGGCGCTCTCTCTGGTGTTCGCTGTGCGCGTTGCCCAGGCTCAACGATCGGTGGATCAGGCCACGGGGAATGTCAACGGATTCCTGTATCAGGTCCTCAGCGCAATACCGAAGCTGCGCGTAGCTGGAGCTGAGCCCCGGGCGTTCGCGGCATGGGCCGACCGCTTCCGCGGGGCTGTCGGCCA
>VGCC01000044.1 GCA_016870195.1 Actinomycetota bacterium
TCCTCCACCACACCGCCGTGTGCCGTTCCCGGTGGCGTGGGCTGCCGGTGCCGCAGTCGCCGGGGCATGGGCACTCATGCGGCGACCCGGTGACCCACCGATGACCGCCTTCCTCGCCGAGCAACTGGGCACAGCGCACTGGTTCGATCAGCGCGAGGTGCGCGCGGCCCTCCAGTGGCGGCCACGGATAGGCATCGACGAAGGGCTTGAGCGGCTCACTGCCTGGTACGCGGAACACCCGGCAGCCTGAGCCACGATCAACCCGGGGTCGGGATGCGCATGGGCGTGAGTCCCGGCACAGTGGGGTCATGGTCGCGTTCTCCCCGAGAAGTGTGCGTGCCTCCATTGCATCGGGATTCCGCACGATCGTGTCCGGTGATCCGGATGGCATGCCCGACTGGGTCGCACAACTCGCCGACGGCGAGGACGCCGGCTACTTCGGCCCGGGATCGGCTGCCTGGGCGGTGCATGGATCACTGCCCACCCTCGTGGGTGGTGTGCGCGCGCTCTTGATGCAGGCCTTGCACCCCGGAGCCCTCGCCGGTGTCAGCGAGCACTCGCGATACGAGGCGGATGCACTCGGGCGTCTGGCCGGCACCACGCAGTGGCTGACGGTGGTGACTTTCGGTGATCGCGCGATGGCCGACCGCGAGTGCGCGCGCGTACGCGGCATGCACCGTCGAGTCACCGGCACCTACGAGACCGCCGGGGGACCCAAGACCTACTCCGCCTCCGATCCGGATCTGCTGCGCTGGGTCCACATCGCCTTCACCGATTCCTTCCTCACCACGCATCGGGTCTGGGGCGGCGTGATCCCCGGGGGTGAGGAGGCCTACGTCCGCGAGTGGGCGATCGCGGGCGAGTTGGTAGGTGTAGAGAATCCGCCGCGCAGTGTCGCGGAACTCCAGCGGCAACTCGACGACTTCCGTCCGGTCCTGACGGGAAGTGAGATCGCGGCACGCACCGTCGATTTCATTCGCAACCCTCCGCTGCCACTCCCGGCCCGTCCGCCGTACAGCGTCCTCTTCGCCGGTGCCGTGGCCACGATG
The DNA here is from genome assembly GCA_016870195.1 of Actinomycetota bacterium. Taxonomy (GTDB): domain Bacteria; phylum Actinomycetota; class Actinomycetes; order S36-B12; family S36-B12; genus VGCC01. The sequence goes on from VGCC01000044.1 coordinate 1,050, forward strand.
CCCACGTACTACAGAACTCTGCTCGGGTTACCGCAGATGTCTCTGGCGATCATGAAGCCGACCGTCGCGACCATGCTCGGCGGAATGCAACTGATCCTGGGGCCGCAGTCACCGTCGATGCGCAACGCACACCAGCGGGTATCGGCGCTCTAGCCCAACAACTCCTGCACCTCGTCGAGGGTGGGGAGTGAGGGAACCGCACCCGCCTTCGTCGCGGCGAGCGCGCCGCACGCCGATGCCCAACGCAGCGCTTCGGACAACGTCTCTCCGCGCACCAGTCCGGCGGCAAGCCCACCGCAGAACGCGTCACCCGCGGCGACCGTGTCCACCGCGTGAACGCGGAACGCCTGCACTTGGCCAGAGTTGGTTGCGGTGGACCACACCGCACCACGCTCACCGCGCGTGATCACCACGCACCCAACACCCCACCGGGTCATCTCACCCGCTGTCTCCACCGCATCGACGGTGGAGCCCACGTCGAGTCCGGTCATCAGCGCCGCCTCGTGTTCATTGGGCACTAGGAAGTCCACCGAGTCCATGACATCTTTCGGATACTCGCGGGCCGGCGCGGGGTTGAGGATGGTCTGCGCCCCACGTGCTCGCCCGGCGCGCATCGCCGTCACGATGACATCCATGGGCACCTCACCCTGGGTCAGCACGACGCCTACGTTCGGACTTGCTGCGATGTAGTCGGCTACGACTGATGCATCCACCAGATCATTCGCGCCGGGGATCACCACGATTCGGTTCGCACCGGTGGCATCCACCTCGATCACCGCGGCGCCCGATGTTCCCGCCACGGTGCTGATTCCCGATTGGTCGATCCCTTCCGCGGACATCACGGAACGCAGATAGTCGCCGGATCCGTCGTCTCCCACCGCACCGACCATGGTGACCGGAACACCGAGGCGTGCAGCAGCGACCGCCTGGTTGAGTCCCTTCCCCCCCGGATGCCTTTCCAGGCTGTGGCCGAACACGGTCTCGCCCGGGTGGGGCATCCGCTCGAGCCCGACGACGAGGTCGATGTTGAGACTGCCCACCACGACGACGCGAGGCGGAATACTGGCCGACGTGTCGGACGTCATGGGATCCCTAGGACTCGATGTGGGGACGGGTTCGCTCAAGGCGGCCATTGTGTCCCCTGCCGGCACCGCCGCGGAACCGGAAATCGAGAGGGCTTGCTCACACTCCTACTCATTGGCCAGCCCCCGCCCGGGGTGGGCCGAGATCAACGCGCAGGAGTGGCTAGCCGCGGCCCGGATCGGCTTCGCCGACCTGGGGGATCCCTCGGGAAGGGTCGGCTTTTCCGGGCAGATGCACGGGGTGGTGATCGCCGATGAGGACCTCATCCCCCTGCGCCCGGCCATCACCTGGGCCGATACGCGCGGGGCGGACTACGTCGGGCGCATCGTGCGGGAGGTATCCGGGGATGCGCGATCACGTCTGGGATCCGTTCCGGTCGCGGGATTCGCGGCCACGTCACTTGCCTGGGTGCGGGACAACGAGCCGGAGGTCTGGTCGAAGGCGCGCTGGTTCCTCCAGGTGAAGGACTGGGTACGTGCACGTTCCGGCGGCGACGTACTCACCGAGCGCAGTGACGCGTCGGGCACCTTGTTATTCGACCTGACGACGGGTGCGTGGTCTCCGGAGATGCTCGCCTGGCTCGGCATCGACGCAGAGCGCCTGGCACCGATCGTCGACTCGACTGTGTCGGGCGGGGACATCACGATCGACCGAGTTGCGCGCCCCACGGCGGTCGGGGGTGCCGATACCGCCTGCGTGATCACCGCACTGGGATTGCGCGAGGGTGCGGGGTTCATCGCGGTGGGATCCGGTGCGCAGATCGTTCGGGTCACCGCGAACACAGCATTTGACGACGCCACGCATCTCTTCGCATGCGCGGGGGGACCACATGACGGCTTCTACCGCATCGGTGCCGTGCAAAACGCCGGCGTGGCACTCACGCGCATCCTCGACATCCTCGGTGCGTCCGTGGAGGAAGCGAACGCCGCACTTGACACCGACGTCCGGGGTGATGACCCGATCTTCGTGCCCTACCTGGCGGGTGAGCGAACACCCTTCATGGACGCGACGCTGCGTGGTGCCTGGCATGGCATCGGTCTGCACATCGATCGGCAGGCGCTCTTGCGGAGCGCTCTCGAGGGAATTGCGCACGCCGTGGCGCTTGCGTGCGCTGCGGTGTCGGCGAGCGACGGGCCTTTCGAGCAGCCGGTAATGCTCGTCGGTGGAGGCACGGTCGATCCGTGCTTTCGCCAGCTCCTGGCGGATGCGACCGGCCTCGCCCTGGCTCCCGTCGCGGCGCCGGACGCCGCCGTCCTTGGTGCTGGGCTGCTCGCGCAGGGCATCAGCCGCAATCCGGTTCCGCCAACGACGCAGGGCGTGATCACCCCCCGTGACAGCATGTCCGCATTGCTCGCGGAGCGCCGCGAGCAGCACCTCATCTGGGTGCGGACCCAACAGGAGTCATGATGCGGATCGCCATCGGTTCCGACCACGCCGGTTTTGCCCTCAAGGAGACGTTGAAGGCGTGGCTCGTGGGAGAGGGTCACGACCTCACCGATGTGGGCACGTCCTCTACCGAGCGGGTCGACTATCCGGAGTTCGGGGCGGCAGCAGGCCGGCTCGTGGCGTCGGGGGACGTCGATCGTGGTGTCCTCGTCTGCGGGAGTGGCCAGGGCGTCTGCATGGCGGCGAACAAGGTGCACGGGGTCCGAGCCGGGATCATCCGGGACGATCAGGATGCCGAAATGACGCGGGCACATAACGACGCGAACGTCGCGTGTTTCGGGGAGCGGGTCACTGAGCCGGAGGTCGCGATCGCTGCCCTGCGCGTGTTCCTCACAACACCGTTCGAGGGTGGTCGGCACGCCGCACGCGTCGCGCAGTTGGACGAGATCCGGTAGCTCGGGGCGTGGTTCGCCGAGTGGAACGCGGGCACTGCGCTACAGTCGGATCACACCGAATCAGGGACGTTCCCATGCATGCTCGTCGTTCACTCGCCGTCGCGGCGGCACTCATCAGTGTCGGTCTCCTTGCCGGCTGCTCCTCGGGCTCGAGCGGCGACGCGGCAGCCACGGACGAGGCGCCCGCCAATGCGACCCAGATGATCCCACCGGTCATCATCGAGCCGGGACAAACGGAGGCGAGTGCTGGGGTGGGTGACTTCCTCGACATCCTGGTCGACGAGGTTGCGGGAACCACTATCGCCACGGACAACGCCGACATCCTTGAGATCTTCCAGGCACGTGAAGAAGAGGGCGTGGTCTACAACCCGGGTGCCAAGACCCTTGCCCCAGGAACAGCCGTCATCACCGTGACCCTCCCGGACAACACCTCCTACGACCTCACCGTCACGGTCACTGAGTGACGGTTCCGCTCAGGGTCGCATTGGCGACCTGTGCGGAATACCCGAACCTCGACGACGACGACCAACTCCTCCGTGACGCGCTGACGGCGAGGGGGGCCGTCGCCGTTCCGATGGTCTGGAATGCCCCCGGGGACTGGGGTGACGTCGACCTCGTCGTGATCCGACAGACCTGGGACTACGCCGAACGTCGAGATGAGTTCCTCGCCTGGGTGGACGAGGTCTCTGCGCAGACCTCGATCGCGAATCACCCTGAGCTCGTGCGGTGGTCGACCGATAAGCACTATCTGCGCGACCTCGTTGCCGCAGGGGTTCCGTGCGTACCCACGACCTTCCATGAGCCGGGGGATCCCTGGTCCGTTCCCGCAGACGGTGAGTACGTGGTGAAACCTGCGATCTCCGCCGGGTCGCGGAACACCGCACGCTACGGCCCGGGGGACGAGACCCGTGCCATCGAGCACATCACCCGACTCCATGCCGAGGGCCGCAGTGTGATGATCCAGCCGTACCTCAGCTCCGTCGATCAGGACGGTGAGACCGCGTTGCTTTACTTTGAAGGCCGGTTCTCCCACGCCGCGCGCAAGGGCCCCCTGCTCGTGCGCAATGCGTACATGACCGACGCACTATTCCTCGAGGAGACCATCACCCCCACGACCGCGACTGAGGAGCAACGCCGGGTCTCGGAGGCCGCGCTCGCCGTGGCGGCCCGGGTTTCGGGAGGACACCCCCTCCTCTACGCCCGGGTGGACCTGATCGGCGACACCGCACCCGTGGTTCTCGAACTCGAACTCGTCGAGCCCTCGACCTTTCTGCGGACCGACCCCGGGGCTGCCGACCGGTTCGCCGAGGCCATCCTCAGGACCCCCGGGATGCCCTCCACATAACGAATAGGTAACGTCACGGGGTGCGCGCCAGCCTGGTGGCCCTCTCCGCCGTCGTCGCCCTCGTGGCCTTCGGCCCTCCCGCGCATGCGAACCACAAGGCCGAGACCGATGGCGGTGGCTCCCTCGGGGCGAACCCGGCGGACCCGGAGTTCGAGGCACCCGAGGAGGTGCGCGGCCGCGTCTGCCCCACCAAGGACTTCTCCATCGGCGACGGCTGGGGTGCTGATCGGGGTAACCGCAGGCACCGCGGCATCGACCTGCACTCGCCCCGCGGCACCGCAATCTTCGCCGTGGAGGACGGCCGCATACATCGCACCAAGAAGCAGGCGAACGGTTCCCTCCAGATCGTCCTCAAGGGTGAGGGTGGCCCGAAGTACTACTACGGTCACATGGACGAGGTGCTTGTCGGTGACGGTGACCGGGTGAAGGCGGGCCAAGTGATCGGGCTGATGGGGGACACGGGCTCACCCGGATCGGTCCATCTACACTTCGAATACTGGCGTAGCGGCGGGGAATCGGCCGCGGTGAATCCGCGCACTCTAATTGATCGCATCTGCCCGCCGTCGACGCGTTCCAGCTAAGGTCGCGTTAACCGCGCGAGGAGTTCCATGCTCAAGAACATCGACCCACTCCTGAGCGGTGACCTGCTCAAGATTCTCGACGATATGGGTCACGCGGACCGGCTCCTTGTCGTCGACTCGAACTACCCGGCAGCCGCGAGTGGCAAGCCGGTGATCCGCCTCGGCGAGGTCGGTGTGGTGCGTGCCCTTCGGGCGATCCTCAGTGTCTTTCCCCTCGACTCCTTCGTGGAGCGACCCCTCGAGCGCATGGAGGCATTCGACGATCCGTCGATCGTCACCGACGTGCAACGCGAGGTACTTGCCACCGCGACCCAACTCGAAGGGCGGACCATCCAATACGGGGTGATCCCGCGACTCGACTTCTACGACCGCGCGCGTGAGTGCTACGCCACGGTACACACCCTCGAGACCGCTCCCTACAGCTGCTTCATCCTGCACAAGGGCGTCATCACGCCCTGATCACCAGCGCACGTGCACGGCCGTGGGCGCCCGGAACTCCCACCCGACGAACGACACGGGTGCGGTCAACTCCATGTTCGGCATCGCGTCGATGATCGTCTGCAGGCTGATCCGCTCTAGATCACGCGCGAATTGATGGCCTGCGCAGAAGTGGGCGCCGAAGCCGAAGGATGCATTTCCCTGGCGCGGGCGATGGATATCGAAACGTGCGGGATTCTCGAAGACGGACTCGTCGTGGCAGGCGCTGGAGACGACCGCGGAAACCAAATCACCCTTGGGAATCACCACACCGCCGAGTTCGACGTCCTCGACGGCGGTGGCCTGCATGGTGCCGATCGGCGCCATCCAGCGCAGCGCCTCGTTGACGGCGAGGA
>VGCC01000045.1 GCA_016870195.1 Actinomycetota bacterium
GAGTACCCGCAGGTCTCCGTCGGCGGACCAGCCCGAGCTCCCGATCACGACGCTGAGACCTCGCTCGCGGAGCCGTTCATCCAGTCGATCCGCGAGTGGACCGTAAAGATCGTTGCGGAAGCCGGGAATCAGGAGTCCGACGAGGCCGGTACGGGCCGTGCGTAGGCTGCGTGCAGCGGCGTTGACCTGGTACTGCAGCCGCTCCGCCGAGGCGAGCACCCGGTCACGTGCGCTCGGGGACACCCGAGGTGAGCCGGTGAGGACGCGTGAAGCAGTCGCACGCGAGACCCCGGCATCCCGGGCCACGTCGATCAGTGTCGTGACCCGGGGTGCCAGCGTCGAACTAGGAGACGGCATCTTCGAAGTAGCGAGACTTCAAATCGCGCTGGTTCTCATAGATCGAACCCCCGTGGGTGGGCTCGGGTAGCGGGAGCCGCACGGGGAGCGCTTCCATTCGCGGGGTCCAGGTCTCCTCGCCCGTGAGCAGGTTCGCGCGCCAGGAGTTCCAGTCCATCTTGTCCATCAGTGGCCACGCGTCCGCCGCGGTGTACTGCAGCAGGAAGTAGCGGCGGTCGCGACCTGAGCGATTGGCGGGACCGCCATGGATGGCGCGCACGTGATGGATGCTGATCGATCCCGCTTTCCCACAGACAGAAATAGCCTTGGAGAAGTCAGCCTGGGCTTTGGTCGGATCGATTCCACCGGTGAAGATGCCATCGTAGGAATGGTCCTCGATCGGACCGCGGTGTGAGCCGGGCACGATCATCATCGCGCCGTTGTCCTCGTCGATGTCGTCGATCATGATGCCGACGACCGCGAGATCCTCATTCGTGTGCGGGTAGAAGGCCCAATCCTGATGCCACTCCAGCGAGGAGCCGTATCCGGCGACCTTCATATTGAGCTTCGACGTCTGGTAGCGGATTCCGGTACCCCAGAGATCCTCGAGGGCGCCGAGGATCTTCGGGTGGCGCACCATGCGCGCATACGTGGGGTGCCACTTCTCGGGGGTCTTGACCCGGCGCAGCAGTGGCTTCTCCGGCGTGTGCGCCGGCTCGAGGTCGAACACCTCGGTGTGCTCGGTCACGGTTCGCGAGCGCTCGACGAACTCGCTGGTCACCGCCTGGAGCTCGGCGATGTCCTCGGGGGAGATGGCGTCGGGGATCACCAGGAACCCGTCGCGCTCGTAGTCGGCCACCTGGGCGTCGGTTAGAACCGTGGGCATTCGTCCTCCTTGTGAGATCGATCCCATATGGAATTGATCGCACACTAAACCCACGGGTCTCCGCCGTCAAGGATCTCGGCGAATCAGGCTCGGAACGAGCGGTAGCCGTCAGCCTCGGCTGCGCGGCAGAGCTCCTGGTACTTCTGGCCGCCACCCATGTAGACGAGGAGCTCACGGGGTTTGCCCGGCACGTTGGCCCCGAAGAACCAGGCCTTGGCCTTTAGGCCCTCCTCGTACATGACGGTCTTGCGCCCGGCAGCATCCACCTCGGCCGCCCACCACTCCTCGGATTCGGGAGTGGCCTCGAGCTGGATCCCGTGCTGGTCGGCGAACTGGATCGCACGAGTCACCCATTGGGCACCCAACTGGATGGGCACCGGCAGGTTGCTGTACGGGGTCTGGGGGCCAATCGACATGAAGAAATTCGGGAAGCCGTGGACGGAGATCCCAAGGTTCGTGCGGATGCCGTCGGCCCATTTCTCCCGCAATGTGACCCCGTGGCGCCCGACGATGTCGATGCGGGTGAGAGGTCCTGTCATCGCGTCGAAACCCGTGGCACAGATCAGCACGTCCAGGGGATAGGCGCTGTCCCCGATAACGATGGAATCGCGCGTCACGCGGGCGATGGGCACGGACTTGACGTCGACGAGATGCACGTTCGGGCGGTTATAGGTCTCGTAGTAGCGGTGTCCGGTGGGAACGCGCTTGCCATTGAAGGAGTAATCCGTGGGGCAGAGGAGGGCCGCCGTCACTGGGTCCGTGACGATTTCGCGGATCTTGCTCCGGATGAAGTCCGAGGCAGCCTCGCTGGCCGCAGGATCCGTTGCGAGGTCGTGGAACGTCTCGTTGGCGAAGTGGTGGCCGCCTTCCTGCCACTTGGACTCGAAGATGCGCCTGCGCTCGTCGTCGTCGACATCCATCGCCCCGTGGTCCGGAACCACCATGTCCACGCCGAACGGGTGGGCCTTCGCGCGCTCCCAGATCCGGTCGTAGTCCCGGCGGGTCAGCTCCATCTCTTCGTCGGAGACGGGGAAGAACGTGCTGTCGACCACGTAGTTGGGCTGCCGCTGGAAGACGTAGACCTCGGCGCATTCGGGTGCGATGGCAGGCAGGATTTGGAGACCCGAAGAGCCGAGACCGATGAGACCCACTCGCTTGCCTCTGAGGTCCACTCCTTCACTGGGCCACTGCATCGAATGAAGCAATATGCCTTCGAATGTGTCCAGTCCCGGGACGTTGGGCCAGATGGGTTGATCGAGGATGCCCATGCACGAGATGAGGTACCTGCAGCTCACGATGCTTCCGTCGGCGAAGGTGAGGTGCCATGTGCCATCGCGAAACTCGGCACGTTGCAGATCCATGCCGAACCGCATATCGCGCCGGAGGTCGAGTCGATCGGTGACGAACTCCAGGTATGCCAAGACTTCCGCCCCGGGTGCATAGCGCTGGGTCCAGCGCCATTCATCGCGAACCTCGGGGGAGAAGGAGAACGAGTAGATCGGGTAGTCGCTGTCCGTCCGGACCCCGGGGTACCTATTGGCCCGCCAGGTGCCGCCGACACCATCCTGGCGATCAACCACAACGCATTGCAGGCCAGCCTCTCGCAGGTGCGCCAGCATGGCGAGCCCGGAGAAGCCGGCTCCGATGATCACGCAGTCGAGGTGCTCGGACACGCCTGTGACGCTACGCCGCAGAGCGGTCCGGCGGACCCACTTCTGCGTCTCAGATGGAGACGCCCCAGTAAGGTACCTCGCCTATTGCGGAGATGCGGTAGCGGCGGGTTCGCCGGTAGACGGTGGCCCTGGAGAGACCGAGCAGCTCGCAGGTGCGCGCGATATCTCCCTGGGTTTCCGACAGCGCCTGACGCAGGGCCCACTCCTCGCTGTCCTCCACGCGCAGGCTGCTCGGTCTCGAAAGCCTGGGGGCCAGGTGGCCGGATACGTGCACGCGCATCGTGGCGAGCCATCTGCGCATGAAGGTGATCCGGGGATTGACGGGGGCGGTGAGTGTGATGACGGCGAGGGTCTCCCCGGACACGGGATCGGGGATCGGATCGGCCACGCATGCTGAGTGATCGAAGAATTGGCTGAAGTGTTCCGACCCGGACACCTGCACGGATCGCTCCGTCGTCACGGCAAGACTGACCGCATTGGTCCCTACGGTGCTCTCGCGGAGGTCGGCTCCGCGCCGGGATCCGACGGAGTCAAGGTGGACTCCCGCCGCGGAGTCCTCGAACCAGCGCTCGAGCACGAGTCCTCGGGAGTCGGTAAGAAGCAGGGCAGCACCCGAGCCTTCGAGGGAGCCGGTGAGGACTTCGAGGGGTTCGCGCAGCAACTCCAAGGGCGCGTCGTCGAGCCACGACTCCGGCACGGTGGGGATGGAACGCAATTCGCCCGGGTGACCGAGCTGCGAGACGCACCGGCGCCAGGAGTCCACGAGGTCCGGGTGGCCGAACCATCCGGGGTCAGTGCCCGCGACGAGTTCATCTTTCGCTCGCTGAACGGTCGACTGCGATCCGCGCATCTCTCGAATGTTAGTTAGGTGCCTGCGTACACAATCCCGCTACCAGCCTCCGATTAAGCACGGAAGGTCACCTGCATGCTGGGATGCGATGAAGGAGGAACCGGAGTGTCGCGAACCTTGACCGACGACGTCCCCCGTGGCAAGGTTCCCGCACTGGACGCATCTCGAGTGTGCAGCCAGTTGAGACTTCTTGCTCCGCACGTCGCCACTGGAGGCCAAAGTGACATTGCTCTTCGGTGGCCCGGTCTTCCTCTCGGGAGATTCGTCGGCGGGTCGTACCGAGAGTCACGGATCAGCCAGTCTGGATTTCGAAGCGTTAGCCATGAAGCACGTCGAAAAGGGGTTTAAAGCCGGCTATGCCCCCCACGTGGACCTCGATGATCACGTTCAAGTGAAGGAAGCGCGTGCTGCGTTTGAACGCGCTGGCGTCACCATTGCCGAGGTCCAGTGCTGGAACAACCTGCTCGATCCGGATCCCTTGGTGAGAAGCGCGAATCTGGAGGCAACGGTCAGAGCAATTGCGCTCGCCGATGAACTGGGTGCAGTCTGTGCCCTCAACACGGCTGGCTCATTCGCGGCGGAAAGCCTCAATCATCATGATCCTCGTAACTTCGGTCGCGAAGCGTTCGATGCCGCGGTGGAAACCGCTCGCCACCTCATCGATGAAGCCAAACCCCAAAGGACCAAATTCGCCTTCGAGGTCCTCGCTATGCACGTCACCGATGGGCCCGAGACCATGGAACAGCTCGTTGAGGCTGTCGACCGCCCCGCTTTCGCGGTTCACGTCGACATCGTCAATTGGGTGAGTTCTCCACGCAGGTATTGGTTCAATGGGGATCTCATTCGCGAGACTGTTGCCCGACTGGGCCCTCACATTGTTGCGGCGCATGCCAAGGACATAGTCATGGAAGACAACTGTGACACGGTGCGACTTGAAGAGGTTTCCCCGGGACATGGACAGATCGACTACCCGACATACCTGAGCGCACTTGCGGGCCTTCCCCAGTCGGTGACCCTGCTGATGGAGCACCTCGACACGGAAGCGGACTATGACGCGGCAGCCGAGTTCATCAGAGGCGAAGCCAGGAACGCGAATGTGTCCCTCTGAAACCGCGTCGACATCAGAGTTGCGCGTCCCTCGTGGCGTTGAGGATGTAGGGGAGCGAGCTGAGGTTACGTCGATCGCGACAAGTCAATGAACGTCCGGCAATTACCGAAGGGCTAGGGAAATGACCCACTCAAATGTCTCGCATGTCGGGTTCGTGGTTCCGGACCTGCTCGAGGGAATGGCGCGGATTTCAAGGGCTCTCGGAATCTCCTTCCTCCCTCCCCTCGATCAGGAGATCGCGGTATTGGAGGAGGGAGGTCAGAGCGCTCCCGGGCAGCTTCGGCTGACGTGGTCGATTGAAGGCCCCCCGCATATTGAATTGATTGAAGGACAGGTCTCCGGCCTCTACGCGTATCACGGAATCGATCGAGCATTCCACCACCTAGGCGGCTTCACGGAGAGTCACGATGTCTCCCTCGGTCACCTGTCCAGCCTTGGCATCCGTATGGAGGCGTGCCAGCGCGAGCCGGACGGAACCATCATTGCTTCCTACTCTGAACCGCACGATCTTTTCGGCATCCGGTACGAACATATTGCGCCCGGGCGTCGAGCCGACATCGAAAGATGGCTCAGCGGCGAGCCATGGAGCTAGAGGACTTCCACAACTCGGAGCCCGCCTAGTCGGGGCATCTCCTCTGGGAGTGAGTCGGGGTAAGACTCACCGGCCTCTGGTCATCACGACTGCCCACTGGGTTGCGCTCGCGCCCCTTTGTTAGTCGGCGACCACATCACCCAACTGCGCTGCTAGCGTCTGACTTACGGGGCATTCCTTCTGGGAGGGCGCGTGTCACAACTCTTCGATCCCATCGAGATCCGTGCCATGCAGTTGCCTCACCGGATCATCACGGGCCCCATGGAAAAGGGGATGGCCAACCGTGACGGCACCCTGACACAGCGCTACGTGGGCTACCTCCTCGCCCGCGCTCAGGGTGGAGCTGGCTTGATGCAACTCGAATCGACGTATGTGGACACCATCGGGATGGGTCACCTCTACCAGGTCGGGTGCCATGACGACTCGGTGCTCGAAGGCCTTCGGGCTGCGGCAGACGCGGTCCACGAGCACGGTGCGCGCCTCGCCCTCGAGATATACCTGGGTGGTCGGGAGACGCCCTCGTTCATGTCGGGAAGGCAGCCCATCGCTCCGTCCGTGGTGCCGTGTGAGGTTCTGCACCCCATGCCCACTCCCCGTGAGATGACCGCACAGGACATCGACTGGGCTATCGCCGCCTTCTGTGCGGCAGGGCGCCGATTGAAGGAGGCTGGGCTCGACATGGCGCACGTGCACGGTGCGCATGGGTACCTCGTCGGATCTTTCGTGTCTCCTTTCAGCAACCGCAGGACCGACGCTTTCGGAGGATCCTTGGAGAACCGGGCACGCTTCCCGATCATGCTCGTCGAAGCGCTCCGAGCCGAGGTGGGGGAGGACTTCCCGATCGGCTACCGCATGACCGCAGACGAGTACATCGCCGACGGCCTGGGTGTTTCCGAAGCCGCGGAGTTCGCCGGGATGCTGGCGGATGCGAGCGTCGACTTGATCGACATCTCGGGCGGGTTCTACGAGAGCAACTACATGATCATGCAGGGCTCCGAATCACCCGATGCTGGTTTCCTCTCGCACGCTCTCAAGATCAAGTCGGTGGTCGGTGACCGCGCCCTGGTGAGCGTGGCGCAG
>VGCC01000046.1 GCA_016870195.1 Actinomycetota bacterium
CTCCGCAGAGAAGTGCTTTGCATGCTCCGGACCCGTCCAAGTGACGCGATACTCGGGTGAGCTGCGACCCCGCTCGGCCGCCACCTCCTGCAGGGATGTCTTCCAATCAAGGCCGGCTCCCATCTCCGCCGAGTCGTGCACGAGGGGGATGAAGTGCGACTCGATGAATGCCCGAGCCCGGCCCGAGCCGAGGGATAGGTAAATCGCGCCGAGCACCGCTTCCAGCGTGTCGGCCAAGATCGACGTCTTGTCGCGACCGCCGGTGGACTCCTCGCCGCGTCCCACATAGATATGCGATCCGAGGCCGAGAGAGCGGGCGACATCGGCCAATGCAGCCGCATTCACCACGGCGGCGCGCACCTTTGCGAGGAATCCCTCGGTCTCGTCCGGATAGGTCCGATACAGGTACTCGGTGACGACTAAGCCGAGGACGGCGTCGCCGAGGAACTCGAGCCGCTCATTGGTGGGAAGCTGCCCGTTCTCGTAGGAATAGGAGCGGTGCGTCAGCGCCAACCTCAGGACGTCATCCGGAACCGGTTCCCCTAGAACGGCCGTCAATCGTGCGAGATCGGGGTCAAACGTCACGCTATGACCCTACGCAGATCGCCGACGGTGTCCAGCGAAGTGACATCTACATCGCGGATACGGCCCTCGAACGCCCACGACAGGCATACCCACCCATCCGGATCGAGAGCAAGGGTGCGAAGAGGCGTATCCATCCGGACGTGCACCGCCTGGCCACCCAACACTCGGGAGAGGGATGCGCTGAGTCCGTCCACGATTAGACGTCGAGAACCCGCCGCTTGGCATACGTGCCGCAGGTCGGGCATGCCGTGTGGGCCGGACGCTTCTCCTTGCACCGGGCGCAGGTAACCAGCGTGGGCGTTGCCGCCTTCCACTGCGAGCGACGGTGCCGCGTATTGGAGCGTGAAGTCTTGCGCTTGGGGACTGGCATCAGTCTCGCCTTCTCTCGTCAGTGCTCGTGTCCTGCGTGCTGGAGTCGATCACCGGTGGGCCGCCCGCGGGGGCGCCCTCGAGGGAGAGCCCACCCCGCGCGGCCCACCGGGGGTCAACAATCTCATGCCCGTGTTCATCGTCGAGACGGTCCCCACAGGTGGGGCACAGTCCACGGCACTCGTCGTCACAGACCGGCGCTAAAGGCAGGCCCAGGACGACCGCGTCCCGCACAACCGGTTCCAGGTCGATCGTGTCGTCGAATACCTGGGGAAGTGGATCCTCCGAGTCCTCCGTGTCCACCGGTCGGCCACGAGCATCGGTCGGGGCATACGCGAAGAGTTCACGAAGTTCGACGTCCTCATTCCAGTGCACGGGATCCAGACATCGAGAACACTCCGCATGTACCTCGACCTCCGCGATCCCGGACACCAGAACACCTTCCATGACGGACTCCAGGCGGAGATCCAGCTCGATGGGCGACCCCTCGGGAACGGACGCGAGAGCGAGCCCAAGACCTGCCGGTGCGGGCACCGTCGTCTGCACCGTGAGCATGGAGCCGGGCCGCCGCTCCAGACGCGAGAGATCGAGCACGAGCGCACGGGGATCGGGGGGCATCACGTCATACTCCTGCGCACTCACGGAGGAACCTCACGAAACTCGAAGGCTACTCACTCGACAGGGTCAGTGCTTAGCGGGCGTCCCCGTCGAAGAACTCGTCCGAATCCTCAGGCGCCAACTCCTCGTACATCTGGCTACGCAGGCGCTCACGGCCGCGATCGACGGCCTGCAGGGTCTTGTGCAGTGTGATTTCGAAGGTTGCGAGTTTGCTGTCGATGTAGTCATCGGTCTCACGGCGCATCCGGGCAGCATCCTCCAGCGTGTCCCGACGAAGGGCCTCTGCTTCAGCAACGGCAGCAAGGTAGACCTCGTGCTCGGAGACCATGCGGTCCGCTTCCGAGCGCGCCCGTTCGAGAATCCGATCCGCCTCGCGACGCCCGTCCTGCACGACCGCTTCGCGATCGGCGAGCAGCTCGTCAGCCCGGTGGACGGACTCAGGCAGGAGTTGACGGATCTCCTCGATGAGATCGAGCACCTGCGTTCTATTCACGATGCACGAAGCCGACAAAGGCATCGATTTCGCGTCCTCCACGAGGACTGTCAACTCATCGAGCCGCTCCTGGACATCCACGATTCTCTCCCTGGGTCAGCCTCTATTGTCTACGAGAACTTGGCATCCAGGCGGCGCAACACGGAATCGGGAACGGATCCCTTGACATCTCCACCGAATCTGGCCACCTCCTTGATCAGACTTGATGAGAGGTACCCGTACTCTGGATTGGTCGCTATGAACAGCGTCTCGACTCGACTCAAACGGTAGTTCATCTGCGCCATCTGGAGCTCGTAGTCGAAGTCACTCACAGCTCGAAGCCCCTTGACAATCGCAGTCACTCCGTTGTTCTGGCAGTAGTCGACCAGGAGACCGTCGAAGGAATCCACTGAGATGTTCCCGAACGAGCTTGTGACCTCTCTCAGCATCTCGATGCGCTCTTCCACCGTGAACAGGCTTTGCTTCGTTCGATTGACCAGCACCGCGACGATCACTTCATCGGCGAGGTACGCCGCACGTGCGAAGACGTCAAGATGACCGTTGGTGACGGGATCAAATGAGCCCGGGCACACCGCCTTACGCATCTGACCTCCCCGCCATGCGCGGATCGCGAGCTCCACCAAGGCTCGCGTCGAGGTGACCGTACCAAAGTCGGGTATCCCCGTATTTCCGATCGCTGACACCTACCCACCCGGACGGCCAGGGAGAATCGGACTTCGCCGATCGCTCCACGATCACGAGCGCGTTGGCAATAAGCACCGAGGGTGCCGCCAGGGCAACGAGGAACTCGCCGACATCGGCGATCGAGTACGGCGGGTCGAGGTAGACGATGTTCACGGGCTGTTCCAACCGGACGCGTCGGGCGTCAGCGCGCACCGTAGTGATATCCGAAGACTCGCTGCACAATGCCCGCACCGAATCTGCATTCCCCCGGAGGACCTCGAACGCTGACGCGTCAGACTCGACCAGCGTCACCGACGCAGCCCCACGGCTCGCCGCCTCCAGGCCGACGGCTCCGGAGCCTGCACACATGTCGAGTACGTGTGAATCCGCCCACACGAGCCCAGCGCGATGCATCCATGCCTCGACCGTCGAGAAGAGAGCCTCGCGCACTCGATCCGACGTCGGACGCGTTCCACGCGTCGGCACTCGCAATGCCATGCCTCGGCACTCCCCGCCGATGATCCGCGTCATGCCCGCTCCAGAAAGGTGAGACGGTCAGAATCTGCACGATCGAGTGCCAACCGCAAAGCCGGGTGGGAACCAAGTTCTGGGTCTTCCCGGAAGAGATCCTCGGCGCAGGCCCGCGCCTCCCGGATCATCTCCCCGTCCTTCATGACATCAAGGAGCCGCAGCGATGACGTGAGCCCGGATTGGGCAACTCCCAGAACATCGCCCGCCCCACGAAGTTCGAGATCATGTTGCGCAAGCACGAACCCGTCGCGAGTGGCGGCCACCGAATCCAGCCGTGTCCTCCCCACACCGTCGGCGGAACTCACCAGGATGCACACTCCGGGGACCGAACCTCGCCCGATGCGGCCGCGTAGCTGGTGAAGTTGTGAGATCCCGAATCGCTCGGCGTCCATCACCACCATCATCGACGCTTGGGGAATGTCCACACCGACCTCGATCACCGTCGTAGCGACCAATACTTCTAGGTGGTCCTCCCCCGCTCCGCGGAAGCGACTCATGACGTCGTCCTTCTCCTCCGCGGACATCCGTCCATGGAGTGTTCCGATGCGTAGACCCGGACAGCGTGCGCCCAGCGAGGTTGCGAATTCGATCACCCCATGGACTTCGGGATCCTCGTCCGCGGTGTTATCCAAACCCTCTCCGATGCGTGCGCACACGACGAAGACTCGGTGTCCTTGGCCGACCTCCTCCTTCATTCGCTCCCAGATCCGTTCGAAATGGACCGGCTGTGTCGTCGGGTCCACAACGTGGGTCACCACGTCGGCGCGCCCCGTCGGAACGTCGGTCAGGGTGGAGACATCCAGATCCCCGAAGACGGTCATCACGACGGTACGCGGGATCGGAGTCGCCGTCATGACGAGGACATGTGGCCGCCCACCCTCGTTCACCCGCTCGCCGAGCCGCGCCCGCTGCTCCACTCCGAAGCGATGCTGTTCGTCGACGACGACGAGTCCCAGGTCCGCGAATTCCACGGTGTCCTCGAGGAGGGCGTGTGTTCCGATGACGATTCCGGCCGATCCGTCGGCGATTGCGTTCAGGGCCTCGGTGCGCGCCCGGCCTTTAAGCGAGCCCGTCAACACCACTACCGCGGTCCCCGGCTGATTGAGGTCTGCCACGTCGAGGGTGTCGGGTGCGGCTAACGGACCGAGGAGGTCGCGGATCGTACGCGCGTGTTGATGGGCCAACACCTCCGTGGGGGCAAGCAAGGCAGCCTGGCCCCCGGAATCGACGACAGCCAGCATCGCCCTGAGAGCCACAACCGTCTTGCCACTGCCGACATCCCCTTGGAGGAGGCGCTGCATGGGGTGCATCCGAGCGAGGTCCGTCGCTACCTCGCTCCCGACTGCGCGCTGCCCGGACGTAAGGTCGAAGGGAAGGGAGGCATCGAAGCGCTCGAGCAGGCCGCCCGTGCCCCCGCGCCGGGGGGTCGCCGTCCACCGATCCCGCGCTGCACGGCGTCGAACCACAGCGGCTTGCAGCATCAGGGCTTCCTCGAAGGTGAGGCGGTCCCGAGCGGCCTGGGCATCACGCAGCGTGGCGGGGCGATGGATATCGATTAGTGCGGTACGGATGTCCACGAGTCCTCGCTCGCCCCTGACCTCTTCGGGGATCGGATCATCGAGCTCGGGGAGCGTGTCGAGGAGCACCCGCACCGCACGCGCGATCTCCCAGGTCGTGACGCGCGCGGTGGCCGGATACACGGGAATCAAAGCGGACGCGAACGCTTCGGCAGCCTCAGGATCATCGTGAACCCCATCTGGGAAGAGGAGGTATCGCGGGTGCGCAAGTTGGCGTGTTCCACGGAAGGTCGAGATCGTGCCGGAAAACAGGCCACTTCGTCCGACCCGCAACTCCCGCTCGCGCCATGCTTGATTGAAGAATGTGAGGCGAAGACTCTCCCTGCTATCGGTTACCCGGGCCTCGAGAATCGATCCGCGCTTATTTCGCATGCGGCGGGCCGTCACCTCCGCGAGCTCGGCAACGACCGTGATGTTCTCGCCGTCGACGAGGGAGTCCAGACCCGTGAGGCGCCCCTGCTCGGCGTAGCGGCGCGGGTAGTGGCGCAGGAGATCGCCCACGGTCGCGACCTCGAGTGCATCACCCAGAGCCTTGGCCGACTTTCCGCCTATGACTACCGCGAGCGGTTGGTCCACAAACTCCTGCATGTCATTCGACACCGATGATGAAGGGCCAGAGAGGCTGACCTCCTGGCTGCACCACGACCTCGATGGTGGGGTGCGCGCGACCCAACCACGACGTCAGAGCCTCGACGTCCACCAGTCGGGCGTCGTGGCCCGTGACCAATGTGATCAAGGATCCGTCCGCCGCGATCAAATCGTTCAGCATGGCCTGACATACGGGGACCAACTCTCCGCCAACATGGGCGATCTCACCGCCGACGACTCCCAACACGTCACCCATGCGGCACGGTCCCGCCATCGTGAGCGCATCCCGGCTTGCGATGGTGACCGCTGCGTAACGTGTCGCACCTGCGGCACGAGTCATCGTCACGACGTCGTCATCGAATGCGACCGACGAGTCGTGCACGGCAAGGGCAGCGAGGGATTGCACGATGGATCGAGTGGGTATGACGACTACCCGGTAGCCCATCTCCCGAGCGAGGTCCGCCGCAAGGCCAGCGACAGCGATGCAATC
>VGCC01000047.1 GCA_016870195.1 Actinomycetota bacterium
GACGGGGGGAAGCACGTATCGGGTCCGAGTGTCCATATCCGCACGCTACCGCCAGCACCTACGCTCGCACGGTGAGCCTGATTCCGGGACCGCGCCCCGTGCACGTGATGCAGTCCCCTATCGACGCGGGCTCCGCAACAGACGTCCTCGCGGCGCTCGCGCGGGCACTCAATGGCTCCGGCCCATGCATCTGCATCGGGTCCGCGGCCCCCGCGGACACGGTTGCGTCGGAGATCGCCGTGATCCTGCATACATCCGGGTCGACGGGTCGGCCGCGCCCGGTCGGCCTGACCGCTGCACAGTTGACCGCCCTCACATCACATGTCCACGACGGCGTCACGCCGCAGTGGATCTCCAGCCTGCCGTGGTCCGCCACGGGTGGACTCAACGTCGCGGTGCGCAGTCTTGCGACACCGCACGGACTGATTCTGGTCCCACCGAGTCACCCGTTCGATCCGCACACGATCATCGACGCCCTGGCCACGGCGGCCGGACCGGTCTTCCTGTCCCTCGTCCCGATGCAGCTGTCGCGGATCCTCGATACGAACCCGCAGGCTCTCGCTCACTGCCACCGGATCCTCATCGGTGGTGCGCCGATGTCGACGATGCTGCGCGAGCGCAGCGCTCACCTCCCGATCGTGCGCACGTACGGCATGACGGAAACGGCTGGCGGTTGCGTATTCGACGGAATTCCTGCACCGGGCGTTGGCGTCGAGATCGACGATGGGCGCGTCGTGGTGACCGGCGTCACCGTCGCGGCCGGATACCTCGATACCGATCAGGCGTTCCATGGCCGGTTCGCCACACAGGACCTCGGGACCTTTGACGACGGCCGACTCACAGTGACCGGTCGCATCGACGACGTTGTCCTGGTGCGTGGCACGAACGTCTCACTCTCCGCTGTCGCCGATGCCCTAGGAACCTCGGATGCGTGCGTCGTCGCACTCCCCGACGATGCCGACGGCTCCATCCTCTGCGTCGCTTTCACCGGAATGACGGAAACGCAGGTGCGCTCTCACCTCGACGCAGTCGTCACCCGCTTGGGACACTCAGCACGTCCGCGGCTCACCCGCATCGTGGCATCGCTACCCCTGCTCCACACCGGGAAGTTTGATCGTCACGCCATACAGCGGATGTTCGAGGAGGATCGATGACCAGCGCGGCGATGTGGGTTGCCGGTGCGCGTCCGCGGACTCTGCCCGCGGCGGTCAGTCCCGTGGTGGTCGGCACCGGCCTTGCGATTGCCGCAGGCGCTTTCGTGGCGCCGCGAGCCCTCCTCGCCCTTATCGTGGCCGTCGCCCTGCAGGTGGGTGTGAACTACGCCAACGACTACAGCGATGGAATCCGCGGTACCGACGATGCGCGGGTCGGACCGATCCGACTCGTCGGCCAAGGCTTGGCCCTGCCCGGATCAGTGCGAGCCGCAGCCTTCCTGTGCTTCCTCATCGCGGCACTCGCGGGACTCGGACTCGGCATCCTCACCGGCGAATGGTGGCTCGTCGCGGTAGGTC
The DNA here is from genome assembly GCA_016870195.1 of Actinomycetota bacterium. GTDB lineage: Bacteria > Actinomycetota > Actinomycetes > S36-B12 > S36-B12 > VGCC01. Next base: position 1,512 of record VGCC01000047.1, read on the forward strand.
TCGCGTCGATCGCCGCAGCGTGGCTCTACACCGGGGGCCCGCGACCGTATGGATACCTCGGCCTCGGCGAAGTATTCGTTCTCGTCTTCTTCGGGATCGTCCCCGTCATGGGCACCGCCTATGTGCAGACGCTGGAACTCACCGTGCCCGCACTCCTCGCCGGACTCAGCGTCGGGCTCTTCGCCTGCGCGGTGCTGGTGACCAACAATCTGCGCGATATCCCCGGAGACACGGTGAGCGGGAAGCACACACTCGCCGTGCGCCTCGGTGACCGGGGCACGCGCGTGCTCTGTGTCGCGATCGTCGTATCCGGATTCGCATGCATCCTCGCCCTGACCGTGCTCACGTCCCCCTGGACGCTGCTCGGATTGCTCGCACTCCCGTGGGCCATCGCCCCGGTGCGGATCGTGGCGTCAGGCGCGCGGGGACCCGGGTTGATCCCCGCCTTGAAGTCCACCGGAACCCTGGTCCTGGTCACCGGCTTCTCGCTCGGACTGGGTCTGGCCCTCGGGTAGGTCGTCGAAGTCCTCGGCGCGCGCACTCGCGTCGATCCGGTCGTTGATCCGACCGAAGAAGCCAGCCACGACGCCACTCATGGCATCCCGTTGGCGATTGAGCAGAAAAAAGCTGATCGCACCCGAGACGAGCAGCGCCATCACGAGGGCCCATAGTCCTCGCAGCGGGGTCAGCAATTGGAGGAGCAGCCACACGGCGAGGAAGACCATCAGCCGCATGGTCGTATAGATCAGGACCGGGGGTGGTTGCCTCACGGTTCCACGCTACGCGACCCTGGTTTACCCTGGTGTGATCGAGGGGAGGTGCGCATGCTCCGAGTCGTAGGAATCCTGCTGGCTCTTGCCGTCTACATCTACTTCATCATCGACGTGGTGCGTACACCCCGGGGTCGCGTCCGGAACCTCCCGAAAGCGCTCTGGCTTCTGGTCGTCGTGATCATCCCGATCATCGGCGGGGTGTTGTGGTTCTTCCTCGGCCGGGTCAAGCCGGAGAACGGTGGCTTCTTCCGCAAGCGTGGTCCGGTCGCCCCCGACGACGATCCCCGATTCCTCCGCAAACTCGACGACGACGTGTGGTCGGCCAAGATGCGCAAGCGCCGCGGGGACAATCCGACCTAGGTCAGACTCCCGCGTAGGAGTGCAGGCTGTTCACGAAGATGTTCACGCCGAAGTAGTTGATCAGGAACGAGATCCAGCCCAGGATCGCGATCCACGATGCGACATTGCCACGCCACCCGGCCGTGGAACGGGCATGCAGGTACGCGGCGTAGAGCACCCAGGTGATGAAGGCCCAGGTCTCCTTGGGGTCCCAACCCCAGTACCGACCCCACGCGTTTTCCGCCCAGATGGCGCCCGCGATCACTGCGAAGGTCCAGAGCGGGAATGCGAAAGCGAGGACGCGGTTGGTCAGAGTGCGCAAGCGTTCCGTGCTCGGCACATTGGTCAACCACCCGGAGACCTGGCCGCCGTTCTTCGATTCCACTCGCGATCGAATGAGCGAGAGGCTGGCGGTACCCGCACCGACGGTGAATGCGCCGGCACACACGATGGCAGCCGATACGTGGATGATTAACCAGTAGGACTTGAGCGCGGGAACCAACTGCGCGGCTTCGGTATAGAGCACAGTGACGGCGAGGCCGAGGGTGAGTAGCGCGGTGATGACGACGAACAGGCCAAGCCACCGCAGGTCTCGTCGAGTCGACCAGATCAGGAAGACAAGCAGGATGCCGAGGGCACTGGTGATGGAGAACTCGTACATGTTCCCCCACGGCACCCGGTCCGCCCAGAGCCCGCGGAGGACAACACCGATGAAGAGCAACGCGGTGGCCAACCAGGTGACCGACATTCCGATGTTGGATGCGCGTCGGCCCGGTGCGGGAGCGGGCCGCTCGACGAGGGCCACATCGCCCGCCGGAATCACGACGGGCACGGCGCTCCGCTTGCCCGAGAAAGCGATGGCGAAGGCGACCATCGCGACGGTCAACGCGGCCATGCTGGCGTAGATGAAGGCGTTACTCGCCTCCGCCAGACCGTTCACTCGTCCTCCTCGGGGATCACCTCCGCCGGTGCGCCGAGGGACCGTGCCGTGTATGCGATTTCCGGTGTCGCGTGGCCACCATCCTCGCGCGCGATTCCCGCGACCTGCACCAGCGTACGTCCATCCGGCAGTTTCTCCACCTTCACCCAGATGCGCCTTCGCCGCACGCTGAGCGTGAGGATCAACCCGATCATCGCGAGGATGGCAGTGATCAACGTCACTTCCTTACCGGGGTCGTGGGCGATCTGGAACGAAGCCCACCGGTCAAATCCGGTGAACTCGATCGATCCCTCCGGGAACTCCCAGGTCTGACCGGGGACGAGCGCCTCGAGACCGATCTGCTCCATGCCCTCGGTCTTCAACGTGTAGACGCTCTGGGGCACACCCCCATCGAGACCGAGGTCCCCCTTCCACGCCGACAGGAATACCGAGGGGTCGTCAGCCTCGGGGAAGGTGGAGTGCGGTCCACGGATGTCGTCGACGGCGGTGGTGGGCAGGAAGAGTGCGGTGAATCCCAGTTGCGGGCTCGCGTCGGGCACCTTGAGCACCCCGGTGGACGTGAAACTGCCGTCCTGCGGGAGGAAGGGCACCGAGTCGTCGAAGAGCACGGCACCGGATGCATCACGCACGATGAAATGCGGTGCGTAGCCGTGACCGACGAGGAAGACCTTTGCGCCGTCCGCCTCGAGCGGATAGTTCACCTCGACCACTTCACGCACCGGCGCGGCCTGTGGGCTCTCCTGGTAACTCACCTCGGCCTGGAACAGCGTCGGTGAGCCACGCTGTGCCTCCTCCCGGGAGAACTCGACTCGGAAATCCGTGAGGGTGAAGGAGAACGGTGCGAGCGCCATGTCACCGGTGAGTCGACCACCACCCCACGCGTCGAACTGGGTCAGCGTGTTGGAGAAGCCGTTCCCCTCGCGCACAATCACGTTGCCGCGCCAACCGAAGAGTCCCCCGAGCGCGACACCGATGAGGACACCGACGAGTGCGATGTGGAAGATCAGGTTGCCCGTCTCCTTGAGGTACCCGCGTTCGGCGGAGAGCGCACCGTCCTCCGCGCGGATCCGCCACCCCTTCAATGCTTCACCCGCCGCGGCGAGGACCTCGGACTCGGACCGCGGATCGGCCCACTCGATCGTCCCGGGGAACCGGGTGAGATAGCGCGGCGCGGGCGGCGGCTGGGTCCGCAGTGCCGCCCAGTGCACACCGGCACGCGGGATCACGCATCCGATCAGGGAGATGAAGAGCAGGAGATAGACGGCGGCGAACCACGGTGCCGCGTAGACGTCGAAGAATCCGAGCGAGTCCAGGATCGGTCCCCAGGTCGGGGCTTCCTCGATCCATTCATCGACCAGGATCGGATTCGTCCCACGCTGCGGCAGGATCGATCCGGGGATCGAGACCACCGCGAGGGCGAACAGCAGGATCAGCGAGGTCCGCATGCTGGTCAACTGCCGCCACGACCACCGCAGGAAACCTCCGGTGCTCAGCGGGGGCGGGGCGGTGATGACCACCTCTCCAGTGTGCCCTACAACGCGGTTTCGAACCCGGGGACGAGGGTGCGCAGCCAGATGGTGAACTGCAACCACAGGCCACTCACCATCAGCAGGCCGACCAGGACCAGCATGCCGCCGCCGAGCCGCATGATCCAGACGTAGTGCCGCCGGATGAACGCGGTGGCACGTGCAGCGCGACTGAACAACAGGGCGAACAACACGAATGGCAGCCCGAGACCGAAGCAGTACACGAGCGACAGCAGCGCACCACGGGCCGCACTCGCCTCGCTGAAGGCCATGCTCTGCACCGCGGTCAGCGTGGGTCCGATGCACGGGGTCCACCCGATTCCGAACAGGATGCCGAGCAGCGGTGCTCCGGCGACACCCCAGGTGGGTACCCGATGGAACCGGTACTCACGCTGCAGCCCCGGGATCAGTCCCATGAACGCGAGTCCCATGAGGATCACGAGCACGCCGAGGATGCGGGTGATGATCGCCTCGTACTGCAGCAGCACCGCACCCATGCCGCCGAAGAATGCGCCGTAGGAGACGAAGACGATGCTGAATCCCGCGACGAATCCGAGACTGCCGAGGAGTACGCGGCCACGCCGTGAGTTCTCCGCCAACTCCGC
>VGCC01000048.1 GCA_016870195.1 Actinomycetota bacterium
AGATGTCGTAGTACATCTCGAACTCGTGCGGATGCGGGCGGAGACGAATCGGATCCACCTCGTTGCTCCGCTTGTAGTCCACCCAGGTCTCGATGAGATCCGCGGGGAATACGCCACCGGCCTGCAGGTAGTCGTTGTCCTTCTCGAGGGCATCCAGCACCTCTGTGAGGGATCCGGGGACCTGCGGGATATTCGCCAACTCATCCGGGGGCAGCTCGTACAAGTCCTTATCCACGGGCGCCATCGGCTCGATCTTGTTCTTCACGCCATCGATACCGGCCATCATCATCGCCGCGAAAGCGAGATAGGGGTTGCTGGACGGATCGGGGACGCGGAACTCGATGCGCTTGGCCTTCGGCGAGTTACCGGTGACCGGGATGCGGATGCACGCCGAGCGGTTACGGGCCGAGTAGACCAGGTTCACCGGGGCTTCGAAGCCAGGCACCAGGCGGTGGTAGGAGTTCACCGTCGGGTTGGTGAACGCGAGCAGCGACGGTGCGTGGTGGAGCAGTCCACCGATGTACCAGCGGGCGATGTCGGAGAGGCCGCCGTAGCCCATCTCGTCGTAGAACAGCGGCTTTCCGTCCTTCCAGAGCGACTGGTGGCAGTGCATGCCGGAGCCGTTGTCGCCGAAGAGTGGCTTGGGCATGAAGGTGGCGGTCTTGCCATGCGCCCAGGCGACGTTCTTGATGACGTACTTGAACAGCATCACCTGGTCGGCCGCGGCCTGCAGGGAGTTGAACTTGTAGTTGATCTCACCCTGGCCGGCAGTGCCGACTTCATGGTGCGAACGCTCGACTTCCAGGCCGACCTTGAGCAGCGTCGTGACCATGTCGTCGCGAATGTCGGCGAAGTGGTCGACCGGCGGGACCGGGAAGTAGCCACCCTTGTAGCGGGTCTTGTAGCCGCGGTTGCCACCCTCCTCGATGCGACCGGTGTTCCAGGCACCCTCGATGGAGTCGATGAAGTAGTAGCTGGTATGCTGGTTGGTCTCGAAGCGCACATCATCGAAGACGTAGAACTCCGCTTCTGGACCGAAGTACACCGTGTCCGCGATCCCGGTCGAGCGCAGATAGGCCTCGGCCTTGGCGGCGACGTTGCGGGGATCACGGCTGTACGGCTCGTTGGTGAACGGATCCAGGATGGAGAAGTTCATCACGAGCGTCTTCGCAGACCGGAAAGGATCGATGTAGGCGGTTCCCGGATCCGGAACCAACTTCATGTCCGACTCGTGGATCGCCTGGAAGCCGCGGATCGACGATCCGTCGAACATCAGGCCGTCCTCGAATGCCTCGATGCCGAACGACGATGCGGGCACGTTGAAGTGCTGCATCACACCGGGAAGATCGATGAATCGAACGTCGACGAATTCGACGTTCTCGTGCTTGATGTACTTGAGTACATCGTCGGCGTTCTTGAACATGGAACCTCCGTACTCGCCTCGCGCGGTGACTTTCACCAACGACGACGCTAGGCAGGGGCCGTGACGCGGCCGTATCCCGTCTGTTTCACCCGTGTTAACCGCTAGCGTGACGGGATGCGCCAGGACTACGCGGGATTCCCGCCTGCCCGGCTCGGCCGTCGCGTCGTCGCCCTGGCCATCGACTGGCTGGCCTCGCTCCTCGTGGCCCGGCTGGCCTTCAGTCAGTTCGCCTACGGCTCGATGGAGTCCTCCTTCGCCACCCTGGCGATCTTCTTCGTCGAAGTGACCCTGCTCACATGGCTGATCCAAGGGTCCTTCGGTCAGCTGGTGGTCGGTCTGCGTGTCGTATCCATCACCGGGGGCCGGCTGTCCCTCTGGCGGGCTGCATTGCGAACCGCCCTGGTCTGCCTGGTGATCCCGGCCGTGGTCTCTGACGAGGACGGTCGAGGGTTGCAGGATCGGGCGGTGGGCTCGGTCTGCGTGCGGGTGCGTTAGCGGGGCCTGCGCACCTGACGTGGTGATGTGGGGATCGGGCCCTTGGGCACCGGCATCGAGTTCCGGGCATTGCCCAAGGCTTCGAGTCGACGGCGGACCTCGGTGATCTCGCCGCCTCGGAGGCTGCGGGGCAACTTCTGGATCGAGCGCTGGAGTTTCAGCAGGGTGATCTGCCCCTCGTCGTCACCGACCTGGATCTCGTAGATCGGGATTTCCGGCACCCAGCGGGCCGTCTTCTTGCGCTCATTGGCGAGCATGTGCGAAATCCGCGACGCGGGACCCTCACCAACCAGAATCACGCCGGGCTTGCCGACGACGCGACTGATCATGTCCTGGTTCTTGCTCACGGCCACCGCGGGCGTTACCGCCCAGCCACGCATGTTCTCGAGCACGGCGGCTGCGGCACCCGGTTGGCCCTCGATCCGCTTATAGGCGGCGCGCACCGCGCGACGGCTGAACCAGAAGGTCGCCGCGAGGAGTCCGACGGGGATTCCGAGCAGGATGCCCGTGAGCCAGTTGACGAGGAGGCCGACCGGAATGGCCACGGCTGCCCCCACGCCAAGGAGCAGGCCGATCACCTCGAGAGGGAGTGTCGGGTACGCCTGGGACGTCATCTTCCAGTTCTGTCCGATCGCGGACAGGCTCGTGCGAATGCGTCCCTTGGCCATGTCGGGAAGCCTAACTACAGCGGCGGGTGCAGGGTGATGCTGTCCCCGGGGCGGACGACTCCCGGGTGATCAACCCAGCCGGTGAGACCGCGTAAACCCATGGCCGCCTTCGGAAACGACTCGGCCCGAGTGCCGTATGCGTCTTCGACCAGTCCACCCGCGATCACGCACGGAAAGTTTTCCCCGCCCAGGATGACGACTGCGCCGCTGCTGAACTCCATGCGCGTCATGCGGGGAAGGCTCGTGAGGGCGGGAATTCCCGACGTGCAGATGTTGTCCGCGATCACCCCGGCCTCCAGTCGCGGTATTCCCAACCGAGACGCGATGGTCTCCAAGTCACCGGTGTCAACGATCGACGCCTGACGGTGATTGCGGATGGTCGTGCCGCGGGCATACACCTTCGCCTGGCGGGTGTCCGATGCCATCGTCTCGCCGAAGTGGCGATCACCGACAACGCCGGCGAACGTCAACTCCAGGTTGTCGACCGGGATCGGGGTGGGGGAGTCGGCGGGCCAGACGTGCACGGCGACCACGCGGGGGCTGGTCATGTCCGTGCCGCCACGGCCTGGGCATAGAGACGACCCGCGCGGTAACTGGAGCGCACGAGGGGTCCGCTCATGACCCCGAGGAACCCGATTTCCTCAGCGCGTTCGGACCAGCGCACGAACTCATCCGGATGCACCCAACGCTCGACCGGATGGTGACGCTTCGTGGGGCGTAGGTACTGCGTGATCGTGATCAGATCGCACCCGGAGGCGTGCAAGTCTCGCAGTGCGTGATCGATCTCGTCGTCGGTTTCGCCGAGGCCGAGGATGAGATTGCTCTTGGTCACCAGGCCCGCGGTGCGCGCCTGCGTCAGGACATCAAGGCTGCGCTCGTATCGGAACGCGGGACGGATCCGGCTGAAGATGCGCGGGACCGTCTCGAGATTGTGGGCCAGCACGTTCGGCTGCGCGTCGAACACCTGACCGAGGAGTGCGGGATTCCCGGAGAAGTCCGGGATGAGGACCTCGACTCCGATACCCGGGTTGAGGTGGAGGATCTGTCGCACCGTCTCCGCGTACAGCCACGCGCCCTCGTCGGGGAGGTCGTCGCGTGCGACTCCGGTCACCGTGGCGTAGCGAAGGCCCATGGACTGGACGGACTCCGCCACCCGCCGGGGCTCATCGCGGTCCAGGGGTGCGGGCTTGCCCGTATCGATCTGGCAGAAGTCGCAGCGACGGGTGCATTGCTCACCGCCGATGAGGAAGGTCGCCTCCCGGTCCTCCCAGCACTCGTAGATGTTGGGGCAGCCGGCCTCCTGGCAGACCGTGTGCAGCCCCTCGCGCGCGACGAGGTCGCGGATCTGGGTGTACTCGGGTCCGGTCTTCATCGAGGTGCGGATCCAGGTGGGCTTGCGCTCGATCGGGACCGCGGCGTTGCGCGCCTCGATGCGCAGCAGCCTGCGACCCTCGGGATCGACGCCGACACTCACGCGGTCAGCCTAGGTAAGAGCGACAGGTGGGGCAGCAGTATCTCGGTGACCTCGGGCACGCTCACGTCGCGACCGAGTTCCCTGCTGAGCGACGTCACCGACGCATCTCTGATCCCGCACGGCACGATGCGGTCGAACCAGGTGAGGTCGCAGTCGCAGTTCAGAGCGAAGCCGTGCATCGTCACGCCCTCGGCGACGCGGATTCCGATGGCCGCTATCTTCCGGTCCGGGCCCCGGTGATCACTCTGAACCCACACACCGCTGCGGCCCTCGACGCGATCGGTAGAGAGGCCGAAGTCCGCACACACTGCGATGATCATCGACTCGATGCGGCGGACGTGTGCGACGACGTCGATCGGGTCAGGAAGCCGCAGGATCGGGTAGCCGACGAGTTGGCCCGGGCCGTGCCAGGTGATCTTCCCGCCGCGATCGACGTCGATCACCGGCGTTCCATCGAGCGGCCGCTCGAGCATCTCGGTGCGACGACCCGCGGTGTAGACGGGCGGGTGCTCGAGCAGGAGGACGACATCGGGTGCGCCGGCGACCACGTCCGTATGTACGCGGCGCTGCAGCTCCCACGCGGACTGGTACTCCACTGCATCGTCGCCGAAACCGACGATGCGCACGTCGAGCGCTAACGCCTCGGATGTCACTCGATGACCCTAACCCCGAGCGAGCGGAGGGCTGCATCGGCTGCACGGCGTCCGCTCACCATCGCGCCCTGGATGGAGGAGGTGTCCCGATGATCACCCGCGACAAACAGGCCGTTGCCCAGGGACACCGGGCGCCGCACTTCGAAGGGGGGAAGCATGGCCGGGAGTGCATGGGCGATGGGGTACACACCGATCATCTCCCACGTGGCCGTGGGCGTCCCGAGCATGCGCTGAAGGTGCGCGCGCACGCGTTCCAGGTGTTCGGTACCGGTGTCGGTTCCCAGAGTGGATGCGGAGACGAGCACTCGGGAATCGGGGGAGTAGCTCGCCACCGCGTTACTCAGTGCCACCGCGTTGATCACCGGGCCCGACGCATCCCCGTCGAGGACCAGCACGCCGAGGCCGTCGGTGATCGTCGTGCCCGCGGGCGTCACGAAGTACCAGGTCGTGACGGAGTTCCACTGGGGTGCAGCGAGCGCTGGAATCAAGGTCGATGCGTTCGTACCGTCTGCGGCGACGATCACCGCGCGCGCCTCGAGGGAGCCGCCGTCGTATTCGACGATGCCCGGAGCGACCCGCCGAACCGGGCTACCCACGGTGACGGTGCCGTCGGGGAGCGCATCGCGCAGTTGGTAGGGAATCGCGCGCATGCCGCTGCCCGGGAGGGAGGGGCGACCGCGCACGAATGAGCGGAGGGTGAGGTCGAGGAAATGCCGAGACGTGCGCAGTTCGGGCTCGAGGAAGACTCCCGTCAGGAAGGGACGCAGGACGCGGTCGAAGAGACGGGCGTCGATACCGGCGGCGCGCAGGGCGACGCTGGCGGGCTTGTCTTCCCGGTCGAGCACCTCGTCGATGCGATCGCGCGAGCAGGACCACGCATAGCGGGCGAATCGCGCTTTGCTCGCCACCGACCCGGTGCGCGGCGATGCTGCGTCCGTGGTCCAGCCAGGGAGTCATCGTGGATCACCGAGTCGGGCA
>VGCC01000049.1 GCA_016870195.1 Actinomycetota bacterium
ACGAAGCAGACGGCGCGGGTGGCCGGAGAGTTCTACATCAACGCGATCAACGTCATGCGGGGCGCCGAGGCGATTTCCTCTTATGCCCCGATAGACGAGTCGGAGAAGTTCCGCATCGAGTACTGGGAACTCGAGGAAGCCAAACTGCGCAGGCTTCCGGCCCCGAAGCGCCTGGCGACGCGGATCGCGGTCGTCACCGGAGGCGCCAGCGGCATCGGTTTGGCCACCGCGAAGGCGCTGGTGGCGGACGGCGCGTGCGTCGTGATTGCCGATCTGGACGAAGCGAAAGCGAATGCGGTTGCCGAGGAACTCGGCGGGAGCGATAACGCCATCGGTGTGGGCGCGGACATTTCGTCAGAGAGTGCGATCAAGAACATGATCCGACGCGCGTGCCTGGCCTTCGGGGGCGTGGACATCGTGGTGAACAACGCGGGACTCTCGCTGTCGCGTCCGCTCCTCGAGACGACGGCTGCCGACTGGGATCTCCAACACGATGTCATGGCCCGAGGATCGTTCCTGGTGAGTCGCGATGGTGCCCGAGTCATGATCGCCCAAGGAATGGGCGGCGACATCATCTACATCGCCAGCAAGAACGCGGTCTTCGCAGGTCCGTCCAACATCGCGTACAGCGCCACCAAGGCCGATCAGGCGCATCAGGTTCGGCTACTCGCCGTGGAGCTGGGCGAGTTCGGCATTCGCGTCAACGGCATCAACCCCGATGGAGTGGTCCAGGGATCCGGGATCTTCTCCAGCGGATGGGGTGCGAACCGGGCTGCCGTCTACGGAGTGAAGGAAGAGGACCTCGGGAAGTTTTATGCGAACCGAACGATCCTCAAGCGTGAGGTGCTCCCCGAGCACGTTGCCCACGCGGTTGCCGCGCTGTGCTCGGACGAGTTCTCCCGCACCACCGGGCTCCTCGTGCCCGTCGACTCCGGCGTTGCCGCCGCATTCCTGAGGTGATCCGATGAGCCGCAGACTTCCGCGCCCATCGGAGATCCTCCCTCTCATCGGGCGCCCCGATCGTTCGCGGACGCACCTGCAGCGGCGTCTGAACCGGTGCGCGAGCGTCTGGGACGTGCGCGCCATGGCGAAGAAGCGCACTCCGACCGCGGTGTTCGACTACACCGATGGCGCTGCGATGAGCGAGTCGAGTCTCGATCGCAGTCGCGATGCCTTTGCCCGGGTCGAGTTCACCCCGCGAGTGCTGCGCGATGTGTCCGAGGTGGACATGAGCGTGTCGATGCTCGGCGGAGTCAATGCTCTGCCGTTTGCCTTCGCGCCCACCGGCTTCACCCGGATGATGCATCACGCGGGGGAGCCCGCGGTCGCGGCTGCAGCGGAGCGTTTCGGGATCGCGTACAGCCTCTCGACGTTGGGAACGACCAGCATCGAGGCCCTTGCCGCAGCGAGCCCGGGAACCCGGCGCTGGTTCCAGTTGTATGTGTCTCGCGAGCGTGATCGGGCCGAGGATCTGATGCACCGCGCGAAGGCCTCCGGCTACGACGCATTGATCCTGACCGTCGATACGGCTGTGGGTGGGATTCGTCGACGCGAGATCCGTAACGGTCTGACCATCCCGCCGCAGTTGACGCTGAAGGCCATGGCGGACATGGCGTTGTATCCGAGGTGGTGGTTCAACGTGTTGACCACCGAGCCGCTGGAGTTTGCCAGTCTCACCAGTTCCGGGGGGACGGTCGGTGATCTCCTCACTCGAGTCTTCGACCCGGGGGTGACGGCCACCGACATCGCCTGGATCCGGGAGCACTGGACGGGTCCATTGATCGTCAAGGGCGTGCAGAGTGTTGCCGATGCCCGCATCGTGCGTGACCTGGGCGTCGACGCCATCGTGGTGTCCAACCACGGTGGACGTCAGATCGACCGGGGCAATGTCCCGATCGAGATCCTCCCCAGCGTCGTGACCGCGGTCGGCTCGGACATCGAGGTGTACGTCGATGGCGGGATCACCTCGGGCACCGACATCGTGGCCGCCCTCGCCCTCGGTGCCAGGGGGACCTTCGTCGGGCGGGCATACCTGTACGGCCTTATGGCAGGGGGTTACGACGGGGTCGTGCGCGTGGTGGAGATCCTGGAGAAGGAGATCCGGACCACGATGCAACTGCTGGGCGTGACCTCGGTGGCCGAGCTCGAGCCCGGGATGGTCCGCCTCCGCCCCTGATGTCGGACCCCCGACCTACCGTCGGTCCATGATCATCGACTGTGGAAGTTGCAGGGTCGCGGGAGACGCCTGCTCGGACTGCGTGGTCTCCGTCCTCCTCGGGCCGCCGGGCACTGTCCAGATAGCGGACGAGCACGCCCCTGCCGTGGCCGCCCTCGCCGCGGGGGGCCTCGTGCCACCCCTCAGGTTGGTCTCGGGGGCCTGATTCGGGCCGATTGCCCCCCGGTTTTTCTCTGTTACCGTGGGAAATCGGAACGGGCCGGGTCGGCCCGACGTCTGAGACCGCAAGTGCCGGTCCGTGAGCCGGTCGATGAGCCTGGGAGGTGTCGGGTGCGTTCAGGTCGCCTTCACCGCGCCCGCACCGGACTGACGGCTCTGGTCGCGGTCTTCGGGTTGACCTTCGTGATGGTGCCTCCCGCCGCACAGGCGGCGCCGAACCTGGAGCAGGTCCGCCAGCGGGTCATGGATCTCGAGATGCGGGCGCAGTCCGCGGACGAGCGGTACAACGAGGCCCGGGCCGAACTCTCGGATATCCAGGGGAAGCTCGATGCCCTGAAGCGCAAGGCCAAGCGCGAACGCCGTGAGCTGCGCCAGATCCTCGGCGGCGTCGATGACCTCGCCCGCGCCACCTACACCTCGGGCGGCTTGGACACCTCGCTCCAGGTCTTGTTGGCCGAGGACCCCAATGAGTTCCTTGCCCAGGCCGCGGCCCTCGACCAGGTCCAACGTGGCCAGGCATCCGCCGTGCGCGCCTCGGAGACCACGCGCCTGCGCCTGGCGCAGACGGAGGCGGCCGTCGCGGACAAGGAGCAGGCGGCCACCAGGGCGAAGCAGCGGATGCGCGAGCATCGGGAAGAGGCACGGGATCGACTCGCGGAGGCGCGGGCGATCCTGTCGACACTCGAGGCCCGTGAGTTGGCACGCCTCTCACGCTTGGAGCAAGCAGAGCGGCGCGCCGCACTCGCCGCAGCATCCGCGGCAAGCGCGCGCATCGGCTCGGGAGTCAGCCCGCGGGTTGCGCGGGTGCTCCGCTACGCGTTGAGCCAGGTCGGTGACCGCTACGTCGCCGCCGCCAGCGGACCGAGTGCCTACGACTGCTCCGGTCTCACCATGTCCGCGTGGCGTCAGGCAGGAATCTCACTCCCGCACTACAGCCGCTCGCAGTACTCGGTGACCCGGCGCATACCGCTGAGCCAGGCTCGACCCGGTGACCTGGTCTTCTACTTCGGCGGCGGCGCGCACCACGTGGGTCTGTACATCGGTGGAGGAAAGATGGTGCACGCCGCCAATCCACGCTCGGGTGTTCTGGTCACGAACGTCCTCGGCCCGTGGTACTCGTCCCGATTCAGCGGAATCGGACGCGTCGTCAGCTAGCGGTAGAGCGCCTCGACCTCTTCGGCGTGCTCCTTCATCACCACAGCGCGCTTGATGCTCTGCTTCGGTGTGAGTTGCCCGCCGTCGATCGTCCAGTCGGTGGTGAGGATCGCGAACTTCTTGATCGCCTCCGCCTGGGACACGGCCTTGTTCGCCTCGTCCACCGCCTTCTGGATCTCGGCATTGAGATCGGCGTCGTTCACGAGGTCTGCCACCGTCGAGCCCTCCGGCTTGCCCGTGAGCTTCACCCAGCCGGGGAGAGCCTCCACGTCGATCGTCACGAGGGCACCGATGAACGGCTTCGCGTCGCCGACGACCACGCACTGACTGACCAGGAAGTGGCTGCGCAACCGATCCTCGAGCACGGCGGGCGCGACGTTCTTGCCACCCGCGGTCACCAGGATCTCCTTCTTTCGGCCGGTGATCTTCACGAACCCGCGGTCGTCAATCTGGCCCAGGTCGCCGGAATGGAACCAGCCGTCCGGCTCGATCACCTCGGCCGTCGCGGTGGGGTTGTTCCAGTAGCCGACGAAGATCTGGTCGCCGCCGAGGAGGAGTTCGCCGTCGGGTGCCACCTTGACCCTGGCACCGGGGATCGGCTGGCCGACGGTGCCGATCGACAGCGCGTCGGGACGGCTGACAGTCGAGGCGGCACTGGTCTCCGTGAGGCCGTAGCCCTCCAGGATCGTCACGCCGATGCCGCGGTAGAAGTGACCGAGGCGCTCGCCGAGCGGTGCTCCGCCCGAGACCGCCCACTCCACCTTGCCGCCGAGGGCGGCACGCAGCTTCTTGTAGACGAGCTTGTCGAAGAGCGCGTGCTTGATCTTGAGCCCGAGGCCGCCGCCACCCTCGTCGAGTGACTTGCTGTAGTCGATCGCCACGTTCGCGGCCGTGTCGAATAGGTGACCCTTGCCGTTCGCCGTGGCCTTCTGCTGCGCTGAGTTGTACACCTTCTCGAATACGCGCGGAACAGCCAGGATGAACGTGGGCTGGAACGACCCGAGGAGCGGCAGCAACTCGGTGACATCCGGTGCATGCCCGAGGCGCACGCGGGCCCGCACGCAGCCGAGTTGCACCATGCGGCCGAACACGTGGGCGACCGGCAGGAAGAGCAGGGTCGAGGAGCCGGGGGAGAGGAAGACCTCCTTCATTCCGAGCACCACGCTGTCCACCTCGAACATGAAGTTCCGGTGCGTGAGCATGCAACCCTTCGGACGACCAGTAGTTCCCGAGGTGTAGATGATGGTCGCGAGCGAGTCCGGGGTCAGCGAAGAGCGGCGGGCCTCGAGCTCCTCGTTGGAGACCCCGACCCCTGCCGCCTTGAGATCGTCGATGCAATCGGACTCGAAGACCCAGGTGCGTGTGACGTCGGGCACCTCGGAGGAGACCGAGTCGAAGATCGCGCGGTGACGGGGTGCCTCGAAGAAGCAGGCGACGGAGCCGGAGTCGGTCAGGATCCAGTGCACCTGTTCGGCGGAGCTGGTCTCGTAGATCGGGACGGAGATCGCACCCGCGAACCAGATGGCGTAGTCGACGAGGGTCCACTCATACCGGGTGCGGGACATGATCCCGATGCGATCCCCGGCCTGAACGCCCGAGGCGATGATGCCCTTGGCGACGGCCGTGACCTCCTCGTAGAACTCCTGGGATGTCATTCCGACCCAGGCGTCCCCGCGCTGCAGGGAGATGATCACCTGGTGGGGGGCGTCACGGACGTTGTCGAGCACATGCGTGGTGCAGTTGCCCTCGGTCGGGGTAGGGGCGACGGGGGGAACGCTGAACTCGGTGAGCACCGGGACCTCCAGGACGGTCGTGGACGTGATCCACATCACGTTACGGCACCGGCGGCAAATCCACCACCGGATGCCGGAATGGGATGCCGTGGCACCCTTGACCCATGCCGGCCGTGGACATCGTCGACGAGTCCTTCCTGGTCGTCCCGCGCCGGATCGTCGCCGAGGTGGTGGCCAGACC
>VGCC01000050.1 GCA_016870195.1 Actinomycetota bacterium
GATGTTGGGGAGGTCGGCGGCGGGCCGGCGCCCCAACGCCATGCGCACCTGCTGCCGGACCAGACGGTCGTCGCTGTAGACCAGAACCTGAACGGTGGGGGTCTCGGGCACGCCCTCACTGTAGCCGGGCATGTTCGGACCGACGACGTGACCAACGCCATCCCGATTCATGAGGGGGCCGGGGGGAGAAGACGCCCGAGATCTGACAGACTCGGACCGTGGCGAACGCGACAATTCCGGCGGCCTACGCCCACGCTCCGGCCAACCGTCCGAACATGGTCTCGATCGGGACCATAGTGTGGCTCTCGAGCGAATTGATGTTCTTCGCCGCGCTCTTCGCCATGTACTTCACGATGCGCGCGGTGAACCCGGAACTCTGGGCCGAAGAGACCCAACTCCTGAACATCCCCTTCGCCAGCGTCAACACCACCGTGCTGGTGCTCTCCAGCGTGACGTGCCAGCTCGGTGTCTTCGCCGCGGAGCGCGGAGACGTCAAGGGCCTGCGCCGCTGGTTCATCATCACCTTCCTCATGGGCGCGTTCTTCATCGCCGGCCAGGTGACCGAATACGTGGAGCTCGTGCACGAAGGCCTGACTCTCTCGTCCAACGCCTATGGGAGCGCCTTCTACCTCACCACCGGATTCCACGGTCTGCACGTCACCGGCGGCCTGATCGCCTTCCTCTTCGTGCTCGCCACCACCTACGTCACTAAACGCTTCACCCACGACCAAGCGACCCGCGCCATTGTCACCTCGTACTACTGGCACTTCGTGGACGTGGTGTGGATCGCCCTGTTCTTCATGATCTACGTCCTCCAGTAGCAGCATCCCGAGAAAGGCACATGACCGTGAAGTTCCTGGCAGCCCGGCGCCGCAACCCGGCCGTGGCCATTGCCCTCCTCCTGCTCGCCCTTGTCGTCGTCGGCGGTGCGTACTCGCTCGCGAGCAACGCGCAGCCAGCGGTTGCCGCGATGGGTTCGCAGACCCAGGTCGAGGAAGGCAAGAAGCTCTACCTCGAGGGGTGCTCCTCCTGCCATGGACTCAACGCCCAGGGCACGAAGTACGGACCGACCCTGATCGGCGTCGGCGCCGCATCCGTGCACTTCCAGGTCGGCACCGGTCGCATGCCCCTCGCGGCACCCGGGGCCCAGGCGGTTGCCAAACCCCCCGCCTACAACGAGGACGAGGTCGCCAAGATGGCCGCGTACGTCGCCACTCTGGCCCCGGGCCCGGCGATTCCCTCGGCGGAGCAGGTCGACTACGCCGACGCTGACGTGGCCAAGGGTGGTGTCCTCTTCCGGATCAACTGCGCCCAATGTCACCAGGCTGCGGGGCAGGGGGGCGCCCTCACCCAGGGCAAGTACGCCCCGTCGCTCATGAACGCCACGCCCACGGAGATCTACGAGGCGATGCTGACCGGCCCGCAGAATATGCCGGTCTTCTCCGATGAGACCCTCCCCGTGGAGGAGAAGAAGGCGATCATCGCCTACGTGAACGAGCTCCAGCAGGCACCGAGCCCCGGGGGCCTCTCCCTCGGCCGCCTCGGCCCCGTCGTCGAGGGCCTCTTCCTCTGGACCGCCGTCTTCGCGGCGCTGATCGCTGCCGCCGTCTGGATCGGGATCAAGGCCCGATGAGCACCGACAAGGACCTGCTGCCGGTGGACCCGCACAACGAGCCGGGCCACCTTCCAATCGCGGACATTCCGCACACACCGCGCGTTACCGACACCGACCCGAAGGCCGCCCGCCGGGCCGAGCGCCAGGTGGCGAGCATGTTCCTGCTCTCCATGGTCTTTGTCGTCCTCTTCGTCGTGGCTTTCGTGACCATCGACAAGTCCGCGGTGGTGTACATCCCGGTGCTCGGCGTGGTGGGGGCCAGCCAAATCGCCCTCGGCTTCACCTTCGGCATGGCGATCCTGCTGATCGGGACGGGTGCGATCCAGTGGGCCAAGAAGCTCATGCCCGACGTGGAGGTCGTACAGGAGCGGCACAGCATGGCCTCAACCCCGAAGGAGGACGAGGAGGCCAAGGCCGACTACGAGCGCGGCAAGGAGGAGTCCGGCTTCGCCCGGTACACGATCATCCGTCGCACCCTGATCGGTGCATTGGCCCTGTTCCCGATCCCGCTCGTGATCATGCTGCGCGACCTCTGGCAGACCCCGCCCGGCGAGAACCCCGTCGAGCTGCTGTCCACCACCGCGTGGCGCGACGGCTTGCGGATCGTCCCCGACACCGGCGAGACCACCGGGGAGTTCGTGAAGGGCATTCGGCCGGAGGACATCCCGGTCGGAGGCCTGGTCTCCGCCCTGCCCATCGACATCATGGAAATCCAGAAGGCCGAGCACAACCTCAACGCCCGCGGCAAGGCGGCGATCATCCTCGTGCGCATGGATCCCAGCGAGATCCGGTCGCAACAGGGAGAGGGCTGGGACTACCAGGGGATCCTGGCCTACTCCAAGATCTGCACCCACGTGGGCTGCCCCATCGCCCTCTACGAGCACCGGACCCATCACTTGCTTTGCCCGTGCCACCAGTCCACCTTCGACCTGGCCGACTCCGGGGACGTGATCTTCGGGCCGGCGGCCCGGCGCATGCCGCAGTTGCCGATCGGCGTGGATGAGGAAGGATTCCTCGTGGCGAAGTCAGATTTCCAACAGCCTGTCGGACCGAGTTTCTGGGAGCGTGGATGAGCACCACCAGCCCGCTGGAGAAGCCAGCCCCCGTCGAGAAGGCGGGAGGCGCCGTCGCGACCTACCTGGATCAGCGGCTGGGCAGCAACAAGGCCCTCGGTCGCAACCTCGGCAAGGTGTTCCCCGACCACTGGTCCTTCATGCTCGGCGAGATCGTGCTCTATAGCTTCATCGTCATCCTGCTCACCGGCGTGTATCTGACCCTGTTCTTCAAGCCCTCGATGGTTGAGGTGGTCTACGACGGCTCGTACGTCCCGCTGAAGGGCGTCATGATGTCCGAGGCGTACGCCTCGTCCCTGGACATCTCCTTCGACGTGCGCGGTGGCCTGCTCATCCGCCAGATGCACCATTGGGCGGCGCTCATTTTCGTGGCGGCGATGGTCGTCCACGCCTTCCGCGTCTTCTTCACCGGTGCCTACCGCAAGCCCCGCGAACTCAACTGGATCCTCGGCGTGGTCCTGTTGACCCTCGCGCTCGCAGCGGGATTCACCGGTTACTCCCTCCCGGACGACCTGCTCTCCGGCACGGGCCTGCAGATCATCCGCGGCATCATCCAGGCCATCCCCGTGGTGGGAACCTGGTTGGCGTTCTTCATCTTCGGTGGCGAATATCCGGGCACGGACATCATCTCCCGGCTGTATTCGGCCCACATCCTGCTCGTCCCCGGCCTGATTCTGGCCATTGTGACGGTCCACCTGATGATGGTGTGGGTGCAGAAGCACACCCAGTACCCCGGGCCGGGGCGCACCAACACCAACGTCGTCGGCTACCCCCTCATGCCGGTCTACATGGCCAAGGCGGGCGGTTTCTTCTTCGTGGTCTTTGGAGTCATCGCGTTGATCAGCGGGCTGGTCACGATCAACCCGATCTGGATCTTCGGTCCCTACACCCCGGATCAGGTCTCCGCGGGCACCCAGCCCGACTGGTACATCGGCTGGCTCGATGGTGCGCTGCGGCTCATGCCCAACTGGGAGACGGTTGTCGCCGGCTACACCATCTCCTGGAACGTCCTGATCCCGTCCGTGATCATCCCAGGGATCCTGTTCACCCTGCTGGCCCTCTACCCGTTCATCGAAGCCTGGGTCACCGGGGACAAGCGTGAGCACAACCTGCTCGAGCGTCCGCGCAACGCACCGGTGCGCACCGGCATCGGTGTGATGGCCATCGTCTTTTACGGAATTCTGTGGATCGGCGGTGGCAACGACATTGTCGCCGTTGCCTTCGACCTCTCGATCAACTCGATTTCCTGGGCCCTGCGCATCCTGTTGATCGTGGCGCCGCCGATCGCCTTCATCATCACCAAGCGGATCTGCCTGGGCCTGCAGCGCAAGGATCGCGACAAGCTCCTCCACGGATACGAATCCGGACGTGTTCTCCGCCTCCCGCATGGTGAGTTCATCGAGGTGCACGAGCCGATCAACGTCAAGGAGATGGCTGTCATCACGTCCAAGACGGACCACGCGGTGCTCCCGGCACCGCAGAAGACCGACACCGACGGTGTCCGCAACCCGAGGTATCTGGTCCACTCACTCCGGCACCGTCTCAGCACCTTCTTCTACGGTGACAACGTCCCCAAGCCGTCAGCCGCGGAGATCGAGCACGGCCAGCACCATGCGGCCGAGCAGGCAGCCATCGAAGCTCCCCTGCACGAGTACGAGGATCGCGACGTCATCTACAACGCGCACGGTGGTGTGCTGCATCACCCGGGCATGCCCGAGATCAACGCAGAGCAGATCGCCGAGGAAACCCGCAGCTAGGCACGGGTCAGGTCCACACCCCGCAGGGCGTAGCTGAAGGCCGTGACGGCGCTCACCGCCCACGCGAAGATCAGCACCTTCACGGCGAGCATGGCGAGCGCTCCCGTGGTCTCCGGGTGAGCGAGCATCACCACGAGGATGATCGCCCCCACCACTCCGATCACGGTGCCGACGTAGGGCACCAGCCGCATTGCTGCCGGAACAGCAGTTGTCACCCCGGTGCGCCGGATGATCAGAGCCGCAATGAGGCTGATCCAGATCGCGGCGAGGGCGATTCCGGCGAGGGCGTCGCTGGGACGATGCCATCCCGCCGTGACCACGGCCCCGGTGACGAGGACGACGAACCCGATTCCGCCCATGGCGACCCACGCCCTGGCAACCGCCGGCACCAGGAAGATCACGCCCAGGGTGAGTCCCGTTGCAAAAGTCGAGTGTCCGCTCGGGTAGGTGTTCAGTCCCTGCTTGGCCCCCATGAGTACCTCCATCTCGGGGGCCAGGATGGGCCGGGTCAGGACGGCCTTGAGGATCTCGGCCGAGAGGATTGCTGCGAGGTACGCAGCGGAAACCAGGAATCCCGCGCGCCATAGCCGGCGCACCGCGGCCACAAGGAGGAGTGCTGCGCCTCCGAGGAGGAACACCCGGATATCGATGGCCTCCAGGAAGTGCTTATCGACAACCCAGAGATCCTTGGACTCAGCGAGGCGTCCGAGATACGCGGCATCACCCAGCGCCTGTCCCGCCGCCGTGCGCACACCCAGCAGATAGACCGTCACCAATACGGCCGACGACACCAACGCGAGGCTGCACAGTCGACGTGCGCTCTGCCGGGGCCCGGGGGCGAACATGCGCGAACCCTAGGGGCCGCGAGGCGCTAGTGGGCGAACTCGCCCCGGTAGTACTCGAAGAGCCAGCCCACCAGGCCGATCAGCAGGACGAATACCCCGACGATGATTAACCACACCGCGAAGATCAATCCCAGGGCGATGATGGCCGCGCCGCCTGCAACGGGCA
>VGCC01000051.1 GCA_016870195.1 Actinomycetota bacterium
CCATGCCACGCACGGGGGAACGTCGGAGTACTGGGCACCGGCCGGGGGTGCGGTCTGTCTGCGGGACTCGACCCTGACCTTCCGCGGGGTTCTCGCGGTCTCGGGCCTCACGCAGATCGAGGACCACGCACTCTGCCGAGAGGCATTGGCGTCCTACAGCTAGAGCGCATACCACTACGCATCCCATTTTGGTATGCTTCTTGCGTGTCCATTCAAATCGCTGTCCGACTGCCTGACCAGATCGTCGAGGAACTCGATGCCCTCGTGGCCTCCGGGCAGGCACCCAGTCGAGCATCGGTGGTCGAGGCAGCCCTGCGCCGGGAGCTTCGCCAGCACCTCTATGCCCGTGAGGCCGAACTGCTTGCCTCACTTCCGCCGGACGATGATTTCGATGCCATGCACGACTGGGTTGCACGCAACAGGCCGGCGATCGATTGATGCGACCGATATACCTGGCGCGGCTGGAAAAGACACGTCCCGTAGTCCTGCTCACTCGGGAACGCCTCGTTCCTGTCCTGACGAGTGTCACAGTCGCACCGATCACAAGCCGCATACGCGGGATCGATACCGAGGTTGCCGTAGGCCCGCTGAACGGAATCGAGACGAACAGCGTCATCAGCTGCGACAACATCACCACAATTTCACGAAGCGATCTGGGCCGTCCGATCGGATTTATCACCCTCGAGCAAGAACATCAACTTGCTGCGGCCATCAGCTATGCGTTCGACCTAGCTCCCGCGCCCTGATCACACCGATGATCTGCCTGCCGACTCCACTCGAAGCGGTGGCACCTGGATCCACGGGAACCTGATCCATCTGTCCGTGCTTCGCCAGGCGAGTTCAGGCTTGTACGTGGTTGCGGGCTTCGAATACAGAACCGCGACGCGAACCTCCGCATCCGCGGGAAGCAGTTGCCGGACGAAGTGCAGCGTCGCCCCGGTATCGGCGACATCGTCGGCAACGAGCACGCGCTTGCCCGAGAGATCGGCGAGGTAGGGCTCCTGTCCGATCAGGATCGGTTGCGGGAGCGTCTCACCGGCGTCGGTATAGAACTCGACGTTGACGTGGCGCACGTCTTTGATGTCCAGGGCATAGGCGATTCCCGCGGCTACGAAAAGTCCCCCGCGCACAACTCCGAGGATGGCATCGGGAATCCAGTTGTCATCGACAAGTGTCTGCGCCAGGTAGCGGATACCTACACCGAAGTCCGAGTAGTCGAAGGTCTCGAGTTCGGACTCGGGTGGCATCGGCACGGTTAGAGCTGCGTGCGGTGGAAGTTCGCAAAGGATCGACTCGGGGTCGGGCCACGCTGCCCCTGGTAGCGCGAGCCGTACTTCGCCGAGCCGTAGGGATGTTCCGCGGGGGAGGAAAGACGAAAGAGGCAGAGCTGCCCGATCTTCATGCCCGGATAGAGCGTGATCGGCAGCGTCGCCACATTGGACAACTCGAGTGTTACGTGGCCGGAGAACCCCGGGTCGATGAAGCCGGCGGTGGAGTGGGTGAGTAGACCCAGGCGACCGAGGGAGGACTTGCCTTCGAGGCGCCCGGCGATGTCGTCGGGAAGCGTGATGACCTCGTAGGTGGACCCCAGGACGAACTCGCCCGGATGCAGGATGAAGGGCTCGTCACCCACCGGTTCGAGCAGTCGGGTGAGGTCGGGCTGCTCGATGCTGGGATCAATGTGCGGATAACGGTGGTTCTCGAACACCCGGAACCAGCGGTCCAGCCGCACGTCGATGCTCGACGGTTGGATCATCCCCACGTCGTAGGGCTCGATGGCCACGCGGCCGGCCGTGATCTCGGCCGTGATGTCGCGGTCGCTCAGCAGCACGCGGTGAAGGCTATCGGGGAGCTCAGGTCATCAGGTCGGAAAGGTCATCGGGGGCGTCGGCCCCGCACTCCTCGAGCGCTTCCAGGGGCACGTGCTGCAGGGCCGCCTGGTTGGTGGCCTTCAGGATCACGGGCGCCTTGACTCCCGCCGCGTAGGACTGGAGCCAGCGCCCAGCGCACACTCCCCATCGGTCGCCCGGGTTCAGCCCCGGGAACCCGAACTCCGGGTGCGGGGTGGACAGGTCGTTGCCGATCTCCTTCTGGTGCTCCAGGAACTCAGCGGTCACCACCGCGCAGACCGTGTGCGAGCCGAGGTCCTCCGGCCCGGTCGTGGTGTATCCGTCGCGATAGAAACCGGTGAGGGGTTCGATGCTGCAGATCTCCAAGGGCTCGCCGTAGACGTTGCTCTGCTCCATCCCCTCACCCTAGGACGAGGCCGCCGTAGCCGCATCGGGTTCGCGCGCACCTGCGCGAATTCCATCAATGCGATCGAACCAGTCCAGCAACCAGATCGTAATGACGAACCCCAGTGCTTCGTCGTGGGTGGTCGGAACCTCCGAAAGCGATGACCACGAGGCCCCGTGCGGACTCGGGTGCCACGAGGCGACATCCCCGATCGCGATGTGGTCGGCGATGTCGTCCCAGTACGCGTCTCCATCCGCCACGCGCTCCTGGACGAGTGCCCGGAGAGAGGGTGACCAACCCGCCGGCAACTGCTCGCTGCTGAAGGGTGCCATGGCCTGACCGACGTTCACCAGGAGGTAGGAGTCACCTGTGAGCGCAAGCCAGCCGGCGAAGCGCGGCATGCCTGGTCCGCGCTGCATGAGCGCGACGTCGTACGCCTCGGCACCCACCAGTATCGCGCGGCGTGCCTGACTCAACGTGTCGTGGGCCTGCTGGGGATTGATGGGCGATGCGTAGGAACGAGCAACCGTCGCCGCATACCCCCAGGCAACGCGCACGGACTGGGACATTGCCTGATGCAGAGCACCGAGAGCTCCCTGCGGCCACAGCACGAGTGCGACGACGAGTGCAATGGCCGAACCGAGGGCGATATCGACGATTCGGATTCCACCCATCAGCAGGTCGGGTGGCCACCTCGTGATGGCAACCATGATCAGGATGAAACCCGAGAACGAGGCTTGGGCGACCGGGTAGTTCAAGACGACAGCACTCCAGCCGGCGATGAACACGGTGATCGGGAGAAGGATCCACATCAAAGTCAGGTTGTTACCTGCAAGGGAGATGATGATCGTTGCAACGATCACTCCGAAAACCGTGCCGAGCAGTGCCTGCCAGGCGTTGCGTTTCGTCGTGAAGGAATCGAAGCGCAGCACGGCGATCACACCGAACAGGACCCAGAAGCCCTTCTGGATGTCGGTCACACTCACGATCAGCATCGCCACCGAGAGACCGATAGCAGTTCGCAGGGCATTGCGGAGCCAACCGGAATCCAGGGACAGTTGAGAGCGAAGGAAGGTTCCGATAGATCGTTGCGGAACGGAAATGGCCCCTTGCACCTTTTCGACCCGGTCACCGTTTGCTTCGCGAACCAACTGGGTCGACTGCTCGACGATCACACTCGCCATGCTGATCAAGTGGCGATAGGCGGCGTCCTCCGCCAGCCGGCCAGCAGGCACACCCCCATTCGCACGGGCGACGGTTTCTGTGACGACTGCCTCACGATAGGCATTGCGAGCTCCCGTCAGGGTTTCGACAGAAGGGACGCTCGAGGCGTGACGCAGGGCCGCAGCGGATGCTCGCTGGGTATCCACGATCGCCTGCGCGAGCGAGCGAGCCGCTGCGGCAGCGGGCCCGGTCCCCTCGGTGGGTCGCTCCTGGAGCTCCGGGTCGCGCACCACCTCGCGCATTCCCCACGCGTGGTCGATCAGCAGGCTCAGGGCTCGGTCTTCGCGGGTCACACCCGTGGGGCGAAATGGCTTCCCCGCGTGCACTCCCCGCAGTTGGTCCAAGACGTCGTCCAGCGACGCGGCGAGGGATCGAACACGTGCGGGATCGAGGGGCTGCAGCCAGGTTGCCTGTGCCATGTCCGCGGAACGATCGATGACATCGGCCAGGAGTCCTCGCGCGATGTGTTCCCGCCGCCGAGGGAATACGACGAGGGCGACAACCGTGCACACGATCACCGCGACCCACCATGCGACCAACGCGTCGGTGATCGTCGTCCCTTGCAGCCCGATGCACACGGCGACAATGAATGGCAGAATCGCCGCGGGAGCTCCCCCGGCGATGTTTCCGCGCAACATCCCGGCGAGACTCGTCACGAGCGCGACGACGAAGGTGGTCAGTGCGGCCGTGACGACGTTCCCCGACGCCACCAGGCCCAGCATGATGAGTCCGGAACAGATCACACCGGTGACCAGGTAGTCCACGGTTCGCTGGCGCGCGGACCCGGCATAGTCGGCTGTCATGAGCAAGCCGATCGTGCCGAACCCAGCGAAGCTCGCGGCCGTCACGTCCCCGAGCATGTTGAGGGTGATGAACAGGGCCACGGGCAGGGCGATTGCGGCCCGGATTCCCCGACGCAGGCCGATGCGGCCCGGATCGTGTCGGTCGAGCCAAACCCGGAGCCCGGCTTCATGACCCTGCAACGTCACGCCCACACCCTAAGACGGGAACATCTTTCGCACGTGCTGCGTCGGACCGTCGTGAAGGCCACGCGGATCGCCACCGTCCTGGCGCTCGCGAGCGCCCTCCTTCTCGGACCTGTCACCATCGCACATGCCACCACCGTCGCGGATGATGCGAAGTCCCTGCGCAACTCCGTGGGGAGTCTCACCCAGGACTACGAACGGGACTATGGATCCCGCGTCACCCCCACAGAGCGCGCGGAGCTCACAACGATGGCAGCGCAAGCGCGGCGAGAGATGAACGGCCTCGTGGGTGCCATTCGGAAGGCTGAACGGACGGACAAGGGCTCCGACTGGCGAACTGCACGTGACCTGCACTCGTCTGCACTCGCAATGGCGCAGACGCGCTTCGACCGCGCAGCCACTCTGCTGCGTCCTCGGCTCAGCATCCGCGAACAACTCGCTGCATATTCGGACTACACGCGCACCCTGCAAGAGTTTGAGCGACTGGGCCAGCGGCTTCCGGCGGGTCGGTAGACTCCCAGACGCAGTCGAAGCTGCACGCGGGTGTAGTTCAATGGCAGAACATCAGCTTCCCAAGCTGACAGCGCGGGTTCGATTCCCGTCACCCGCTCCCTAGGAGTGGGTCTCCGGAATCGGGAGGAGCGCAGCGACGGAGCCCGTCAGCCGCTCCCCTAGAATCCGCTGCAGCGCACGGATTCTCGCGATGAGCGGTTATCAAGTCACGAGCAAGTACATGGGTGATGTCGCGGAAGTCACCGTTGGGCTTAAAGCCCTCCGGATGTCTGACCGCGGACACTGCGGGCCTCCTGCCCGAAGGGTGTGGTGAGGGGATGAGGTCGGCCAGCACTCCCTCACCGGTCGCGAAACTGT
>VGCC01000052.1 GCA_016870195.1 Actinomycetota bacterium
CGCGGTCCGCCCAGCACATCGAACCCCATCAGTCCCAGCCGAATCCCGCTATCGGTAGATCTGCCGATATTTGATCTCCGATTGGTAAAGAACCGGGTCATTCGGCCCCGAAAGGACCGCCCCCATGCCACGCTCCTCCGGTGGCGACCGACCTTTCTTCTGCTGTGCGCGCGGCCGGGTCCCTGGCCGCCATCGCCTCGGACCACACCTCCGCCCAGGCCGGGGCCGCGGCGGTCTTGACGGAACTCGAGTCGATCATCCCGATCGAGGCCGCCGAGATCGTCGCCCTCGATCCCTTCACCCAGGCCCCGATGATGCTGGCCACCCACGGCTACTCCACCGAGGTCCTCGACAACCTGCACAGCGACGAGTTCTTCCGGCTGATGGAGTACCTCGACCTCCCGGACACCGGCCGACCCACCCGCATGAAGGACCTGCCCGGTGATCCGCTCGACAACTGGGCGGTCTCCGACGTGCTGCTCCCCGCCGGTTACCGCGAGGGGCTCACCATGTGCCTGCGCACCTCCGACGGCAGGTTCGTGGGTGTCATCAACCTCTCGACCACCGACCCGCAACACCCCAGCGATATCGCCAAGGACATCCTCACCCAACTGTGCACGGCCCTCGGCAACATGGCCGACCCGCTTCGCTCACGCGGCTGGGTCACCTCACTGCTGGGAACATCGGCCATGGCGGTGGGCCTCGACGCCCACGGTCACCCGATCGCCCTGCCCGGTGTCCCTAAGCACGACCTACTCCAGGAAGACACCGAACTACTTTCCGTCGCGCGCAAGTCGGCGCGCATGAAGTCCTGGTCCTCCTTCGTCTGGCCCACTGATAGCGAGTTCTTCCGCGTCCGCGTCCTGCCCTGCACCGCCGAGGAATCCATCGCCACCCTCGTCAGCCTCGACACCATCGACCTCGGCCCACTCACCCGCCGCGAACTCGAGGTGCTCACCCTCGCCGCCGAGGGTCTGTCCAACAACGAAATCGGTGAAGCCCTCGTGGTGACACCAAGAACAGTCGCCACCCACGTGGAACACATCCTCGACAAGATCCAGGCACCCAACCGCGCGGCCGCGGCCTCCTATGCCCTCCGCGAGGGGCTCATCCTCGGCAAGGTCGATCGGCACGACGCCTGACCCCTAGCATCCAGGCACCATGATCGACGACGCCAGCATCGCCGACCTTCACCACGCCCTCGACACCGGACAGATCACCTCCGTCCAACTCACCACCTACTACCTCGACCGCATCGCCACCATCGACCGCACCCGCCTCCACGCGGTCCCGATCATCAACCCCCACGCACGAGCAGAAGCCGAAGCCTCCGACGAACGACGCAGGAACAACCAGAGCCGCGGCATCCTCGACGGCATCCCGTTCACCATCAAAGACAACTACCGCGTCAAAGGCCTCACCGTCGCTGCTGGCTCCCCCGCATTCGAGGGCCTCATCGCCACCAGCGACGCATTCACCGTCCAGCAGCTCAAAGACGCAGGTACCGTCCTCCTCGGCAAGACGAACATGCCACCCATGGCCGACGGCGGCATGCAACGCGGCCTCTACGACCGCGCCGAATCCCCCTACAACCCTGACTACCTCGCCGCCGCATTCGGATCCGGCTCCTCCCAAGGTTCCGCCGTCGCGGTCGCCGCGAACCTGTGCGCCTTCTCCCTCGGCACCGAGACCGTGTCCTCTGGTCGCTCCCCCGCCTCGAACAACTCCCTGGTCACCTTCACGCCATCACGCGGACTGATCTCAATCACCGGCATCTGGCCACTGTTCGCCCTACGCGACGTTGTCACCCCCTACACCCGCACCGTCGCCGACCTGCTCCTCCTGCTCGACGTCCTCACCGCACCAGACCCGAACACCCGCGGTGACCTCTGGCGCACCCAACAGGTCATCGACCTCACCAAAACCAAAAACGCCCCAACCCCACCCCACACCTGGACCGCCCTCGCCGCCCACGCACCCCACGCACTCACGGGCGCACGCATCGCGGTCCCCCGCCTGTACGCACGCCTATATAGAGGTGATGAACCCGAGATCCCCACCCGCCCCTCGATCCAGGAGCTTTGGCACGAAGCCGCCGAGCGGCTCACCCGCCTGGGGGCGGAACTGATCGAGACCGACTTCCCCCTCATCACCGCCTACGAGGGCGATCACCCCGCAGGCGAGCAACTCGACCGACTCGGGCTCCTGCCCGAGGGATGGCTCACCTGGGAGTTCAACGAACTCCTCGCCTACGGCTGGGATGACTTCCTCAAGGACAACGCCGACCCGAACTACCCCGACCTCGCCCACGCGAACCCGGACCTGATTTTCCCCACTCCCCCCAACGCACTCCCCGACCGCTATACCGAGGTCGAGGCATACGAGGACCGATACACAGCGGTCGTCAACCTCGCCAAGCAAGGACTCACAGATCCGACCGCCTACCCCGACTTCGCCCAAGGCCTTCGAGCACTCGAGCAGATCCGCATCACCTACCTCGAGAAGTGGATGGATGACAACGGATTCGACCTGATCGCATTCCCCGCCAACGCGGACATCGGCCCAGCCGACGCCGACACCAACGAAGCTTCAGCGGATATCGCCTGGCGCAACGGAGTGCTCTTCTCCCACGGCAACTACGCCCTACGCCATATGGGAGTCCCCACCATCACGATCCCCATGGGCATCACCGAGGACATCCACATGCCCGTCGGCCTCACTTTCGCCGGTCGTGCCTGCGACGATGCCAACCTGATCCGCTACGCACTCGACTTCGAAAGCGAAGGCCACTAGTCCTTCTCGATCGCCCGCGACTCCCGCAGATCCAACGGCAACTCATCCGGCACGGACAGATCCGCGCTCGGCTCCACACCCATCTCCTGCAACTTGCGCGCCTGCACCATCACGCGACTATCCACCGAGCCGACGAACTTGTTATACCCATCGACAGCAGCCGCCAACCCACGACGCATGCCCGCCAAATACCCGTTCAACGTCTCCAACCGCTTCACCATCTCCGCACCCGCACGACGGATCTCCTCAGCGTTATCGGCCATCAACTTCCGGTCATACCCATAGACCACCGTGCGCAGCATCGGCAGCAAGGACGTCGGAGTCGCGACGGACACATTCCGCGAGAACGCCTTATGCAGCAGCTCCCCATCGGCCTCCAGGGCCGAAGACAGCAGCGACTCGAACGGCATGAACATCACCACGTAATCCGCACTGCCTGCACTCGACGAGTACTTCTTCGACGCCAGATCCTTCGCCCGGGACAACACATCCTCCGCGTGCTTGCGGTAGTGATCCCCTGCGTCCCCACCAGCATCCTCGGCCTGGATCGCACGCCAGTACGCATCGAATGGGAACTTCGCATCGATCAGGATCTCCCCACCCCCGGGCAGATCGATCACCACATCCGGACGCCCCGACGCATCCTCACCCGACTGCGTGATCTGGGTCCGGTAGTGCACACCCTCACGCAACCCCGCGTACTCGAGCAACCGCTCGAGCTGCATCTCACCCCACTGCCCACGCGACTGGCTCGACGTCATCGCCGACACCAACTGCCGCGTGGCTGTCTCCAAGTTCACGTAGTTCTTCTGCACACCCTCGATCTGCTCACGCAGGGCCGCATCCGAACGCACCCGCTCCACCTCGGCGCTCTGGGTCTGCTTGCGCAACCCCTCTAATGCCTCCCGCACCGGCTCGAGGCGCTCCTCCAGAGTCTTCGACGACGACGCCTCCAGGGCCAACTTGTCGCGATCGGTCTGCAACTGGGCCACCTGACCGCGGGCCTCGGCCAGCTCCGTACGCACCACCGCAGCCGCAGCCTCGCCCTCGGCCCGCAGCCGCGACTCCTGCTCCACGAGACGACCCGCCGCGGCCCGCGACGCCAACCACCAACCAAGCCCGACGCCAACCACCAGCACCACAACGGCCAGAACGACCATGACCACAGCAGACATGCCGCCTCCCAGGAAGCACACTAACCGCGCCCACCGACACAGCCCAAAATCACACTCCGGTCCACCACGCGCACGGGTCCGCAGTCGCCGGGGGACTGCACTGCGGTTCGATTTCACGTAGGCCCCCCCGAAAAGGGGGATCGTGCGAGGATCACGACCGAGTAGCGTTCCCCTGTGTCGCACATGTCTGAGGAGGAGCTCCTCCCCTACCGGCGCCCCAATAACAACAACCGTCTCCTCCTCGAGGGCTCGGGTCTGATCGAGGAAGAGGAGAAGGAGGACGACGGCTTCCTGCGCTCGGGTGGCATGGGTGCTGGAATGTCTGGCTCCCGAATGCCGGCGCAGCGCAACCTGTCGCCACTCATCGAACAGGAGCGATCGGAGCCCGAGTCCAAGCCCTACTTGATGAGTCGCGGCAAGGCCAACTTCGCCCGCCAGATCTACGACCGTAAGCAGGCCGAGAAGAACCCCTGGAAGAAGGGGATGCCCTACTCCCGG
>VGCC01000053.1 GCA_016870195.1 Actinomycetota bacterium
CGCCGAGAGGATGTGCTGCCAGGTGACCGTCTCGGAGACCTCACAGGTGACGTCCGAGACGAGATGCACGAGCCCGGGGTGCTCCTCGACCCGAAGGAGTGCGGGAACGTGGACACTTCCGGTGACGGCGACCCTCGCCAGGTCATTGCGCATCAAGTCGACGATCATGATGTTTTCGGGGACGTCTTTGTCCTGGAGGAGTTCTCGACTCGCTGCGGTCCCCTTGATCGGACTGGTCCGCAGACGGTTGCCGGATCGACGCAGGAAGAGCTCCGGGCTGGCCGTCACCACATGGAGATCGATTTCCGGAATCGAGACGAGACCCTGGTGCGGAGCAGGGTTATCGTCCATCAACGCCTCGTGCACGGTGACGATGTCGCCATCAGCCTCCGTGGCCAGCACTCGACAGAGATTCACCTGGTACACGTCGCCGGCGGCGATGTATTCCTGGATCCGACGCACTCCTGCGACGTAGGACTCCTCATCGAGTGACGTAGACCATCGATCGCCGCACGACCAGGCTCCGCGCGCGTGGGCCGGCCGCTCGGCAGTCCACCGGGCGAACCGGGCGAAGACAGGTGTCCCGTCGTAGGGGATCACGACAGCCCAGCGGCCACCGGATTCCACCGCCCCGGGATCCTGGGCCAGCTCGACGAGATCGTGCGCCCACAGTCCGCCCACGTGGGCCAGTGCCTCGGATCGCATGGAGCAATCCTGCCGCCGAGTGCGGCTCAGGGCTGCTCCAGGGGAAATGTCCCTCGTCGGCTATCGTTAGGGGCCCCTCATGGGGGCAGTGCGGACGTAGCGCAGTTGGTAGCGCATCACCTTGCCAAGGTGAGGGTCGCGGGTTCGAGTCCCGTCGTCCGCTCGGAGGGGCAACGAACCTCATGGTGGAGTGGCCGAGAGGCGAGGCAACGGCCTGCAAAGCCGTGTACACGGGTTCAAATCCCGTCTCCACCTCGATGGGCGATTGGCGCAGGGGCTAGCGCGCTTCCTTGACACGGAAGAGGTCACAGGTTCGATTCCTGTATCGCCCACGGAAGAGGGGCACCGGCTGAGCCGGTGCCCCTCTCGCATGTTCGGGCTAGTTGCGGATCAGCACCGTGTCGGTGACCTGGGCCGCGGTGTACTTCGATCCGGAGGCCGGCACGAAGGTGGCCACCACGGACGTATTGCCCACGGGCCACTTCCGGGTCACCTTCCACTGGAATTCGACGAGGCCATCCTTGATGGGGAGTCCCGTGAACGTCTTGCGCGTGCTCCCCGACCGGAATTGCAGGGTCACAGTTCCCTGGGCATCAGTGGCCGAGAAGATGACGTCGTACATCTTGCGCTTGGTCCGCTTCTGCTTGGCGGGCGCATCGAGTTCCATGGTGGCCCCGCTGCCGATCGACGCGGTGGGTCCGGTCGCTGGACGCGGATTCGGATTCGGTGCCGGTGTGGGAGTTGCCGCGGGACCCGCGATGGGGGCCGAGTAGGCCGGGGAGGATGCCCCGCTTGCATTCACCGCCGTCACACCGGAGCGCAGGAACTGACCCGCGTCCGCTGCCACGGTGGTGTACGTGATGGCGGTGGCTCCGGCAATGGTGGCGCACGTCGACGTGACCGTGCTTGTGCAGCGCTGCCACTGGTAGGTGTAGGAGCTCGGTGTCGCGCTCCACGTTCCGTTTGTGGTCGTGAGAACAGAGCCGACGGCGATGCCCGTCGCAGGCGACACCGTGGGTGCCGCGCTATTCGTCAGCACGGCCGCGGTCGCAACCCGAGCGATCGCGTTCGCACCCGGTAGTGCCACCCACATGTTCGAGTCTGGGCCAAGGGCCAGTCCTGCAGGCTGCGCATTCGCGACAGGCAGTGCGTAGTTTCCGAGGACCGCCCCGCGATCGGATAGCTGCATCACCGAGTTCGACGCGGTCGTGATCCACATCGTGTTGTTTGGCCCGAGGGCCATGTACGTGGCCTGCTGGCCGATCGGGATCGAGGCGACGGTGGCGTCATTGACGAGGTTTCCGACCTGACTCAACCCGAACATGGTGAACCAGACATTGCCTTGGTTAGTGACGATGCCGCGGGGTGAGGAGCCAGTGCTGGATGTGGCCGTGCCACCAAACTGGCCGGCTGCGGTGAGGAATCCGACGAAGCCGTTCCCCGATGACGTGTAGTAGACCCGGGAGCTTCCCGTCGGACCATTGACGATCCCCCACGGCGCCGTGTTCCCCGCAGGGAGCGCGTACTCGTTGGTGACCGCGCCCGCGGTGGTGATGCGCCCGATCTTGTTGCCTGCGAACTCGGTGAACCAGAGCGCACCGTCCGACCCAGTCGTGATGTCGTAGGGCTGCGAGTTGGCAGTGGGGATGTTGAACGCCGTGATGACGCCGGCGGTCGTGATGCGTCCGATCTGGTTCGCGTTCGTCATCGTGAACCAGAGGTTGTTATCCGGGCCAACCGTGATGTCCCGCACCCCGGCATTGGCGGTGGGCAGCGAGTAGTTCTGGAGGACGACACCGGCCGTCGAGACCCGAGCGATCGTGTTCGAGCCGGGGTTGGTGACCCAGAGATTCCCGTCCGGACCGGCGACAACATCCTGCGGGGCCGCATTGGTTCCCATCGGGAAGAGCGCGGAGTCGCCGACGGCCGCCTGGCTCGGTGGCGCGAACGCCAGCGTGCCGACGACGAGGGCGCCTGCGATCAGGGGGGAAACGGACATCCGGGACAGGGTGCGCACAGTCATGACAACACCATGCCACGGGAGACCACCCACCCCGTGATCCCACGCCCAGAGGGGCGAGATTCAGCCCCCGGGACCACCCCGAGCACCGCGGAACAGGGCCGCCGTGATGGCAACGAGGATCGTGGCGATGAAGATCTGGGTGATCAGGACGAGCCAGAAGTTGTCCCCGTACCCGAATGCCTCGCCTGCTCCCAGGCCGAGGAAGGCCCCGATGATGCCGATGATGATGGTGACGATGCACCCGATGGGTTGCATCGAAGGCACCAGGATGCGGGCGATGAGGCCGATCACGATGCCGGCAAGCAGAGCACTGACGATGCCTTGAGGATCCATATCCTCACCCAAGCACTCCGGCACCGGCCGGACAAGGGACACGACCAAAGTGGCCGCCGCTAGGGTTCGCCCGTGAGCATTCCGGCCGAAACACTCTGGGTCTTCGCACTAGCCCTCGCCCTCTTCGGCGTCGCTTTCGCGGCGCTGGGCATGAGCAACGAACGCGCCTACTGGTCCCAGCGCGACCCCTCGGGCGATCCACGCAAGGAGGCAACCCCGTTCCGCACCGTGTTCGCGCGCGCTGGCCACTTTGCCACGGGCGAATACCGCGCTCCCCTACGCGTTGCGGCGATCGGCGTCCTCATGCTGTACGGCGCGATCATCGCGGCGATCATCGCCATCCTGCTCAGCCTCTAGGCCAGCGTCCGTTCCACCTGTCGCATCACTTCCTCCCGGAATTCCCGGGATATCTCCGCCGTGGATCGATCGCCGCACACGCGGGTGTAGATCGCTAATCCGTGTCCCTCGAAGTCACCATGGCCGGCGCCCGGAACGTGGACGCTGTGCACCCAGGGGAGCCCGACGATCTCCCGTTCGAGTTTCCCGTTGCGATTGCACGGCGACGCATCGGCGAAGACCGCAGACACCCGCATCGACTGGAGGTCCGGTAGGTAGCGGCGAATGAGCCCATTCGGGCTATCGACACCGTCGACCATCACCAACCCCCGAACATCGCATTCCGAGCGCAACGTCAACGCGAGAAAGCACCCAGCAGCAGCGCCTGCTGAATGCCCCACGACCACCACCGGCGCACCCGAACACGTCCGAGTGATGTGGCGCGCGATCCCACGTAGGCGCACCGTGCTCATGTACAACGGAGCCAACGCGCGGGGAGCTGTGGTGATGGGAAGCGGACTCAGCCCGTGGTCCCGACACATTTCCGCCATCGTCGCGGTGTGCTCGGCCTCCCGGGAGAAACCTGGGAGCAGAACCACGCACGGCGATTTCGACACGTCTAATCGATCACAGTCCCCGGCACCTCGCGATACCCGACAGCGATCGTGACCGGCACCGGCTCGGGCGAACGGCCACGCACGATGACCTGGTAGGTCCCTG
>VGCC01000054.1 GCA_016870195.1 Actinomycetota bacterium
CGGCGGAAGTGAGGCAAGCAGTTCGGCCTCACGGGCATAGAGGTGCTGGCGAAGTTCCCGGCGCAGGGCTGCCTCGACCACCGATGCCCGACTGGGTGCCTGCCCGGAGGCCACGAGGGCATCGAGTTCCTCGACGATCTTGTCTGGCAGACGGACAGCGATTTGAATGGACACGCCAGAAGCATACCAGAATGGGATGCGTAGTGGTATGCGCTCTAACTGTAGGACGCCAATGCCTCTCGGCAGAGTGCGTGGTCCTCGATCTGCGTGAGGCCCGAGACCGCGAGAACCCCGCGGAAGGTCAGGGTCGAGTCCCGAGGACAGACCGCACCCCCGGCCGGTGCCCAGTACTCCGACGTTCCGCCGTGCGTGGCATGGAAGTCCTTGCCGTTGGCCTCGTGCTCCGCGCGTACCAGCAGCGTGGATTGGTGGAACGTCTCGGTGACGTGGATCTTCTTCATCAACCAGGCGTCGTTGAGGGGGGCACTCCCGTCCAGGGCCACCTGGAACACCGTTCGTCCACCGAGGCGGACGGCGATGGCGATCGGGTGTCCTGCGTCCTCGCCACGCTGTTGCGCACGGGCGCCGATCGATCGTGCCAAGGCGAGGGTCACGTCACCGCGTAGCGGCACCGACTCTTCTTGAAGGAGTTCACCGAATCGGGAAGCCACGCCATCGCTCACGCCGTGAAACGTACCGGTAACGGAGCCTCACGAGTTCGTGTGGCTCAACCTTTCTGGGCCGGGTGGTCCGATCATTGGGTGCCTGAGGGTGAGGAGCTCCAGACGTGGTCCAGGAAGAAGCGTCCGTGGGAACCAGGCCTGTGCCGTGGTTCTACGCCCTCTGGTTCCGGGTCATGGTCATGATCGTGGTGCTCGGGGCAGCCCTCTGTGTCCTCCTCGTGCCGGCTGCGCTGGTATTCCTCGCCGTCGGTTCGATCGAATGCCTCGGTCCGAGCTGTGCTCCGGCGCAGACGGGAACATTGGTCTTCGGGGCCCTTGCCGTAGCGATCGGTATCGCAGCTATCGCGTTACTGATTGCCTTCGCCATTCGACCCACCGGCAGGCGCCTGCTGATCGGCCTCGTCGGACTTGCGGTATTGCCGTTTCTGATCGCCGGCCAAGTGTGGGGAACCTCGACTCTGTCGAAAGGCCGAGCCGTCACCGACGCTGCGATGCAACTGGCCTTCGCTATCGATGACGTAGCCCAAGATGCCGTGGTGCGCGCAACTGACGCGAGTGTGTGGGACTCCCCTGGTATTCGTGGCCCAGACACCACGGTCAGGCTGTGTTCCACGAACAACGCTGCCTACGTAGCATCTGTGCAGTTCCACTTCGGACCGTCGTCGGGCATCGACGAGGTTGCTCGAGGAGAGATCCTGAAAGCCTTGGAACAGTCCACACTGAACCCAATGCTGATCCCCACCTCCGTCGATCTCTCGAGCACGTGGACATCCTCTGGAGGGGACTGGAGCCTGACCGTTGAATCGGATTGCCAACCACTACCGACTGGAGAGTGATGATGAAAAGACGACTACTGGCTAGCGCCGCTATTACGGCACTACTTGTTACGCCCGTGAGTGCAGGCACCGCACAGGCCGCGCGAGTCTGCGTGCCGCTGCTGACGGGCACGGAATGCGTCGAGTTCCTTGAAGGTAGACCCGAGGAGCCAGGACTCTCAAAGGGAATGAAGATCAATATCTCGCCACAGGAACTCACGAGCGCAAACGAATTGACGGTGACGATCCGTGGCTTCAAACCGAACGAAGGCCTGCGGCGATTCAATTACAACATCTTCGGCCAAGGCCGAATGAACGAGTATTCGATGGAGTTTCGTCGTGCGGACAAGCAAGGCAACTTCACCTGGGTGGTTGCCCCGAGCACGGCGATTTACGAGCCGTCGTGGGGGTCTCCAGCTTTGTGCGTTGTCGGTCAGCGCTCCGGGAAGCTTGCGTGCGCGTACTTCACTGTCGCACCGGGGAGTTGACCTCGCCACGTCGACCGCAGTGATCAGAGTGCGCGCAACAGCGAGACCATTGAGGGGTACCAGCCCGTCGAATCGGGCATCTGCGTGGCGAGTCCAAGGATGCGGGCACCCATCGGGACAACCTGGAACGCCCACGCCAGAGCTGCAGGCGAGTCCTCATGTCTCATGAGAGCGGATCCTCGGAAACGGGTCAGTTGGGCGGTCCTGGTCGCAATGGCACTCGTGTAGCGGCCTGCAAGTGCCATCCGCGCGGCGGGGCCGCCCCGAGCGGAGATGAGGAGTTCGATTGATTCGCGAGTGCTCGCCTTGGTCGTCTCTGAAGCTTCAGCCAGAACATCACTCAGTACGCGTGCAGGATCGCCCGTTCCGGGATTCGTGAGCACCTCGAAGAAATCCATCAGCCACGTGGTGCGATCCTCGGTCACACGGGCCTGGATCGTGTCACCGATGAGGTCATCCTTGGATTCATACCGACGGTATACCGCGCCCGTGGATACGCCTGCCTTTGTCGCGATATCTCGAATGGTTGCCTGCCCAGCGGTCTCGGTGAGTAGTTGCGACGCGGCGGCGCGCAGGCGCACAGTCGTCGGGTCATTGCGGAGCGGCGGTGGGTGAGGTATCGACAAATCCCCGACTGATTCCTCGGGTGCAACGGACTCAACATTGCGAATGTCACCGCCTTGTATTCGATACTCCAGAGCTATGAGAGCAGTCACGTCGCTCTCGGTGGGGGACACACCTGCGATTGCAACCGCGTGGCAACCGAAGACCACGCACGACCTCATCGGACCGATGCGTTCCACGAGCGCGGTCGTCGCAGGTCCGACTATCTCGCGGATCTCCGGGAAGCGTCGTAGAGAGAGGATCGCCTCCAAGGGAAGACGATCATGGTCGTGCGTCGACATCTCGAGGAGGAGACCGGCGGTAAGCGGACCCTCCCGGGGGATGGCCGCGAGGTGAGCGGAGAGCCCATCCAGTAGCGCATTGCGCAAGACGTTGGATAGCGACCCGAAGTGCTTGTAAATGAAGCCGGCAGATACATGTGCGCGCTCGGCGATTGCTTCTATGGTGAGAGCGTCTGGACCGACGAGACACAGCTGCGTCAGTGCGGCGGAGACCACGCGGTCCGGCAAGGCGTCACCCTTGTCGAACTGCGCCGAACATAACGGTGAGGAGGACCGACACGATGAGTGCGGTACCGATCGATTGGACACCCAGAGTGGTCGCCTGACCGAGTGCATCAGCAAGCAAGGGCTGGCGCCCAATCGTGGCCCATGCGACGACCGTCGCACCAAAGAGGAAGTTCGCGAGGAGCAATAGAAGTCGGGCATCGCGTCCCAGGCCTCGAGGTGAGTGTGCCGGTTCCGCGCCATCGGTGAGGAAACTCCAGACCAAACCCACGACGATCACAGCCGTTGCAGAGCCACCAATGACCAACGTGAAGGGCTGTGCGAGGACGTCAGGCTGACGGAGGAGGAGGGTCAGGGCCAAGGCGAGTAGTGCTGTGCCGGACAGTTCACCCCACCTCTCGCGCTGGAACCACAGTACGCGCAGGAACCACGCACAAACGCCGATGAACGCCACATCCGCGAAGACCGGTGGAGACCACACGACGCCGGCCGCCGACAGGGAGTTCACGCCAATGAGGAGTGCCCCCAGCCCAGCAACACCTGCGAGCAGCGGCTTCGATCGTCGCATGATGGCGCTGAGCACCACCAATCCGATGATCACAGCGATGCGGTTGAGCCCTGGCCCGGGGGAGTCGAGGAAGCCGGTGACCACGGGTTGGAGCGCCACGCTCGCGCCAGGCACCAGCGTCAGGCCAAGCACCAGCCCAACCATGCCGATGATTCCGCCGAGTATGACGGTGAGCGAGAGGCCGTAGGCCGTGGGCCCGGCGAGGCTTCCAGCGTCGTCGCGGGCGGTTGCCTCACCGG
>VGCC01000055.1 GCA_016870195.1 Actinomycetota bacterium
CATCGGAAGCCGACGACGTTCACCGTCTGCTTCTGGTCGTTCTCCAGGGTGAGCAGTTCGGTCTGATCCCTGGCGGTGAACCAGAACAAGCCGAGGATCATGATGAGCGGCACGATCGTGTAGAGGACTTCGATCGGCAGGTTGTACTTGGTCTGCGCCGGGATCTCGTCCTTATGGCGGCGGCGGTAGGCGATGGCCGCCCAGAGCATCAGGCCCCAGGTGACGATGCCCACGCCCCAGGCCGCGATCCACGATCCGTTCCAGAGGCTGAGCATGATCGGGGCTTCTTTGCTTGCCGGCTCGGGCATATCGAAGAAGAACGCCTCGTTGGCAGTGCATCCGGAGGTGAACAGGACGAGCCCGAGCGCCCCGAGAACCAGGACGGAGCTCCGTCCCCATCGCCGGCTTTCCATGCTGAAATCGAGGCCTTCCGTGCCGCGTCCGTTGTACTGGCAGACTAGCGCACACCGCAGTCCAATTCCCTCCTGGGCCGTGAGGCGGAAACGGGACATGTCAGACACATCACATCCGGGTTCGGACACATTGTTCCGGCCACCCGCCGGGTACCTGGATGCCATCGGCGGACAACCTGCCACCGACCCCGTCCGGGCGTCGATGACGGCCGCCCTCGACCGTGCCTGGTCGGACCCG
The DNA here is from genome assembly GCA_016870195.1 of Actinomycetota bacterium. Classification (GTDB taxonomy): domain Bacteria; phylum Actinomycetota; class Actinomycetes; order S36-B12; family S36-B12; genus VGCC01. The sequence goes on from VGCC01000055.1 coordinate 652, forward strand.
GCGCGCCTCCACCACCCGGGAAGGACGGCCGGAGCGATCCTCGACGCATCACGCGCCTCGCTCGCCGGCTACCTGGGGCTTCGCCCCGCGGACTTGTATCTCGCCGGAAGTGCAGCCGAAGGCCTGGCGATGGTGATCGGTGGCGTGACGAGGTCCCGGGTGGCTGCCGGCTGCGGCCCGCGCCTCGTCCACACGTCCGTCGAATCCTTCGCGGTCATCGGGGCATGCGCGATGACCCCGGACGCCGAGATCGTCGTCGTCGATGTGACTTCCACGGGTGCCGTCGACCCCGACGTCCTGGGGGCGGCGTTAACTCCGGACACGGCACTTGTCTGCGTCCAAGCCGCCAACGCCGAGATCGGTACCCGACAGCCCCTCGACGGCGTGCACTCCCGCTGTCAGGCCATGGGCATTCCGCTCGTGGTCGACGCGGCCCAGGTGATCGGCCGCGGCCCGGTTCCCACGGCGTGGGACGTGTTGGTGTGCGCGGGACGCGACTGGGGCGGTGTCCCGGGGGCGGCTTTCGTCGCGGTCCGCCCGGGGATCCGATGGACCCCACCCCTGGCACCCGATCGCGGATGGCTGGGTGGCTTCCCCGACATCCCCGCAGCGGCGGCCTGCGCCGCCGCACTCGAGGTGCTCGCCCCGCACGTCGGGTCGATGGCGCAGGAGCAACACGCGCTGGTGGCGACCCTGCGTGAATCGCTTCCGCAGCGCATCCCGGGACTGGTCGTCCTCGGCGATCCGCATGAGCGACTCCCCCACATTCTGACGATGGTGCTGGAATCCGGCGTGGGCGAGGAAGTCGTCATCGCACTCGGTCGTCGGGGGATCTCGATCGCGAGCGGATCGGCGTGCACCGCGGACGCGGCACGCGCCAGCCACGTCGTGGAAGCCCTGGGCTACCGCGGCCTCGCAAGTATCCGCATCTCATTACCTTTCGGATGCACTGCTCAGACCGTCGAGGAATTCGCGGACGCGCTCTGCGAGGTCGTCACGCCCGGGTAAGGCACTCGTAGGTCGGCAGGGCCTCGGCGAGAAGCACGAGGTAGCGCTCCCGGGGAATCTCGATCCCTCCGAGGCTCGCCAGGTGCTCGGTCCGCCATTGGACATCCAGAAGACGCGGTCCGGGGCACTGACGAAGTATCGAGACCAAGTGCACCAGTGCGACTTTGGACGCATCGCGAGCCCGGTGGAACATCGACTCCCCGGCGAAAAGACCACCGATTTCAACGCCGTAGAGGCCGCCCACCAGGGCGCCGTCGTCGTCCCACACCTCCACCGAGTGGGCGAAACCGAGCGCGTGCAACTCCACGTAGGCCGCGGTGATCTCCGGCGTGATCCATCCCTTCGGTCGATTCGGATCGGCGCAACCGAGGACCACACCTTCGAAGTCGGTGTCGACGGTGCAGCGATAGCGCCGCGTCGATGCGCGGAGACTGTCGCTGACCACGAGGCGATCGAGGGGGAGCACCCCCCGTGGATCCGGTGACCACCACGCCAGGGTGTCGTCGAGGTGCATCGGGAACATCCCGTGCGCGTAGGCGCTGAGCACCGTGCCCGGATCGAGGTCGCCCCCGAGGGCCACGACGTCATCACCGGCCTCCGCCTCACGCGGATCCGGCAGGTGCCACTGCGGCGCCGGGAGGTCGCGCACCGCTACGGGCGGGGACAGGACACGTGGTGCTCGACCTCGGCGGCCGCATCCTCGCCGTAGGTCTTCGCCATCCGCTCCAGGAAGTGACGCTGCGCGAGTTCGTACTCCTGGGTGCCGATGGTCTCGATCACGTACGTCGCCATCAGCGATCCCACTTGGGCCGAACGCTGATCAGAGATCCCCCACGCCTGCCCCGCCAGGAATCCTGCGCGGAAGGCATCGCCCACTCCCGTGGGGTCTGCGCGTCGCTCCTCTTCCGGGACGGAGACCTGCACGGGTTCCTCCCCGCGTCGCTCGACGCGCGAGCCCCCGGGTCCCAGGGTGGTCACCCAGATGTCGACCATGGCGCGCAGATCTGCCGCACTCCACCCGGTCTTCTGCTGGATCAGTGCCGACTCGTATTCGTTCGTGAAGAGGTAGGTGGCCCCTTCGACGAGGGGACGGATCTCCTCTCCTTCCATCCGCGCCAATTGCTGCGAGGGATCGGCAGCGAACGGGTAGCCGCGGAATCGACATTCCTCGCTGTGGCGGAGCATCGCCTGCGGATCGTTTGCGCCGATGAGGACGACGTCCGCGTCGCCGATCGCGTCGATGATCGGTTTCAACTCGATGTTGCGGGCCTCGCTCATCGCCCCCGGGTAGAAGGAGGCGATCTGGTTCTGTTCGAGGTCCGTGGTGCACACAAATCGAGCCGTGTGAGCGGTTTCGGAGATGTGCACGCCCGAGGTGTCCACCCCATGGCGCTGCAACCAGGACTCGTAGTCCGCGAAATCGGGACCGACCGCACCCACGAGGACGGGTTGGAGTCCCAGGCAGCCCATGCCGAAAGCGATGTTGGGCGCCACGCCCCCGCGACGAATCTGCAACTCCTCGACGAGAAATGAGAGCGAGACCTTGTCGATCTTGTCCGCGACGAACGAGTCCGCGAAGCGCCCCGGGAAGGACATAAGGTGATCGGTCGCAATGGACCCGGTGATGAGGATCGCCACGTCGAAGGACCCTATCGGGCCCTCAGTGACTCGGCACCCGAATCACCGGGACGCCAAGTCATGCACTTCCTAGTGGAAGGAGTCGCCGCACGCGCACGAGCCGGTGGCGTTCGGGTTGTCGATCGTGAAGCCCTGCTTCTCGATGGTGTCGACGAAGTCGATGGTCGCCCCCGACAGGTAAGGGGCGCTCATCCGGTCGGTGACGACCGCGACCCCATCGAAGTCCTTGCTCACGTCGCCATCGAGATCGCGATCGTCGAAGAAGAGTTGGTAGCGCAGCCCGGAACAGCCACCCGGCTGCACGGCGATCCTCAGGGTGAGGTCATCACGGCCCTCGGCGTCGAGAAGCGCCTTGACCTTGGACGCAGCTGCATCCGTCAACACGATGCCGTCGGTGGTGGTTTCCATGACCCATCCTTCACTCTCTGGGGACACAACTATGACATGGACGGACCGTTCGCGACAGCCGGGACATGTTCGCCTCG
>VGCC01000056.1 GCA_016870195.1 Actinomycetota bacterium
CCGCGAGCGCATCCCGATGGGTCCGAAGGTGGTGAGGAATCCGGGGACGGTGAGCAGGGTGGCCAAGCGCCGTGCGATGGAGAAGGCGAGGCCGTAGTTCTCGCGCAGGATCACCGGCCAACGGTTGTCGTAGCTGAGGGCCGCGTTAGGGATCGTTGATGCGATGAGTTGGGCCGCGAGGTGGCCGGTCTCGAGTCCGTAATCGATGCCCTCACCGTTGAGCGGGTTCACGCATCCGGCCGCGTCGCCGACGAGCACCCAGTTCGGTCCAGCAACGCCGCTGACCGCACCACCCATGGGCAGGAGCGCCGACCACGGTGCTCGCACATCGCCTTCGAGTTCCCAGGTGTCGCGTTGCTGCGATGCGTAGTGGGTGAGAAGCGAGCGCAGGTTGACATCAGCCGGGTGCTTTGCGGTGGCGAGTGTGCCCACGCCGATGTTCACCTCGCCATCACCGAGCGGGAAGATCCAGCCGTAGCCCGAGAGCAGCTCGCTGGATTCGCCGCGCAGTTCCAAATGCGAGGAGATCCACGGGTCGTCGCTGCGATGGGACTTGATATAGGCGCGGGCGGCGACCCCATACGCGGTGCTGCGATGCCACTCGCGGCCGAGCATGCGACCGAGTTGTGAGCGGGCGCCGTCGGCCACCACAAGACGTCGGCACTGGATCGTGACCGACTCCTTCTTTCCCGCGGTGAATACGACACCGCACACCTGGCCGTTTTCGATGACGACGTCGGTGGCGCGGTAGCCCTCGATCGCCTTCGCGCCGGAGTCCAGCGCCACCTGACGAATGGCGGCGTCGAGTTCGAGACGCGGGGCGGCACCGCCGAAGTCAGGCAGGCAACCGCCGGGCCACGGCAGGTAGAGCTCCTGACCGAATCCGGCGGCGCGCAAACCGAAGTTGCGGGCGCGGGCGTCCAGCCACTCCACGAGGCCCAGGGCCTGCAGTTCGGCGATCGCCCGGGGGGTGAGGCCGTCCCCGCAGGGCTTATCGCGCGGGAACTCCTCCGCGTCAACGAGCAGGACATCGAGGCCGTAACGGGCGCACCACGCGGCGGTGGCGGACCCCGCGGGCCCGGCACCGACGACGAGGACGTCCGTGCTGATCATGATGGACGCATTCTCCCGTGAATGGAATGCCCGCGCATCGGGGGGAGTGATCGCTCGCCCCCGCGCGATGAATCCGCGATCGGTACGATTTGTACTCTGGATGCCTGGGTATTGAGTGACTTCCGGGAGTCCGAATGTGTAGTCCGGCGCAGTGCCGCGCATGCGGCAAGGTGACGTGGACCGGGTGCGGTGAGCACGCGGCCGAGGTCATGGCCCAGGTGCCGCCCGAGCGCCAGTGCACCTGCACCTGACCGGCACCCCGGGCACCTGCCGCCCCCGGCCCCGTAGCCTGGATGGATGATGAGCGTCACCGCCGGCATCCCCTTCCCCACTTTTGCCGCCATCGAAATCGGCCCCCTGCGTCTGATGACGTTCGGGCTGTTCGTGGCGATCGGTGTGATCGTCGGCATCTACGTGGCAGCCCGGCGCAACCAGCGCTACGGCATCCCGCGGTCCGAGACCGAGAAGGTCGGTCTGATCCTGGTCGGCATCGGCTTCGTTGGTGCGCGGTTGCTGTGGGTGGTGACGCACCTGGAGGAGATCCAATCTCCGATCGACGTCATCGCGGTCTGGGATGGCGGCTTGCAGTTCACCGGCGGATTCGTCACGGCGGTTCTGCTCGCTCCCCTGTTAACACGGAAGTGGCCGAAGGATCGTCGTTGGGAATTGCTCGACGGCGCGGTGCTGGGCTTGGCCGTCGGTCAGATGATCGGACGCCTGGGATGCGTCGCGGTCGGTGAGCACCTCGGTGGGCCCACGGACTTCTTCCTCGGCTGGACATACACCGGTGGCACCGTGGTGGAAGGTCCGCTGGAAGTCGGCGTGACCTATCACAACGCAGCGCTCTACGAGTTCCTGTGGTTGATCCCGATCATCCTGGTGTTGCTCTACCTGGACAAGAGGAACGTGCCCGCGGGTGTCATGGCTGGTAGCTTCGCGATCATGTATGGGGTGGCGCGATTCCTCACCGACTTCGTGCGCATCAACGACGAGAAGCTCTACGGCCTCACCGGTGCGCAATACATGACGATTCTGCTGACCCTCTTTGGTATCTGGGTCGTGTGGTCCTCCCTACGTCGGCACCGCGAGGAAACCGCGACCGCCGCTGCGGCGGCGGGAACCTCGGGCCCGTCCACGACGTCGGAGTCCTGAGATGTGCATTCAGTGTGTTCAGGCCGGGGCGAGTGTGATGCCCGCGGCATTGGCCGTGCTCGGCGGCATGGTGTGGAAGCACCGCCGCGACGAGCAGCGCGCTGAGGCCGAGACCGCAGTGGAGACCGCGAACTAGGGTCGCTCCATGGATCCCGACGAGGACACGTCGTCGGAGTCCCCCGTCGTCGAACGACGCAAACGCTCCTGGGTTAGGCTCGGCGCAGCACTCCTGGCCCTTCTCGCCCTCAACGTCCTCGCCTTCTGGGTGATCGGGCTTCCGGCCGTGCAGGAGTTCTTTCAGGGTCTCGAGGGCTCGGTCTACATCGGCTCGTTCCTGCTGGCGTTTTTCACGAACTTCACCGTTGCGGTCCCGATCCCCTACAACCCGATCATCCTGCAGATGATGGAGACCACGTCGATGCCGTGGTTGGTGGCGATCACCACGGCGGCGGGCGCGACCCTCGGTGAGACTTCCGGATTCCTCGCGGGCCGCGCGGGTAAGGGGACGTTCGAGGGGACGAAGTTCGCGAACTGGATGACGAAGCAGTTGTCGCATCCGGTGCGTGCTTTCGTCGTGCTCTTCCTGATCTCCGCACCGCCCTTCCCCGCATTCGACGTCGCGGGGGTGGTGTCCGGTGCCGTGGGGGTGCCGGCGAAGGTCTTCTATCCGGCTGTCTTCCTTGGCAGGTTGACCCGGTTCCTGCTCTTCGCGGCATTCACCACGTGGATCACCACGTAGCGCGGGTACCCTGCATCACGTGCCTGCGTACGAATTCCGCTGCCGTCAGTGCGGCGACACCTACGTGGTCGATCGACCAATGGAGGAGTCCTCTGCACCATCCGTGTGCCCCGCTGGACATGCGGACACGGTGCGCTTGCTGACGATCGGTGCTACTGGCGGACGCACTTCAGCCCCGGCCTCCGGTGGTGGGTGCTGCGGCGGGGGGTGCGGCTGCGGATGATGGGCGACCCGGGCCCCTGCCCCGCGTGCGAGTCCGTGCAGCTCGAGCGCCGCGGCGGCAAAGATTTCTGCCCGCGCTGCTACTACATCCAGCCGTGCTGTGACGGGGGCGTCTGCAACTAACCTTCGCAGGTGAGCACTCCGATCCTGCTGTGGGACATCGACGGCACCTTGATCGAACACGCACCCGCGAAACGTGATCGGCACGCCTATGCGGTGAAGCAGGTGCTTGGGGTCCCGACGAATCCAGTCCCACAGGGTGTGGGGAAGACGGATCGGCAGATCGTCACGGAATTGATCGCCGTGCACACCGACCCCACAGATGCGTTGATCACCGATGTGCTCGCACATCTCGACGACATCACCGACGGTGACCTCGTGACCTCGCCCGCGAGTGCTCTGCCCGGTGTGATGGATGCGCTGGCGCACATGTCCGGGGTCGGTGCGCGCAATCTGCTGCTGACCGGGAACACACCGCGTCGCGCGGAAGCGAAGGTGCGGACGGCCGGACTGGACACGTACTTCGATATCCCCGCAGGGTTCTACGGGCACGCCC
>VGCC01000057.1 GCA_016870195.1 Actinomycetota bacterium
CCGCCGAGGGCGATTGCACCTGCGGCAATGAAGGCTGGAAGTTTCCTCACTGACGCAAGTATGAATCTGACCCGAAATCCTTAGGACAGCGGTGTCACGTTTCCCCGCCTGTATCCTGAGCGCGCCCTCAGGGGGCATAGCGCGAGTGGCGGAATAGGCAGACGCGCACGGTTCAGGTCCGTGTACTCGAAAGGGTGTGGGGGTTCAACTCCCCCCTCGCGCACAATGTAAGAAGACTCCTGCTTCACGTCTCAGTGAGCGGGAGCCTTCTGCGTTGCTGGTGGTTTTGTCGATGGTCTGAGGTCAGCCGACTCTCCAGGCATCCGCATTGACGTCGAAGATGAGCGTTCGTGTGCACACGGGGCCGCCGAGGCCGCCGTTCATCCATTGCGCCCAGGAGTTGGTCCATCCACCGCTGGAGACGCGAGACCAGTTGAGCGAGTCGGGGGCTGCGGCATCACAGGTGCCGGAAGTGGGCTTGCCGAACTGTTGGATGATCGGAGCTGGCAAGGAATCGGGGTCGGATGATGCTCCACCGCCACCGAAAGTCCCGGATGTCATGACGCGGTTGTTGGTGCCACTTGCGCTGACGGCGACGAAGAGCCCGTTGCCGTATGCCAGCGAGTACCAGAAGTTGTTGGCTGCTGAGGTGCGGCTGGTCCAGGTGATGCCGTCAGGGCTGGTCATGACGCGGGGATTGCTGTCGGTCTGATTGACACGGGTTGTGTCACTCAGGCTGCTGCTTGAGTGGTGTTGCTGGTGAAGGCTAGCTCGTACTCAATCGGGGTGAGCCGGCCGAGTCCTCGTCGCCCAGGGCTCCCTGGATCCGATCGAGGCTTCCGGGTACCAGGGCACGGCGTCCGTCGAGAAGGTGGACGGCAAGCCGGTGCTCGTGGTGTCCGTCCCCGACCTTCCCGCGTTTTCCGATGAGTACTACGAAGTGTGGATGGCGACACTGGATACGACCACCATGGTCGCGATCGGAACGCTCAACCCCGGGGAGGAGGGCCGGTTCATCCTCCCCGCCGGGATGGATACCGCGTCGTTCCTCGTGGTCGGCGTCTCCGTCGAGGCGTTCGACGGTGATGCCGGTCACAGCGCGAAGAGCGTGGTGCGCGGTCAACTCGCAACGTAACTCCGTCAATCCCACTTCCACCCCGCGCACATGTTCTAATGAGTGTCCTACGTCGACCAGCACTCAGGAGAATCCATGAAGCACCTCACTGCCGTCACCATGACCGCCGTTCTCGCCTTCGGCGGGGTGTCGCTCGCCGCATGCAGCAGTTCATCCACGGAGGAGTCGAGCGAGATGGTGGGTGGGGACCCCGGCACGTGGGCACCGATCGAGATCACGCAGAGCACGAACGGCACCACCGTCGACATGGTGGTTGGTCAGGCCGCGATCTTTACCGACCTTCCTGACTCGCCCACCGTCATGGTCGAGTCGAGTGACCCGATGGTGGTTGAGGCATCCCAGGCCGAGGGTGAGGGTGAGGTCACCGCGGTGGCCGGACTCGTCGCCAAGGGCGAGGGATCCGCGACGATCACCGTGGTGGACACGTCGATGGCCGAGGACGCGGGTGGCGCATCCAACGTGATCATCGAGTTCACGGTCAACGTCGCCGCGTAGTAGGGCGCAGCCTCGCAGTTCTCTGGGTACCCGGGGTTTCGGCCGATGTACCATCACGTCGTGCTCCTTCGTCGTGCGCTCATTCTCCTGACTGCCAGCACTCTTGCCCTGACCGCATGCGGGGGTGGGCCCGCTGGCGATGACCTGGCACTGGACGCACCTGCCGCTTTCAGTGACCAGAGTGCCGATGGGGAGGCTCTGGCTAACGCGTGGTTCGCGTTGCTCGCGAGGACCGGTAGCGGCACTGGAACCGCCGAGGTGTCCCCTGAAGCCGTGGCCCGTGCGGTCGAGTTGGTGAAGCCCTACCTTGATCAGGCCTTCCAGTTGCAACGGGCGACGGGACAGCGGTATACCCGTGAGAACTACGTTCCGAGTGACATCGACGAGTTCGAAATCTCCAACCTCATCGTCACAGAGCCGCGTGACGGGTTGAAAGTCCTGCGGTTTGCGATCAGCACTCCCGGTGCGACAACGCCGGACTCCGGCATGGTGATGAGCGATGACCTCCAGCCCCGTCTCACCGTGGTGCGGTGGGACGAGGAGCTGGACAGGTGGCTGATTGTGAGTCACGCCAACTTCAACACTCCTGTCCAGGCAGTGTGCAATCAGGAGCCCATCATCCTTGAGTTCGAGGAGGTTTCGACGTCTGAGGAGGACCAGGAACTCGGTGAAACCTTGGCACGGACGTGGTTCAGCCTGCTCGTTGCTGGGGATGGATCTCCACTTCTGAACCCGCAGGTGCAGGGACAGTCCGCTGGAGGTTCTGGTTACTCCACATCCGCCGAGTACAAACCGGGGCAGATGAAAGCCGCGGAACTCTCGGACTTCGTCGTTACCCGGAACGGTGACCTCTTGGTCGTGACCCTCGGAGTCAGTGCCGAAGGGACGGTGTACGCCGGCTCGACAAAGCTCGGAACCAAGACGAACCCACGTGTTCTGACCTTCCTGCAGGACGATCAGGGCGAGTGGTCCCTCATCGCCACTGCAACGTTCAACCCTCCGGCGGATATCCCGGCCGGCGTGGAGTGCGCGGTCTCAACCAACTAATTCGGGCTGGCTGATCGTCCCGAGCACCTCGATGCGCCCCTGCGGGTTCGCCCGCACCACAACACCTTCGCCCGGTGCGGGAGCGATCCCGGTGAGTTGGGTGATGTTGACCTGGTGGCCAACGAGCACTACGACACCCGTGGCTCCTCGGTGCGCGCGGATGATTCGTTCCGTTGCTGCTTTCTGCCGGTCCGCGCGTGCCTGTGACGCGGTGAAGGTGGAGTCGAGTGCGGGTGTGGGGACTACGGGACCGAGGTTCATCAGCTGTGCGGTGTCGAGCACTCGGCACCACCGGCTCGACCGGACAGTGGTGACGGGAACACCCTCGGCGCGGAATTCGTTGCCGATGGCACGTGCCTGGGTGCGTCCCACGCCGGACAAGTTGCGCTGGGTCGAGCAGTCACCGAGCTGGAACTCCGGCGGGTCACCCGTCCCCGGTGCCAGCGCGTGCCGGAAGAGGACCACGACGCCGTCCTGTGTGCGCAACTGATCCCAGGTGCCGTCGGCCCGCGCAGGCACAGGCACGAGCACGACGAGCGCCAGCAGCAGGACGAGGACACCTTTCACACCTGCCAGCAAAGCATGTCTCGCGCATACGCGCGAGTCGATCAGGTCAACCGGAACGGCGGGTACTTGTCCGTCGCGAGCAGCAGTGCGTATGCCTGCACGCGCCAGGTCCACCGCATGACTCCCACAACGAAGTTGAACAGCCCCCGCGGGTAGCGGCCGGTGAAGATGATCGCGAACCAGGCGATGAGCACCACCACGAACACCGCGATCCAGAGGAAGAATAGGATCACGTAGTGCGGGATCGCGAGGAACCACTTGACCAGCGGCATCCCGCGCTTGAGGTCGGTCTGCGCGTCGGGGTAGTCCAACTCCAGGTGGATGTTCTGCTCATCCTCCGTCGACGGGTACTTGTCCGTCAACAGGGCGATGTACGCCGAGATCCGCAGCGAGAACCGATTGAGGGCGAGAACAAAGTCGAACCACCACTTCGGGTAGCGCTTGCGGAACAGGATCAACAACAACGTGACGAGAAAGAGCGACCCGACG
>VGCC01000058.1 GCA_016870195.1 Actinomycetota bacterium
CGAGACGCGCATAGAGCAGCACCTGCACGAGGGCGAACGCCGAACCCTCGAGCGCGAACAGCCATGCTTCGGATCCCAGTTCCACATACTGCGCACCGCCGAGGATGCGGATGACGAGGTCGCCCAGCACGAAACTCACCGACGTGATCATGAGTCCGACGAACGCGGTCAATCCCGTGGCGACGAAGAGCGCGCGGCGCGAGTCCCCCGCCGCCATCTTGGGGAAGAGCACAATGATGATCGCGTTGGGCAGAAAGAAGGCGATCTTCGCGAGGAGGACGCCAACCGAGTACTCACCCGATTGTGATTCGGTGAGGAACACGCGGGCGAGCAGGACATCCACGTTGGTCAGCGTGAACAGCACGAGCAAGGCGTGCGCCACATGTCCGAACTCAACGCCGATGCCGTCGCGCAACTGTCGGCCCCAGGTGCGGGGTGCGACGAGTTGGTAGGCGATGGCGGCGCCCACGGCGCAGCCGATCATGACGCCGATGCCGACGCCGGTGACGCTCTTTAGGAGTAGGACCCCAGCGACTCCACCCACCGCACGGGACACACCGGTGGCGATGAAGGCACCTGCCAGCTTCGCGTGCTCCTCGCGCCCCTGGGCGATTCCCATGGCGGCGGACCCGATGACCACGAACGAGATGGAGAGCACCCCGGTGGCGACGGCCACCGGCGGGATGGTGAAGACCACGCTGACCGGCCAGGTGAGCACGAGGGCGAGGGCCGCGAGGCCGATCCCGATCATCACCGAGAGGCGGATGGCCTGGGCCTCCACCTCGGCTCGGAGCGGGCCCGCGGCGGCGACCCGGCGGGCGGTGAGAGCCTGGACCGAGATGCCCAGGGTTGCCAGGATCACGAGGAGGCCGAGGAGGGCGCCCATGGCACCGAAGTCGGCCGGGGTGAGCACGCGCGCGGCGACCATGCTGAGCCCATAGGCGGCGCCGTTGCCCACCAGCGTGGCAGCGCCCACGAGGACCAGTCCCTTGGCCAACACCGAACGAGGGGTCTCGTAACCGCTCTCCGGGCCCTGGATCACGCGATGACCCTAATGGGGGAGGAACCCTCAAGGCACGGTTGACCGGTCAGCCGGAAATTGACCGGAAATCTGGGGATAGGATAGTGATCTGGACAACAGACCCCGGGCTGACCGTCCGAATATCGGGAGTTGACCGGGCAGGCCGTCGGACCCCTCACCTAGCGTCCCTTAGTTCCCACACGTCACACCGGAGGTCTGCATGGCCCTGTCCCAGCGCGCACGGAGGCTCATCGCCGTGCTCGCCACGACGCTGGCCCTGTCGACCTCGGCGACCCCCGCGCTAGCCCAGGCCGAGAGCATGACCGCGGACCGGGCAGCAATGAGCCCCCGGATCGCCACCTCCGTCACCAAGACGGTCGTCATGGCGAACATTCAGGCCGTGCTCAAACTCAGGGCGCAGCTGGCACGGATCGCCTACGCCAAGGCAACGCGCACAGCAGTGCTCAAGGTGGCGCGCGCCCAGATCGGTGACCCGTACATCGCCGGCCGGGCCGGGCCCGACGCTTTCGATTGCGGTGGCTTTGTGCAGTTCGTCTTCGACCGGGCGGTGGGCATGGACCTCAACCGAACCTCGTGGCAGCAGTACGCGCAGGTCAAGAAGATCAAGCGCAAGAACGCGCAACCGGGCGATTTGGTCTTCTTCTTCGAGGGCGGCGCACACCACGTCGGCATCTACATCGGCAAGGGGAAGATGATCGACGCCCCGCGCCGTGGTCAAAAAGTACGCGTCAGTCCCATCACTGGATCCTGGTGGGGACGCTCCTACACGGGTATGGGCCGGATCCTCCCGGCCGTCTGATCGCCGCCCGCTTCCTTCAGCGCGTGATCCGCTCGACGACGTAGTCCGCAACCGCAAGGGAACTCGTCCACGCGGGCGAGACCGCGTTCAACATGTGCGTGGAGCGCTCGTCACCCTCCACGACGAAGTCCATCTCGAGCTTCCCCGTCGGCACATGGAGGAGTTGGGCACGCACCCCCGGTTTCCCCTTGATGGTGAAGTCCGCGGGGCGCACACTCGGCACGAGGGCAGCCGCTTGGGAGACGAGGTACTTCCGGAAGTACTTGGGCATCTCGGTCCGAACGAGGCCGGGAACATCGTGGTGCGGGCTGCGGAGGAACCGGGGATACGTGCGCAGCACATCCCAGACCTCGCGCCCGCGCATCCCCTTCACTCCCCCGTAGTCCTCGCGCCAGAGTGCCGGGATCGCGGTGGGCCCGATCTTCGCGCGCCCATCGACGGTCACCGTGAGGTGCACTCCAAGAAAGGGGTTGCGTGCATCGGGCACGGGATAGACGTGTCTCCTCAATCGACCCGGCTCCCACGTCCCGTACCAGTACAGACCCTTGAAGGGCAGCATGCGGTAGTCGCGACCGAACCCGAACCAGTGCGCCACCGTGTCCGCATACAACCCGGCCGCATTGATCACGTGACCCGCAGCCACCCGCCCTTCCGTCGCCGACATCACCCATCCGGGAGCAGCGCCGGTGGCCGCGGAGTCGAGCACCACCCGGCCACCCCGCTCCTGCACCCGTTGGGCGAGCGCGATCACGACACCTGCCGGTGAGGACACGGCCGTGTTCGGGGACCACAGTCCCCGCTCCACGGTCCGCGCGAGTGGTTCGAGCTCGCGTATGCCGGCCTCATCCGTCATCTCGAGGGTCACCCCGTTGGCGCGGCCACGTTCGTAGAGGGTGTCGAGGGCCGGGAGTTGCTCCTCGGATGTGGTCACCACGACCTTGCCGGTCTCGCGCAGGGGAACACCGCGCTCGAGGCAGAACTCGCGCAGCATCCGGTTTCCGTCCCGGGTCAGCCGCGCCTTGAGTGAGTCCGGGGCGTAGTAGAAGCCGGCGTGCAGGACGCCGCTGTTGCGACCCGAGGCATGGGCCGCGAAATGCTTCTCCTTGTCGTAGACCACGACTCGGTCACCGGGGTTGCGCGCAAGCCAGGCATCCGCGAGAGCCATTCCCACCACACCGCCGCCGATCACGGCGAGATCGACGGTGGGTGTCACGTCTTGAGGATAGGCGGGCGACAGCGACTGAGCCGCGCGGCGCTGGGTGCCAACCTAGCGCTCGTGTCAGCATGATCACGTGGAGGGAAGCCTCGGTCTCGACGGTCTGCTGACCTGGCACCAGGCACGCCAGGTCGCGGTCACTGCGGCAGCGCCGCTTCCCACCAAGACCGCGCGTCTCGACGAGGCGCACGGGAGTCTGCTCGCTGCACCGCTCGTCACGTTGCAGGACGATCCGGCCGAGGACATCGCTGCGGTGGACGGATACGCACTCTGCGGCGAGGGACCGTGGCGGGTGATCGACCTCGTTCCCAATGTCGCCCTGCCCTCGCACTTCGCCACACCGGTGATCCGCGGGGAGCCGACACCGCCGCATAGTGACTGCGTTATCGCGCATCATCAATGCGTTGCGAAGATGAACGATGTCGGGGACACGGTCATCGTCGCCCGCGACCCACTCACGGAGATTCCCGACGAGCGCGCTCGGCCGCGCCTCGGCGACGGCATCGTGCGGCAGGGGCAGCACAGCACAGCAGGAGCGCACGTCCTCAACGCCGGTACGCCGATCACCCCACCGCTGCTCGCGCTCGCCGCATCCCTGGGCTACGACCGACTCCCGATCACACCGCCCCCCAGCGTGGGGACGCTCATCCTCGGTGCCCACCTGCTC
>VGCC01000059.1 GCA_016870195.1 Actinomycetota bacterium
GAGTCCGAAGTCATGTCCGTCGCCGAACAGAGTCGCGGTCGACGCAAGGGCTCCCCACATGTCGGTCGATCCCACGCTGCTCCTCCCTGAGGGTTTCAGGTCCTGCGGACTATAGCCAGAAACCGCTTACCTGTGTAGATTGTCAGCAGTTTTCACGGTCTTGCAGCAATCCGGGAGCCTCGATGAAGGTCGCACTCGACCCGTACATGTTCCGCACCACGCCCCTCACCGAATTACCCGGTCTGGTTGCCGACCTCGGCTACAGCGCGATCGAGCTTTCACCGCGCGAGGATTTCATTCCCTTTTACAAGCACCCCCGCGCCAACTCTGCGGACATTCGAGCATTCAAGTTGTCGCTCGCGGCCGCTGACGTCGAGGTAGCCACCATCCTGCCCCTTTTCCGCTGGGCCGGACCAGGAGAAGAGGCCCGCCAGGCGGCTGTCCGCTACTGGCGTCGATCGATTCAGATCGCGGCCGAACTCGGGGTTCCGGAGATGCTTTCGGAGTTCAACGGCGGCCCGGCCACCCCAGCGGAGTGCGAGGCCCTCTTCTGGCGTTCCATGGAAGACCTGCTCCCCGACTTCGAGCGCGAGGGAATTCGACTCGTGATCGAACCGCACCCCAACGACTTCATCGAAGACGGCTTCGCTGCTGTAGACATGATCCGCGGAATCAATCATCCACTGGTGTCGTTCAGTTACTGCGCCCCGCACACCTTCTATATGGGCGGGGAGATCGCCGGGATCATGGAGTATGCGGGAGACCTGCTGACGCACGTGCACGTCGCCGACAGTTTCGACTTCCGTGGTTCGTCTGGCTTGCGCTACATCGTCAACATCGGTGCGGGAGGTGGGGTTCCGGTCGGTGTGACGCCTCCTCGGATCCACCAGCACCTGGACATCGGACAAGGGGAGGTGGACTGGGACACCTTCTTCGGGACCTTGACACGACTCACGTTCGACGGCGTCATGACCGTGTGCATCTTCGCCTGGGAGGAGAGGGCTCGCGAGTCTTCGATCTACAACCTCGACGAGATCCGTCGCCGCATGGGATAGTGCCGCTGGCACTCGGAAGACTCCGCGGTTGGTGCAGAGGAGTGAGACGCAATGACTGAGGCTGGTTTAGACGTCTGGGACTTCGAGACCGACGTCGTTGTCGTCGGAAGTGGTGCGGGGGGCCTCTGTGCGGGACTTACGGTCAATGCCGAAGGCCGCACATCGCTGATCATCGAGAAAAACTCCACGGTGGGCGGTGCCAGCGTCGTCTCCGGGGGAGTCATCTGGGTACCGAACAACCGGTTCATGCGAGAGCACGGGGTACCGGACGATGAGGAGTCCGGGTACACATATATGCGCTCGTTGATTAAGACCTCGGGTCTGGCTACGAGCGACTCACGCGTTCGAGCCTTCCTTCGTCAAGGCCCGGAAACCCTCGACTTCGTTGCGGGCGAAGGGGTGCCACTCCAAATGTGCTTTGGGTACTCCGACTATGAGGATGACCAGCCGGGTGGGGTCCCGCTCGGGAGGGCGGTGGAACCGCGAATCGTCGATGAGCGGTCACTGGGACCGTGGCGCTCTCGACTTCCACGCCAAAGTGGCGTCATGCGCTTGGCGATCCAGGCTGCGGACGTACCCAACCTGTCCCGCGTCGGACGCACCTGGGCGTCCCTTGTGACCGGGTTCCGCGTCGTGGCACGCAGTGTGGGGTGGCGGCTTGTGGGCCGGCGGCCGGCGGCCGCCGGAAGGGCTCTGGTCATCTCCCTGCTCAAGGCATACCTCGCGCGCGGTGGCGACGTCTGGATGGAAGCGACATTGACGGACATCGTCGTTCTGGATGGTCGGGCTGTCGGTCTAGTCGTCCACCATCAAGGGCGCTCCGTCCGCGTCAAGGCGCGCTGCGGCATAGTCCTCGCCGCGGGGGGCTTCGCCAAAAACATCGAACTGCGGCGAACCTTCCAGCAGGGGCCCGTATCCACTGAATGGACCTCCGTCCCTGAGGGCGACACCGGAGATGCGCTTCAGATCGCCATGCGGCTTGGTGCGATGACGGAAGCGCTCGACGACGCCTGGTGGATGCCATCCACGATTTTGCCGGATGGTCGACCGCAGTTCCTGATCTCCGAGCGCGCGAAGCCGCACTGCCTGATCGTGGACGCACATGCCCAGCGGTATTTCAACGAGGCTCAGTCGTACTCCCGCACGGGGCAGGAGATGTACCAACACCATAGGGAGGTCGACTGCATCCCGAGCTGGTTCATCATGGACTCCCAGCACCGAGCCCGCTATTCATGGGGAACGCACCTACCGGTCCACACACCGAAGGAATGGTTGGACACCGGCTACTTCATCAAGGCGGACTCACTGGAAGAGCTCGCGCATCGCATCGGTCTGGACCCTGAGCAACTCCGGTCGACAGTCGATCGGTTCAACTACTTCGCGGCTCGAGGGAAAGACGAGGATTTCGGTAAGGGTGAGCGTGCCTACGATCGGTGGTACGGGGATCCCAGGGTCGGGCCGAACCCCTGCCTCGGAACCGTGGAGAAGGCCCCGTTTTATGCGGTCAAGGTCTTTCCAGGTGATGTCGGTACTGCGGGTGGTCTGGTGACGGATGACAGGGGCAGAGTCTTGACGAGTGCCGACACGGTCATTCGCGGTCTCTATGCATGCGGAACGTCGTCGGCCTCAGTGATGGGTCACACGTATCCGGGACCGGGTGCGACCATCGCCCCGGCGATGGTCTTCGGCCGCATTGCAGCGCTGGACGCCATTGACGCGGGGGACACGTCGCCTTCACGACGGAGCAACACAGTTGGTGCTGCACGCTGACTAGACGATCGGAGTGCGCAAGATCCCGATCGAGTCGATTTCTGCCTCCACGACATCACCTGCGTGCAGCAGAATCGGCGGATCGCACTTGAATCCCACTCCGGAGGGCGTCCCGGTTGCAATCATGTCTCCGGGTCGGAGGGTGAGCGTCTGAGTGACGTAGGCGATCAAGTCGGGGATGGAGTGGATCATCTCGCCGGTGTTTCCGGTTTGTCTGACCTGCCCGTTGACGCGGAGTTCGAGATTCAGCTGGGGCCATCCAGTGAACTCATCCGCCGTCACGAGGACCGGACCTAGAGGCCCAGACAAATCGGCGTTCTTGCCGAGGGTCCACTGGGACGTATCGAACTGTCGGCCACGCGCACTGATGTCGTTGAAGACGGAGTACGCCAGAACGTCGCTCGGCTCCGCGCGCCCTGAACTTCGGTCGATCTGTGTGCCGATGATCACCGCGAGCTCTACTTCCCAGTCCAAACCGGCCTCACACGCGGGAACAGGCACCGGTGCACCGTCCACGCTCAGGGTTGACACCCAGCGCCCGAATATCGACGGACTCGGCGGAAGGTCCAGGCCCGATTCGTGGGCATGGTCGCGGTAGTTGAGGCCAACGCACACGACATTGCAGTCACTACGTACGGCTGGAACCTGGATCACATCGTCGAGTGGCGACCCGACCTCACGCGTCTGCGGCCCAGCCAGCCACCGATCCACGTCATCGAAGAATGCATCGCGAGGTGCGATCGGGAAAACTCTTCCGGACTCCACCAAACCGATGGTGGGGACGCCCCCGTCAAGGTACGCAATCAGTTTCATCGAGTTCCGGCCTAGCCGCTTATTCGAAGACCGTGACGCGG
>VGCC01000060.1 GCA_016870195.1 Actinomycetota bacterium
GACACCGACAAGCCGGTACCACGTGCGCCAGATGGGCGCGAGATACCACCGTCCGTCACCATCCCGCGGTGCGCGACCAACTACCCCGAGAGCGGTGAGGAGCAGACCCGGCAGCATGAGGAAGACATCAGATTTCCCCGACGAATCAGGGCCTCGTGGACTCAACCCGGACTAGCCGACCCAAGCCCCGATCCAGGCCCTGCCGCGGCCTGGCGGGCAGGTTGCCAGGCGGGCTTCCACATGACTGCCATCGAAGTTTCGAACGTCCCCCCGGACGATCCCCGCAAGGTGTCCAATGGGCTCATGAAGCTGCACCAGAGCGCGATCCTCAGGCTGACCGCCGGATTGACATTGGCCTCAAGCCTGGCAGGAACATCGCTGGCACATGCTGCCACTCCACGCGCGACCCCGCAGCCTGGTGGATCCTGCCCAAAGGTGGGCAAGACGTACACGGTGGACGGCCGAGGCACGCTCACCTGCAAGAAGGTGAAGGGCAAGCTCCGGTGGACCTCCCCGGATGGCTCCTCTTCAGGAAGCCAAGGTGGGTCGGCTTCAGGAAGCCAAGGTGGGTCGGCGTCATGCAAGGCTCCAGCCGGGCTGGTACGCAGCAGTGCCGTCCCGTTCGGCACTCGCGCACCTGGTTTCCTCATCTCCCCTGAAGATCACTCCTATGGCTCAGCAGCAGCGATCAAGGCCAAGGGCTTCAACGCGGTGAACACCTCTTTCCTGATGCCCTACAACACACAAGGCGAACTCGACTTCAGTCGATATGGTGGAAAGGCTGCGTGGTTATGCGGGCTGGCACGCGGGCTTGCATCTGCGAAGAAGGCTGGCCTGGTCGTCCTGGTGGAGGGAGAAGTGCAGGCGGCAAACGCCCAACGGGACGTAGAGCCAGGACCAGTACCAACAGCCCTGCGTGCCAAACTTGCCGATCAACTGACCTCCCTGATGCCCGATCTCGCCAGCCTGCTGGAGCAGTACAAGGTCGAGTACTTCGCCCCGCTCGGTGAATCCGAGAAGTGGCTCGGCGTTGACGTCACGCAAGCTAACTCTCCCAAATGGGTTGCGGCGACGAAGCAGAATTACCGGGGCAAGGTCTTCGCCCAGCCGTTCACCGGGATCCCGGGCCAGGAGGCCTTCGGCCCACTGGGCATCACGCCGAACCTGACCGGCCTGGACGCGCTCGGCATCGTCTTCGGCGACTGGAATTGCTCGGCCAACTCCGTCGCCTATACCGACGCGTATGTGTCGGCCGCCCGTTCCCAGGGCATTGGCACGATCTTGCTCAGCGAGTTGGGCGGGTCGACAAAGCCGACGGATGCAGTCGCCGCTCAGTCCTGCATGCAGTCCGTCGTCGACCGGTACGGTGCCCGCGCCACCGGTGTTCTCTTCATGGACAACCCTCGAAACATGCCCGGCGCCCAGCTCGTGGAAGGGCAGCGGCCGGAGACCTTCGTCCTGGGCCTGAAGGGCTACGGCCCCTTCGATCCCACGAAGATCGCCAACGCGCGATGGGCGGCAGGTACCCAGGAGGGCTCTCCAACGGTGACCTTATTCACGGGTGCCTGACCTCGGTTGCCACGATCACCCATCCGTCGTAGCGTCCCAGCGTGATCACCCCGAGTCCCCCGGAAACCCTCCCCACTACCCTCCGAGCCCTGCTGGCCTCGGGCTACACAGCGCGAAGTGTCAAGGCAGAGATGCAGGCGAACCTGCTCGTCCGCCTTCGGGAGGGTAAGCCGACTCTGCCGGGGATCGTCGGGTTCGACGAGACAGTGGGCCCGCAGGTGGAGCGGGCACTGCTGGCCGGTCACGACTTCGTGCTCTTGGGCGAGCGCGGACAGGGGAAGACGCGGCTCATTCGCTCCCTGATCGAGCTGCTGGACGAGTGGTCTCCCTACATCGCCGGGAGCGAGGTGTTCGATGATCCAACTGCACCGGTGAGTGCACTGGGTCGTCGTCTCGCGGCCGAGTTCGGCGATGACCTGCCTATTGCGTGGCGTCATCGAACCGAGCGGTACGGCGAGAAGCTCGCCACCCCGGATACCTCTGTCGGCGACCTGATCGGGGACATCGATCCGGTGAAAGTGGCCGAGGGCCGAAGTCTCGGAGATCCGGAAACCATCCACTACGGTCTCGTGCCGCGCACCAATCGTGGAATCTTCGCGATCAACGAGTTGCCGGACCTAGTGGAACGCATACAGGTGGCGCTGCTCAATGTCCTCGAAGAGCGGGATATCCAGGTGCGGGGCTATACCCTGCGGCTGCCACTGGACATGCTGGTTGTGGCAAGTGCAAACCCGGAGGACTACACGAACCGGGGACGCATCATCACGCCGCTGAAGGACCGTTTCGGCGCCGAGATTCGCACGCACTACCCACTCGACCTTGACCACGAAGTGGAACTCATCACCCAGGAGGCGGCGATCCAAGCTGTGGTCCCGCGTCACTTGCTTGACATCGTGGCCCGCTTCACCCGGCGCGTTCGGCAGTCCCCCGCAGTGGATCACCGCAGCGGTGTGTCCGCACGGTTCTCGATCGCGTGCGTCGAGGAACTGTCCGGAGCAGCCCTGCGCCGGTCCGCCATCTCCAACGATGAACCGGTGGCCCGCATCGGGGACCTGATCGACATCGTGCCGGCACTGCGCGGCAAGGTGGAGTTCGACGTCGCGGAAGAGGGCCGTGAAGAGGAGACGCTCACCCTCCTCGCCCGCCAGGCCACCGCTGAAGCGTGGCGAGAAAATTTGGGCGGCAAGCGCACCCGGCCATTTCTCACTGCATTGGTCGGATGGTTCGACGAGGGCCGCACGCTCGAGACGTCGGATCTCATCGGCTCCCGCGAGATCCTCGACGCACTCGGTCCGATGGAGGGTCTTGGCGCGGTTGTCACTGCGGTCGAACCGACAATGGCGCCGTCGCCGGGCCTCACCGCGTCGATCATTGAGTTCGCGGCCGAGGGTCTGTGGTTGACACGGCGGATCGATAAGGACGACGACGGACCCTTCACTACGTACCGCGCGGTGCCTGCAGAGTCCGACGCGTGACCGGTCCCTACCGGCGCGGTCGGTACGGTCCCTTCCGCGGTGGACCAGATCCTCTGGCCGCGCGGGTGGATGCCGCTGCTGCGGTCGACGAGATCGGCGAGCGCATCCTCGCTGGACAGTCGGTTCGGGATGCCCTCCGCGATGTCCTGCGAAGCGGCACCCAGGACCGCAGGGGCCTGTCCTCCATGATGCGCCGGATCCGCGAGCGCCACGAGCAACTTCGCAACTCCGGCCGCATGGATGGCCTATTGGCCGAGCTCCGCGAGATGCTAGATGCCGCGCTCGATGCCGAGCGCCGAGTCCTGTTCCCCGATCCCGCCGATGACGCCCGATTCGCCGAGGCGATGCTCGATGCACTCCCCGATGATGTGCCACGTGCGATGCGCGAATTGAGCGGGTACCCGTGGCGATCCCCCGAGGCTCAAGAGATCTTCGACCGGATGAACGATCGGCTGCGACGGG
>VGCC01000061.1 GCA_016870195.1 Actinomycetota bacterium
GTTACCGACATCCACGAACTGCTTGCGCACGGGGTGGTCACCGGCACAGTTGGAGGCGACGGTCTCCTCGAGGTAGCCGGGCCCATCGGGGTGCTCGTCACCGTGGATGATCCGCACGATTTCCACGTGCGCGGTGGTCGCGTTGTCGGCGCTGACTTTGAAGTCAACCGATTCCCCCGGGGCGACGCTGATCTTGTCGGTGTATCCGGTGAGTGCGATCTTTGCCATGGTTTCTCCGATCCCTCAGTGTGCTCTCAGGTCATTGACGCGACGCAGGAACACGGCGTGGTATGCCTCGTCCAGGCTCGCGTACTTCTTGTCATCGACGATGCGTGGCGGCACACCCGGCAGACCGCTAAGGGCCACCACGCGGTAGGACTCGAAGGGGACTTCGCAATACACCACGTACTTGTCCGGGATCGGTGCCTTGCGGAAGTAATTGAGCATGCGCTCGAGGCGATCCGAGTGCTGGCCCAGCGGCTTGGCCTCGTGCTCGGCGATGAGCTCCGGGTTGATCCAGGACCGCAACCGATCGCGCAGCGACCGCTCGAACACCCGGCCCACGATCTCGGACTTGTCGTGGATCTCCGGTGCCTGCTGCGCCAGGAACTCGGCGTACCTGCTGGTGATACCCGCCCGGTAGAGCGCCTTGCGCCGGTCGCGAATCTCCTCCATCTGCGCCTTGAGCCCGAACAGGCCATTACGGGTGAACAGCACCGAGGCCAAGGCCAACACCCCAACGAGCACGATGCGCCAGGGACCCCAATCGGTGAACCACTGGGTGATACCGACGACGATCACGGTGCCGACTACTGCACCCTCGGCCCGGCCCAACCCGCCGATGACAATCATCGCGAGCAGGAGCAGCAACAGCTCGAGACTGAAGATCTGCAGTGACGTGCCCCCGATGTAGGTGGCGTAGAAGGCGCCCAGGAATCCCAGCACCGCCGAGGCGATGATGAACACCCGGGTGCGTTCCTTGTTGAAGTCGATGCCCAGTGCCGAGGAGAACGCTTCGTCCTCCTTGGACGTGGCGGCGGCGCGCAGCAGGATGCCGGTGCGCCCACCGTTCACCCAACGAAACACGGCCAACGCGATGAGCAGCGCGATGAACGCCGTCAGATACAGCAATGACTGGCCCAGGCGCGACGCCAAAAGGTCCGAGGGAATGATGCGGCCGACCCCGAACAGCGCACCGTTGAACTTTCCACCCAATTGATCGGACTGGGTGACGAAGTTGCGCATGAACTCCGACAGTCCGAGGGTGAGCAGCGCGTAATACAAGCCGTCCAGTCTGCGTGCGGGTAAGGAGATGATCCAGCCCATCAACCCGCCGAGGACCGCACCCACGAGCAGCATCACCGGCCACGGGATGCCGTACGTGACCGAGAGGTACCCGGCTCCGTAGGCCCCGACACCGACGGTGGCCAACGTGGCGAAGGACTGAAGTCCCGCGGTGCCGATGATCAGCGTCCACATCACGTTGATGGCCGCGTAGATGCAGATGATCCCGAACATCGTGAAGAACCGGTCCGACGCGATGCCGAGGGGCAGCAGCAACAGCGCCAGCAGGCCCACCGACCAGAACAGCGGCTTCTTGTCGGTGAGCACCATCTCCCGGCGCAGGGTCTTGGGGTTGTAGCGGCCGGAGAGCTTCAGCATCGAGCGCTTGGTTCCGGGCCAGCGGCGCCGCTTGAACACGCGCGTGCTGTTGACCGGCCAGTGCGGGCGGTACGCCCGGCGGCCGACGAGGCGGGGTTGTTCACTCACGGACGTCCTCCAGCAGACCACCGAGGCCACGCGGCCGGAAGATCAGGATCAGTACCACGATCGCGAAGAGCACGAAGGGCACCAGCGACTGCTGCAGGTAGCGGGCGGTCAACGCCTCGGCCAGGCCAATCAACCCGGCCGCGGCCACCGTTCCGGGGATAGATCCCAGACCACCGGCCAGGGAGATGATCAACCCGGTGGTCAGCGGCTGCACACCCGACGTCGGACTGACGAAGAACACCTGGGCCAGCAGCACCGAGGACAGTCCGGTCAGCGCGCCGCTGATCGCGAGCACCCGCATGCCGGTGCTGCGCACCGACACGCCGACCACGGCGGCCCCGAGCGGATTCATCATCATCGCCCGCATCTGCAGACCGCGACGGCTGCTGCGCATCCACAGGATTACGAGGGCGAGCATCACCACGGCCACGATGATCGTGCCGAGCTGCTGGTACGACATCCCTGCCGGACCGATCTCGATCCGTCCCTCGCCGAACACCGGGGGCAGCGGCTTGTTCTGCGGGCCAAACAGGATCAACCAGAGCTGGGTACCGATGAGCGAGATCGCCAACGTTGCGATCAGGCTGCGGGTTCGGAAGTTGTCCCGATCCTGCAGGGGGAGGAATGCGATCGCCCCCACGAACAACCCGGCCAGCGCCGAGCCGAGCATCCCGAAGACCAGCACTCCCGCAGACAAACCCACACCTTCGAGGCCCCAGCCTTCGGCGTACTGCGCATAGAGCCACGCGGTGTAACCGCCGGCGGTGAAGATGAATCCCTGTGCCAGGTTGAGCATGCCGATGCTCGCCCAGGTCAAGGAGATGCCGATCGCGATCAGGCCATACATCGACGCCAGCACCAGCGCGCTGATCACCACTTCGATCACAGGTGCACCGCCGACGCCGGGGGAACATCGCCCAGAGCCTCTCCCACGTCCAGCTTCAACTCACCCGCGTGCATGCCCAGCACGCGGTCCACACGGCCTTCAATCAATGGCAGGTTCTGCTCCGCGATGATCATCGCGCCATCACCGAGGTCGATTTCCAAGAGTGCTGCAACGAGGTTCAAAGAGATCTTCGGTGCCAGACCCAACGACGGTTCGTCCACCAAATACAGCGACGCATCCGACATCAAAGCCCGGCCCACGCTGACCATGCGGCGCTCACCACCGGAGAGCGTGCCCGCGCTCTGACCGAGCAGCGGTGCCAACGGCGGAAACACCTCCAGGATGCGCTCGCGCCGCTTGCGGCGGGAGCGCCAGGTGGCACCGGTGTACGCACCGGAGTCGAGGTTGTCCTTCACGGACAGGCCGGGGAAGATCGCATCCCCCTGGGGCGAGAGCGCGATGCCGCGGCGCACGATCTGCGGGGTCTTGCGCCCCATGCCGTGTGTGCGTCGACCACCGATCTGCTCACCTCGGAACAGCACCGATCCGTCCTGCCACCCGGTCAAACCGACGATGGCGCTCAAGAACGTGGTCTTGCCGTGCCCGTTCAACCCGACCAAGCCCAGTCGCTCGCCGGGTTCGATGGTCAACGACAGATCGTGGAGCACACGCACGGGCCCATATCCCGCGGACAAACCTTCGATCTCAAGGATGGCCATTACGCGACCACATCCCCGGTGATCGGAACATCGAAGTAGGCCTGGCGGACCTGCGGCTCGAGGAACACCTTCTCGGGGGGACCTTCTGCGATCACCTGCCCGACGTCGA
>VGCC01000062.1 GCA_016870195.1 Actinomycetota bacterium
CAGGGCGATGTACGCCGAGATCCGCAGCGAGAACCGATTGAGGGCGAGAACAAAGTCGAACCACCACTTCGGGTAGCGCTTGCGGAACAGGATCAACAACAACGTGACGAGAAAGAGCGACCCGACGATGCCAACACCCGTATTGACGGTGTCGCTGACCACCTCCCCGGTCTCGTTGACGGTCTGGATGACGGTGTCACTGCCGCTGGTGAGGATCCCCAGAATGATCAGGATCGGGATCGCCAGAATGACGCGAAAGATCGTCGTGACCCGACTCAACTTGTCCTGGTAGTCGATCGTCAACCGTGCCGGATACGTGGTGTCCACCATGTGCGCTCCCGAGTGTCGAACGGTGTTGCGACTGTACGGCCGCGAGGGCCGCACGACCAAGAAACCGCGCGGGTGTGTGGATGAACTAGGGGAGCAGAACCCGATCCACGAGGGCGGCGAAGGCGGGTGCGTCCATGACCGGGAGGAGTCCATCGGGGTTGTGCCGCGCGAGTTCCTGCTCGTCCACCGCTCCCGTGGCCACCGCGATGACCTTCAACCCACCGGATCGCGCTGCAGTGATGTCCAAGGGCGTATCCCCGATGATGATGGTGGTGGCGAGAACATCGTCCTCGAGCCGATCCACCGCCTCGGCCACGAGTTCCATGCGCGTGGCGTGGGCGTGCCCGTAGAACCCTGCGGGGATATCGAAGTACGTGTCCAGTCCGGCCGTCCGCACCTTCGCTTCCGCACGACGCGGTGTGTTCCCGGTTAGCAGCAGATTGCGTGCACCGGCCTCGGACATGTGCGCCAGCGCATCCATCACACCGGGCAGAGCACTTGCGGGCGAGGTCACGAGATCACCATCCGTGATGTCGTCGAGATGTGCGAGCACATCGATGATCAACGCATCTGTGGGGTCGGTGTGCACGGCGATCAATTCCGTGACGATCTGCCGATCCGTCTTCCCCACACCCTGTGGGACCGGATTCGTCGGGACCCCGAGAACCTTCTTCACCGCGTAGGCGTGCCGATCACGTTTCGCGGGTGCGTGTTCGATCAAGGTGCCGTCGATGTCCCACAAGAGGATCGGGGGTAACACGTCTCAAGAGTAGATGAGCGAGACTCACTGCATCTAAGGGCGATATGCGTCGCGTCGATGTGCGATGCGCATTATGAAGACCGTCACCACTCCTTCGTCGATCGAGTAGACGACCCGGTAGCTTCCCCGACGCGCCGACCACAATCCATCCAGGTCCCCTCGGAGTGGCTTACCTACTCGGTGTGGGTTCTCGGCAAGTGGGCCACGAATGAATTCCCAGGCTGCATGTGCGACCGCAATGGGCAAGGTTTGCTCAAGCGCGCGGCGAGCGGGGGGAGCGAGGAGCACCCGGTACATGGCGTCCCTTCGAAGCCGAGGTCCCATCGCGAAGCACGACTCCCTCGATGGGTGTGAGGTCCCCCTTCGCGATTGCGGCACGCGCCTCCATCAACTCCACCATGGCATCGGGGTCAGACAGGACGGCGATGGTCTCTTCGAGGGACTCCAGGTCCTCGGGAGCTACGAGGACAGCCGCCGGTGATCCGTTTCGGGTGATGACGACCCGTTCGTGCGTGACCTCCACGTCATCAACGAATGACGAAAGCCGTGCCTTAACAGAGGCGAGCGAGGCGGTAACCATGACCATTATTCTGGTCATAAAGGACTCATGCCGTCAAGCCGTGCAGACGCCCCCGTCACAGCACGGCTGGATGTAGTAGCAACGCGGGCAGAAGTCTTTCCCTCCGCGGCGCTCAAGTTGCACGGACTCGCACGCGGGGCAGGGGCCCGGGTCGCCCATCATCCGCAGCCGCACCCCCCACCACAGCACCCACCACCGGAAGCGGGTGCTGCACTACGTCCGCCCGCGGCACCGATGGTCAGCAGGCGCACTGTGTCGGTGTGCCCCGCGGGGCACGCGGATGGTGCGGAGGATTCCTCCATCGGTCGATCGACCACGTAGGTGTCGCCGCACTGGCGGCAACGGAACTCGTACGCAGGCATGTGATGCAGGGTATCCGCGCTAGCGCAGCGCGGAGGCCAACCGATCTCCGAGGGAGTCGGTCAGTCCATCGACGAGTGCGATCTGCCTCGCGGTCAGCGCCGGAGCTGCAGTGCCCTCACTCTCCACCTCGAAAACCTGCACGTACTTGCCGAAGTGACGCACAGTCAAGTATTCGTGCGATGCGAAGCCGTTGGAGTCGGCCATCGTGGTCTCGGACTTCACCCAGAGGAAGGCGTCACCGTCGGCGGCCTTCTTCGACCCGTTGGTCAGCGTCGCCGTGATGGTGCCCGGCTCGTCCGCGTCCCCATCCGGTGTCGGCTTCTGCTGGCCCTCGCACGCGGCGACGCGCTTCACGATGCCCCGGTAGGCGGCCTTGGCCTTGGCCTCACTGGTATACACGTGCAGTTCCTGACTCAGGCTGCTGACGTCACCGGTCTTAAGCGACATGATCTCCTTCGCCACGAGTGTCGGCGCACCCTTGCCCTCAACCTCGAGGACCCCGGTGAGATCGCATAGCCATGGCGCATCGGGCGTTCCCTTGTCCGACGTCGTGATCGCGAAGGTACTGAGCCTCGGGCCCGTCACGCCGGCCTTGGTGGCGTCGGACTTCGTCACCATGAGCGGGTAGATGGTCGCGACCATGGACGGGGAGGGTTCGGAGGCGTAGACGGGGGCAGCGGCGACAACCAGCATCGCGGCGGTGCCCAGGACGGCGACGGAACGGATATGCATCGTGCTTCTTATGTGACGACTTCCACGAGATTACCGATGTCGAAGGAGTTGTCACTTAGTGACCCAGATGGTGAATGCCGCGAACAGCAGGAACCGGGTCAACCGGCCGAGGAACACGGCCGGATAGAAGATCTTCACTGGCACGCCCAGGGCCCCGGACACCACACCCGCCACGTCGAAGGCGGGGAACGGGGGCGCGGACACCAGGAACAAGACCA
This sequence comes from Actinomycetota bacterium, assembly GCA_016870195.1. Taxonomy (GTDB): domain Bacteria; phylum Actinomycetota; class Actinomycetes; order S36-B12; family S36-B12; genus VGCC01. The sequence continues at coordinate 2,984 of VGCC01000062.1, forward strand.
CGAAGGCGCGCACAGGGTGCGCCAACTGCTTCGCCATCCAGTTTGCGAACTTCGTTCCCTCGAATGTCCCCTTGCCCGCGCGGCCCGCCAGATACCCGGACGTCTCACCGAGCGTTGCACCCGCAGCGGTGGTGATCGCCACCAACCACGGCATCGACGTGGTCTCCATCATCTGCAGGACGATCGGGTTGTAGGGGATCGGGACCGCAACGGTGAAGTTCGTGAAGAACGCCAACAGGAACGACCCAATGAAGACTGAGCCTTCGAGACCTTGGAAGAACTCCTGGA
>VGCC01000063.1 GCA_016870195.1 Actinomycetota bacterium
ACACCGACACCGACACCGACGCCGACACCGACGCCGACACCGACACCGACACCGACACCGACACCGACGCCGACACCGACGCCGGCAAGGTGTCCATCGGGCACCGTGCCGATCTATGGACCAGCCGGTATCACGTGTGGCGTTGTGACCTGAAGGTAAGGATCAGTAATCGGAGTTTCGTAGTGCAACATCTATCGGGCTTTGTGTCGTCATGCGCGGTCGTGACTTACTGAACGCAGAGCGCAAGTGAGACAGCGGGTATCTGGTCACCCTCAATGCGTGAGTAACAACGTTGAACCGAAACACGTGTGAAGAATCGGGTAACGCAATCTGACCGGTTTTTGGTGCGCCTGTGAGAGTTCCCCTGATGTGCGCCCGGAAGGAATCGAACCCTCAACCGACCGGGTAGAAACCGGTTGCTCTATCCGTTGAGCTACGGGCGCCAGGTTTCTATTGTCCTCGATGGGGCAAGTGGCCCGTGCCGAGGTCACCTGACGGCAGACCGAATGTCCGTGTGGGAGAAGTCCTCTCCTGTGAACAGGAGTTCCTCGTCGGTTGCCTTGGCGAGCGCGTAGGCGAAGCAATCACCGAAATTCAACCTCGCGGGATGACCGGAGCCACGGCCGAAATCCTGGTAGGCCTTCCGGGCAATCGCGGCTTGCTCGGCCGTGACCGGCTCGATCGCGACCTCCGCGCGAGCGAGGAAGGTGTCTAGGTAGCGCGAGCGCATCGGGTCCCGGCGCGAGTCCACGACGATCCCCGCTTCGAGGTAGCTGGCGGCAGAAATCCGGGGAAACGGGTCACGGGACATGGCGGCTTCGAACGTGGGTCGCTCAGGCTCGTCGAGCAGCACGGCGAGGAGTGCAGACGCGTCGATGATCATCGGGGGAGTCCGCTTTCGTCGAATAGGTCCTCGTTGATCTCCCACAGGGACTTCGCACCCGGGTTCATTCGTTCCCGTTCTGCAAATCGGCTTGAGATGTCGCGCATCTTCTCCAGGCGAGCGGCTGCGGCCTCCTCCCCTCGACGCTTGGCGAGAGCCTCCCGAAGGGAGAGCGTGACCGCTGCAGTGACGGTGGTCTTCTCGAGTGCCGCCAGCTCCTTGGCTAGCTCGTGGGCCTCGGGGTTCTTGATGTTCATGGTCACGGAAGAATTCTACCTGGTGGTCGAGATTTTCTACCACTGTGCAGGGGCAGGGCTGAGGGGACGGCAACCTTGGGACTAGGGGGTGGGGGATGGGTAGGTGATCCAGAAGGGGTCCACTAACCATCCGTCCTTGTAGGTGAGTGGTGAGCCCACTGCCCAGTCCTCGTTGAAGACTCGGTTCATCCGATCCACCTGAGAGGCCTTGCCGAGAAGGATGCCGAGCTCGCGCTCGGAATTCGTCGATACGTTGTCCCCGGAGTTCTGTGAGCCGACGAACGCCATGGCGTTCCTGGTTCCCGCGTCGCGGATGATCGCCTTGGAGTGGATGAACACGGGGCCACCGGCGTAGGTGGGATCGAACCGGAACTCCACACCTGCGGCAACAAGTTGTCTGAGTTGTTCGAAGGACATCGGACTGGGGTTCGTGTTCGTGATGATGCGCACGTCCACGCCCCGCTTCTCGGCGGCGATCAGCCTGTCCTGGAAGGGCAGGTAGTCCAGCAAGAGGACATAGAGATCGAGTGATGTCGTGGACGAATCTATGAGCGAGAAGATCCGCTCCTTCCCCTGCGATTTCGGCAGGTACCCGACGCCGTTGGGAGACCACACCAGTCGGGGACTCGTGAATTCGCGGGGCGCCCGCTTCTCCCAATCTGCGTCGAAGACCTCCTGGATCTCGCGGACGTCAGTGATGTTCGAGGTGGTGACGGCGAAGCCGCGCGTGCCCAGAAGTCCCGGCGTCGGGATGAGGTACGAGGGCTGGGAGTTGAAGTCCATGATGAGAGCGCGACCGTCACTCGTGCGCCCGTCGGCGATCATCGTCTTTTCGTGGCTGTAGGTATAGAAGAACGGACTGAGACGGACATCGATCCCCGCCTTCTGCAAGGCATGGAAGGTAGGCATGTTGGTGTTGTAGTTGGAGCTGAACGGATCCCACAGGTTGCTGCCGGCGGGGAAGACCTGCCAGGTGAAGATGACCCGCACATCCACGCCCCTCCGCTGCGCAGCCTTGAGCTCACGCGCGATGCGCCCGTCGTTGAACTGGTGAGTCGTGAAGTCGAGCGTCTCTCGCGCAGAGCGGATGAAGTCGATGATCGGGCGATACCCATCGCCCGGTTGGACGTGCAGGACCACCTGGGAGGTGGCTAGTTCGAGACTCGTCTACGCCTGAGCAGGCAGGGCGGAGGGCCAGGTCAGGGCACAGAGACTCACGAATACTGCTGCAATCCGGCGCATTTCTGAATTCTATGAATGATCAGGCCGAAAATTGTCCAGCCCTAGACGTCCAGTACTGGACAATACAGGTGTATAGTGTTGTACTAGACAGGTTGAACTGCGATGTGGAGGTGCTTCCCATGAATATTCGCTGGCTCCATCGTGCCCCGAAGGCAGAATCCGCTCGAACCCCGGAGAGTCCCGTGGACCTGCATCGGGTCTCCTCGGACTTCTGCTACGCGATCTGCCGCTTCACCCTTGACTGCACGTGCGGGGCGCACTTCGACACCCCGTTCATCGACGAGGCGTTGGAGTGGCGTGAGATGCATGAGCGCCTCGCCCCTCTCGTGGACCAGATGCCGGTCACGGCGTGAGCGCCGTGGGGGGACTTACCAACGATTCGTCGGCAAAGAAGGCCCTGCAGAAGGCAGCTAAGGATTGGAAGGCCGCCAAGAAGAAGGAGCGCGCTGCGCGCAACGTGCTGGCTGCCCTGGTCGTCGAGTCGGTGAAGAAGGGCCTGCTCACCGAGAACAAGGTCTCGTCGGTGACTGACATTCCACGGATGACTATCCGGAAGATGCTCGGTAAGGACTGATTGTCCACACCCCGGTGATTCATCCCGGGATTTCACGAGGGCCTAGTGCAGTCCCTGTCCTGGTTGTGGACTCCTGACATCACATCGATGCTCAGGAGGAGCGATGAACGATATTGCGATGACCGTGATCGGCAACGTAGTCAACGACGTGGAGATGCGGTTCACCCCGTCGGGTGAGCCGGTCGCCAAGTTTCGCGTGGCGTCGAGCACGCGTCGGTACGACCGGGTGCACGAACGCTGGGTGGATGGGG
>VGCC01000064.1 GCA_016870195.1 Actinomycetota bacterium
CGCGCTCATCGAGAAGGCGCAAGAAGCACTTACCGCTGCGGGCGCACCCGATCTGCCGCTGTGGGACACGGAGTTGAACTACGGCCTTGCCGGACCCGGTGAGATCCCGCGCACCGAGATCACCGGCCCGCGCGCCGCGGGGTTTGTGGTGCGCACCTACATCGACGATCTGCGCTACGGCATCGAACGCTCCTACTGGTACATCTGGACCCTGCGTCAATACGACCTTCTCGGAATCCAGGCCTACGCGGGAACGGATGCCGAGCAGGGCTTCTTCGCGGTGGACAACTGGGTGACCGGTGCATCCTTCGGCGGATGCACGGAGAACGCCGGTGCGGTCACCTGTGACTTCAGTCGCGACGGCACCTCGTGGGTCGTGGCATGGGCCCAGACCGGTGAGGTGCCCTACACCACCCCGGAGAACTCCCAGTTGGTCTGCGACCCGCTGTCCCAGTGCCAGGAGGCGGCACCGGGAACACAGATCACGCTCACCGAGATCCCGGTCCGCGTCTACCTGCAGTAGCGGGGTGGTGGGGATAGTCCCCGGGTGCGCACAATTCGGACACGTGTGGGGCCGGCTGTCGCTGGTACCGTGGCGTGACGCATTCGGGAGGTGTCGATGTCGAGCGATGAGATCACCGATACTGGCGCTCTCCGCAAATTGGCGTTGGACCCCCATGCCAAGCAGGGCTGGATCTCCTCGGACAAGCACCGGGACCGTCCGCATCAGCGCCGTGACCCGCTGCGCGTATACGCGGTCCGTGCGGTGGCCCTCGACGTCGTGGCGATCGTCATCGCCGCGGTCATCGGCTTCGTCCTGCGGTGGACAATCCCGTACGACCTGAACATCTCCGACTACACGTACGTCTTCTTCGCCCTCGTCGTGGTGGTGTCCTGGATCGGTGCGCTGCTCGTGCGCGGCGCCTACGACACCCGCATCCTGGGTGTCGGGTCGGAGGAGTTCAAGCGGGTCATCACGGCATCCGGTGCGGTCTTCGCGGCCGTGGCCATCGTGGCCCTCGCGTTCAAGCTCGATCTCTCCCGTGGATTCGTCCTCATCACCTTCGTCGTCGGACTGATCCTGCTCTTGGCGGTGCGTTGGTCGCTTCGCGCATGGTTGCGCAATGAACGTCGCTACGGACATTTCCTGCACCGCACCGTGGTAATCGGATCGGGCCCGCGCAGTGAGGGAATCGTCGACCTGCTTGACCGCGATCCGGTGGCCGGGTTCACCGTGGTGGATGTGATCCCCGAGCCCGTCGGCGACGCGGAGACCGGCGTGGTCGAAGACGAAGCCGTGGAGGCGTGGCTTGACGAGGTGATGGCGCGCATCTCGATCGTGGATGCAGACACCGTCGCGGTCGCGGACAGCCCCAACCTCGGTCAGCGCGTGATCAAGAAGTTGGCCTGGCGCCTTGAGGGTCCGCGGGTGGACCTGCTCGTGGCCCCCACCCTCGGTGACTTCGCCGGTCCGCGCGTCACGATGCGTATGCAGGCCGATCTCCCGCTGATCCACCTGGACGAGCCGCAACTCACCGGATCTAAACGCGCGATCAAACGGGGACTGGACATCGTGATCGGCACCCTGCTTGCGATCCTGTTCCTGCCTTTCATGCTCGTTGCTGCGATCGGCACGTTCTTCTCCAGTCGCGGTCCGGTCTTCTACCGGCAGCAGCGCATCGGCCGTGGCGGCGAAACCATCACGGTCACCAAGTTCCGGACGATGTATGTCGGATCGGATCAGAAGCGCGATGACGTGATCGGTGTGCCCGACGAGCGCATCCACGAGCGTTATAAGAACGATCCACGCATCACCCCGTTCGGTCGTGTGCTGCGGCGCTGGTCGATCGACGAGATGCCCCAGATCACCAACGTGATCGGTGGATCGATGTCCCTGGTGGGGCCGCGTCCGGTGCTGCTTGATGAGATCCCGCTCTTCGAGGACGACGACCACCGCAGGCACCTCACCAAACCCGGGCTCACCGGGCTGTGGCAGGTGTCCGGGCGCAAGGCCGTCGATTGGGAGGAGCGGATGCGCATGGACCTGGACTACGTCGAGCACTGGTCCCCGGCCCTCGACCTGGTGATCGTCGCTAAGACCGTAAAGGTCGTCGTGACCGGTAAAGGCGCGTACTAGAACGTCGAGCCTGTCCTTCGCACCCCCGAGAGCCCGCTCAGGGCGACCTAGACTGACGTGGTGTCCGACCAGTCCGGGAACGCGCGCTGGCCCTTGGCTCTCGCCCTTGTGGGCGCTGCGGCGATCGGCGGTTTCCTCTTCTGGATGCAGGCCGGCCTGATGGTGGCCCTCGGGTTCGCGGCCACGGGTGGCCTGGGCCTGCAGAGCAACCTCAGCACGGCCGCCGACGAGCTCGTCGCCGGTGAGTACGCGGCCGGTGATGCCGCTTATCTGCGGGCGTCCGCGTCGGCCGAACGTGTCTTCAAGAGCTCCGACATCGCCCAGGTCGCGATCCTGAAACGCATCCCCCCGTTGGAGACCGCGGTGCGCAACTGGGAGCGGGTTGCGAGGGGTGCACTGGCAGTTGCCCAGGGCACCGGTGAGTTGCTCTCCCTCTACGGCGATCTGTCCGGCAAGACCACGGGCGAGCGGATCTTCTCCGACGGCACGATCAACATCGCCATGCTCGAAGCGCTCCCGGACCGCGTCAACACCGTGATCGGCCACCTCGATAACGCGGAGAAGAACCTCACTGGAATCGAGGCACGTTCGCGTTGGACGCAGCCGCTTGAAGGAATCCGCGGGACCGCGCTCACCGAGATGCGTCCCGTGCGGGCCTCTGTCGACGCGCTCGCCGATATCGCCCCGGTCCTCCCCGGCGCCCTCGGCGCAGACGGGCCGCGCCGCTATCTCGTGGCGATCGGCAACCAGGCCGAGATGCGCGCATCCGGCGGAGCGCCGCTCACCCTGGTGATGGTCGAGTTCAACCAGGGCAAGATCTCGATCCCGGTCAAGGGACAGACGAGCACGCAGTTGTTCCCACCACTCAACGCCCCGGTCACCTGGTTCGGTCCCGGTCCGAACCCGTTCTTCCCCGGCAACGCGCGTTTTGCTCCGTTCGTGGTGACCAACACGCACCCCAACTAC
>VGCC01000065.1 GCA_016870195.1 Actinomycetota bacterium
TCACCACCTCTCCGGACGCCTCCGGTTCCGCCCCGCGCGGGACGTGGGTGACGGGGGATCTGACCCCACGCACGGCATCGGTCGGATCCGGCCACGCGTCCTCGCGGATCCGTGGCCCCTCGTCACCGGCTTCGATGACGACGGCTATCGCCGAGGCGAGATCGGTGGCTACCCGGGCGTGAATCGCATCGATCGCGGCATCGTCGAGAAGCCCTGCCGCACTCACCACATTCGGGAAGTGCTCGATCGGGTCGCGCCCGATCCACTCGTTCTCCTCATCCTTGGTGCGGTAGCGGTAGTCGCTTCCGGGAAGGCGCCCCGACTGGTGCAGGTAGCGGTACGTCTTCGCCTCGATCAGCACGGGGCCCTTCCCCGCCGCGGCATGGGCGCGCGCCTGCGCAACCGCGTCGCGGACCGCGAGCGGGTCCATACCGTCCACGATGATGCCCGGCATGTCATGTCCGGATGCGCGGATGGCGATGTCCGGGAACCCGACCGTTTCGGCAACCGTGGTCGCCACCGAGTAGAGGTTGTTTTCGACGACGAAGATCATCGGGAGGGACATCACGCGCGACATTGCCATCGATTCGTGCAGCGCCCCGATCGACGACGCCCCGTCCCCGAAGAAGGCGAGAGCCACTCCCCCCGAACCGCGCTGGGCGAAGGAGAAGGCTGCACCCGTGGTCATGGGAATCCCTCCCCCGACGATCGCACTCGTGCCCAGCACACCTGCTTCGATGGAGCCCAGGTGCATGGACCCGCCGCGACCTCCGGCGAAGCCATAGCGCAGTCCGAGGATCTCGGCCAGGGTCTTCAGGATCGCCTGCTGGATCCCGTTCGGGGTCGGTGTATCGCCCGCGGGATCGAAATCACCGGCATCGTGCGCGGCACTGGCCACCACCCGGGCGAGCACGTGGTGGTGCGCCCGGTGCGTGGACGCGATCTGGTCCTGCCGCTGCAGGGCAGCGACGGCACCCACCGCAACCGCCTCCTGACCGATGCTCGAGTGCAGCGGCCCGTGCACCAACGTCTCGTTGTCCACCAACCACTGTTCGAAGGATCGGATCAGCAGGAGCTGGTAGAGCATCGACGCTGCGTCGGTGGGGGTGACCCCCGCCAGCGACGGCGTGGCCTCGACGAGATTCGGATAGGACCGCCACGGAAGGTTCTGGTGCGCGGATAGATCGACAGGCGTGCTCATGCTGCTCCCTCACCCCGATCGGCAAACCAGATCCGGTTTGCCACATTGCCCTGGATGTCCTCGATCACCGAGGAGTCCAGCCCCCACACGTTGTCCTGCAGCAGACGCAGGTCCGCGGCCACCGCCGCTGCGTCACCCGTCACGGGGAAGTTCGACGCCCACATCACCCGATCCGCACCAAACTCCGACACGACCGACCGGACCAGCGCCTGCAGGGGTGCGTGCGGGGCGGGGCACGCCATGCCGGCACCGGACAGGGTGACCAGGACGCGGGGGTCGGCCGCGAGTCCGAGGATCTCCTCTCCGCGCGTCATCGCGTCGTCGGTCACCTGCGGGGAGCCCAGGTGGGTGATCACGATGCGCCCGGGCCCGGGAGCGATATCCCCCAGTACGTCCGCGATCACCTGCGTCCCATCCGGGCAGTAAAGGACAAGGTGCAGTCCTCGCTCCAGCGCCACCGACGCGATCCCGGGCGCGCTCACGAGCATCTCGGCGGTCATGCGTAGTCCGCGGAACGCACCCGAATCCGTGACGGCGTCGAGGGCGGAGTGTGCTGTGGGAGCCGTGGCGTCGATCATGGCGACACCGGCCAAGGTCTCCGGACTGCTCCGCACGCAGGACTCGATGTACGAATTGTCGAATTGTCCGAGGTGCTGCGCCAGCACGGCCTTGGCGATACGAACGGAGCGCATCATCGCCTGGACATCGGGCAGCGGTTGGAACTTGTCCACCCCGCAATGGGTGTAGGCGTCGATGATCATCGGTTTCCTGCTTCCTCGAGTTGTCGCAGTGCTCGCATGGTGGCCAGCACATCGCGGGCCTCGAAGTCGGTGGGCTCCCCGGCGCGCAGTCCCTGCAGGATCTGGGAGTTCTGGAATGTGAGGTCGCGGATGCTCGCACCCTCGACGAGTAGATCTCCCCCGGTTCCGAACAATCTGCCCGTGTCGAAGAGGTAGTCACCCTGGGAGCCGCAGAAGCGCATCTGCCAGGTCAGAGCCGATGCGTTGTAGGTCAGGGAGTGACTGGCGATGCACCACGCATCGCCACCCATCCCGAAAGACATGCTGAGATCCATCGTCATGCCGAAATCCGGGTGGTCACTGCCTCGGAGGAGGCTTGGAAAGGCGATGTCCACGTTCCCGGTCACCCACAGGGTGGCATCGACGAGGTGGCAGGCGTGATGCCAGAGCAGATCGTCGACCCAGGTGCGCGTCCCGGCGAAGCCCTCGTTGTTCCGGCGCGGGATGGCGAAGAAGCCGGTCACCTGCGTGATCACCTCGGATCCGGACGCGACGAGATCGCGCATGTAGCGGATCCCAGCGAAGGAGCGCATCGTGTGGCAGGCGAATACCCTCCGTCCGGACTGCTCGGCCACGTCGACGATGCGCTGGGAATCGGCCTCGCTCAGCGCGATCGGGATCTCCAGGATCACGTCCTTACCCGCCTCGAGGGCGGAGACGGCGTGGGCCGCGTGCAGACCATTCGGGGAACAGATCAGCGCCACATCCACCGCAGGGTCGGCCAGGGCACGGTCGATATCGATTCCGGCGTGCTCGATCCCCCACCGCTGGGCGAACATTCCCGTGCGATCGGGGTCGCGTCCCACCGCCCACACCGGTCGGACTCCG
>VGCC01000066.1 GCA_016870195.1 Actinomycetota bacterium
CGCGCGACTCCACGTCTAGCGCGGATCGTCGGCGTGGACTTGACGCTCTCCCTGGTGATTCCGACTCAATTGGTCAACCTCGTGATGTCCAACCTCGATGCGCCGAACATCGCCGCCGCCAGCATCGCCTCGGGGATGGTGGGCGTGCTCCTCGGGCGCCTCGCACTAACACTCATCGGATTCCGAGGTAACCCGCGCGTCATACTCCTGATCACCGTGGGGAGCCTTTGCTGCGTGCAATTCCTCGGTGCCGTGTCCCTGACGGATCGTTGGATCCTCTCGCAACCCCTCGCGCTCCCTGCCATCGTCATCCTGGGAACCATTGCGAGCACCTATGCGCAGGGATTGTTGGCAGCGATCATCCAACAGGACGTCACCGAGGAGTACCGAGGAAGACTGGGATCGATTCTCGTCGCCGGGCGCAACATCCTCATCTCGGTAGGCGCGCTCGCGGGCGCCCTGGGAGCAGCCACGCTCGGCGCCCAGTGGCTACTTGGACTCCTCGCGTGCAGTCTCCTTGTCGTGATCGGGGTCACGCGGGGTTTCTCCGTGCTTTCCAGCAAGAAAGTCGCAGGACCACCGCTGGCACTGTGAATGAAGATGTCGAAACGACGAATCGGCTGCTCACACACCCGTCGGAAGACGTTGACCGCATGGGTGAGCAAGGACATCGATGACCTCGCTCGCGCGAACGTATTCATAACCTGGGGATCTCTCACCGCCCCTCGAGGGTGGTGGGATCACGTGGTATTCGTGGTAGCACGGGCGCGCGACTGAACCCGATCGGATCTGAGCTATCAGCACTTCCCTTGACCGATATTGGCGTACGCCTTGGACCATGCGTCGCGCTGGCCCGTCTTGCTGGTTCGCGCCAACGCCTCTAGGGCGTCCAACTTGACTTCGGTGTCGGAATTCCTCACCAGGCGCCGGACCTTGGCAAGCCCTTTGAGCACATATCTGCGTGTAGTAGCCGAGGCGTCTTTTCCCTCATTCAGCGTTACCCATCCGGTGAAACTGTCCATAGCCGAGGTCATGGCGGCGCACCGCTCTTCGTCAATTTCCTCAACTGCGTTGGCGGGCGGCGCGGCGACCCCGGTGAGTGCGAACACAGCCAAGGCCCAGACCACGGCGGATCGCTTCCACTTCTTCACGGGTTCCCCTTCGAGGTCGGGCCCAAGAATCATCTCACGGGCGGACGGTTGTTCACGAGTGGCCCGTGATCAACGAGTGAAATGATTCGCGAATCAACCCGGGTTCCCACCGTAGGTAATCGGCATGGCCCAGGTCCAGATGAGGAACTTGCCGGGATAGCCTGCTCGCCACCTGACGAGGGAGACCCACCTGCCGTGACCAGGACTCTGAGGTACGTCGTGGCCCTCACGGCGCTCATCGTTCTGGGCCCGCTCTCCCCCGCTGACGCCTCGGCCGAACGCGTCATAGGCGCATCGGACACGGGTGCCCCCATCGAGGCGTATCTCGTGGGAAATCCGGAGGCGACAAATCGGATTGTCGTGCTTGGCCAGATGCACGGAGACGAGCCTGCCGGGAGGCGAGTCGTGTCCGTCCTGCGGGGACTCACCCCGCCCCCGGACACAGCCATGTGGCTGATCCCGACGATGAACCCCGATGGTCACGCCCGTGGGACACGGACCAATGCACGAGGAGTGGACCTCAACCGCAACTTCCCCACCCAGTGGAACGAACAGGGCGCTGGCACCCGCCAGTGGTCGGGGCCACGCGCGGCGAGTGAACCTGAAACGCAGGCGGTCATGGAGTTCCTCCGGGAGGTGCAGCCCACGGCGATGCTGTCGTTCCATCAACCATTCGGCGTCGTAGACATCACCCATCCACCGGCTCGGAAAGCAGGTCGGTTGCTTGCCCGCTGGATGGACCTGCCGGCACGGCCCGTGGGGTGCTCGGGGCCCTGCCCGGGCACCTTGACCGAGTGGGTGACGGAGGAGTTGAACGCCATCGCTCTCACGGTGGAATTGCCTGCCACCGTGCCATCGAGCGCTGTCGATCGCAGCGCCTCCGCGGTGATACGCCTAGCCCGATGGCTGTCCCAGCAATCTGCCTGAATCCACTTTCGTGGCACGGCATAGGAAGTCAGGCACCACCTGCACGGTTAGGTGAGGGCGCCGAAGGCGCTCAGGGAGATAATTCCGATAATGACGACGCAGCTGGTGATGGTCAGGAACGTCCGACGAAGTCGCTGCTTGCGCTCCAGCCCCGCAGGCCCCGCGAAGGCTTCGGCATGTTCCTAACTCAGGCTACCAGGGCACACTTTCCACATGGTCGATGATCTGCGAGAAGCCCACGTCTCCAAGAAGCGCGAGATCGCAGAATTGATCGAGGACCTGACTGTTCGTGGCCGAAATCGCCACCCTTACGTGCATGATCGAGCCGGGCTAGCCTGAGCGTCCGCACGTGACACTCAATTTCGGCACAGCCACTCGGGTTCATCCGTGGTCGTAGGAATAAACCCCCGGTGGCGTACCTAGCTTCGATAGGGCCTGGACGTCAGGATGGTCCTTGGGTCACGTAAATCTCATCGCGGTACTGCTCAATGAGATTCTCCGTCACCGGCTGCATCGTCAGAGGTGTGCGGTCTCCACCCTTCGCCACGATCCACGCCAACGGGGCTCGCGTTGCAGAGGCTCGGGAGTAGTCCACCAGGATCTCGGCTCCCGCAGGAACCGAGACACCGAGGGCAACCCAGCCAGCCTCGCCGGTGTCGCGGACACCGGTCACCTGCACGTTCCAGGTGAGG
>VGCC01000067.1 GCA_016870195.1 Actinomycetota bacterium
CATCCATCGCGAGCACCGCCTGCTCGGCCTCGGCCTTGGTCCGCCCGTAAACGGTGGTGGGCGAGACGGGATCGGATTCGGTGTAGTTGCCGGTGTCACCGGAGAACACCGCGTCGGTGGAGATGAGCACGAACCGAGCGCCACCGGCGGACGCCAAGGCTTCGCCGCCGACCACGTTGACCGCCTGGGCCAACTCCGGATCGCGCTCACACGCACCATGGTCGGCGAGTGCTGCGCAATGCAGGATGACATCGGGCTGCACCGAATCCACGGCACGACGTAGTGAATCGGGATCCAGCAGATCACCGGCAACGGTCCTCGGACACCATGGCAGGGCATGCCCGTCGCGCGACATACCGACGACGTCAACGTGATCACGGAGACCCACCACGGCGGAGGCACCCAGGAAACCGGTGACGCCCGTCACCAGCCACGTGGTCATGCGCACCTCCCGGTGCCGGAAGACTACGGCGTGGTGAGGGCGGCGATCCGCTTCATCAGGTACGGGGAATGGAAGCCGATGTATTTGGCCTGCAGAACCGGGTCACGCCAGTCCGAACCCGTCACGACCCCGCGGCAGGACCTCGTTCCGCAGAGGCAGGCGAACTCGTCGTAGTCGGATGCGTCGCACATCGCGTAGTCGAAGGTGAGTTCCTCGCCGGGTTCGATGTCCCGCATTGCGACCAGCATCTGCGATCCGTCGAGACCGCAGTTCGGTTCGCATGAGTGATTGAGCATGTCACCGGGTTCGCGCTCCTCACCCGAGACCAGGTAGAGGTTCTCCTCGACCTGGATCGAGCGGGCCTGGCGATCCGCCGACACCGTGGACAGGACCTCACGGGTCACCACCCAACCGCCGAAGGCGACGACCAACTCGCCGCGATAGATGGGCTCCAACGTGAACGAGCCCCAACCCTTGTCCCCAGCGGGGCGCGCCTGCGCCTTGGGGGTGAGCCAGTTGAAGTCCAATAAGACCGCCTTTCAAGGCCCCGAGGGTCCGGAGGAAGTGGACAAAGTCCACGAAGTGTGCCATATCGAGATGCCCGGCTGCTACCCCCATGCCACGATGTGGAGATGGCCGACGCCAGCATCGTCACGCCCGACGGCAGCCCCATCCCGGAGGCCCTCGCCCCGGAGCTCGCCAACGAGGGTGACGGTCGCGGGGTGATCACGGACCTGGTCCAGCAACCCGCCAAGGTCATGCGGATCGGCACGATGATCCGGCAGTTGCTCGAGGAGGTGCGCTCCGCACCCCTCGACGAGGCGGCTCGCACCCGGATGCGCGAGATCCACACCCAGTCGATCAAGGAACTCGAAGCGGGCCTGGCGCCGGAGCTCATCGAGGAACTCGAGCGGCTCTCGCTTCCCTTCACCGACACCGTGGCCCCGAGCGACGCCGAACTCCGCATCGCCCAGGCCCAACTCGTCGGCTGGCTGGAGGGTCTGTTCCACGGGATCCAGGCCGCGATCTTCGCCCAGCAGGTGTCCGCGAAGGCGCAGATCGAGCAGATGCGGCAGAACGCGCCGCAACTCCAGGCTGGAAACACCGGCCACTATCTATAGGTGCGCAACGCCTAGGCTTGGCCAGTGATCGACCCGGCCATCCTGCGCAGTGACCCCGAGCGCATCCGGGAATCCCAACGCCGCCGCGGTGAGGACGTCACCCTCGTCGACCGGCTCATCGAAGCCGATCAAAGCGCGCGCCAGGCGCGTCAGCACTTCGACGAGCTGCGCAATCAGCAGAAGTCCCTCGGCAAGGAGATCGGTCCGCTGCAGGGCCAGCTCAAGAAGGCCCCCGACGCCGACCACGCGGCACTGCAATCCCAACTCGACGCGCTGATGGCGAAGGCTCAGACACTCGCCGACGAGGTCAAGGCGGCCGACGACACAGCGACCACCGCGCAGGAGCACACGGATGCCCTCGCCCGGGAGATTTCCAATCTCGTCAATCTCGATTCACCTGTCGGTGGCGAAGAGGCCTTCCGCGTCCTCGAGCATGTCGGCACTCCCCGCGATTTCGCGGCGGAGGGATTCACCCCCAAGGACCACCTGGAGCTCGGTGAAGCACTCGGCGCCATCGACACGGAGCGCGCTGCCAAAGTGTCAGGATCGCGATTCTTCTTCCTCACCGGTCCCGGTGCGGAGTTGGAATTCGCGTTGCTCAACCTCGCTCTCGAACATGCCCGACGTCATGGCCTCACGCCCGTGATCACCCCGGCGCTCGTGCTGCCGAGCGCGATGGATGGCACGGGTTTCCTCGGTCAGGCCGCGGAGAACGTCTACCGCATCGAGTCCGATGACCTCTATCTCGTCGGCACCAGCGAGGTTCCGCTGGCCGCGATGCACTCCGACGAGATCATCGATGCCGCCGACCTGCCGCTGCGCTACGCCGGCTGGTCGAGCTGCTTCCGCCGCGAGGCTGGCTCCTACGGCAAGGACACCCGCGGCATCATCCGCGTGCACCAGTTCGACAAGGTCGAGATGTTCGTCTTCTGCGCACCCGAGGACGCCGAGGCCGAGCACGCGAACCTGCTCGCGTGGGAACGAGAGTTCATCGACGCCCTGGAGATCCCCTACCGCGTGATCGACGTGGCAACGGGCGATCTCGGATCGAGCGCCGCGCGCAAGTTCGACATCGAGGCATGGATCCCCACCCAGGACGCCTACCGCGAGGTCACCTCCACCTCGAACACCACGGAGTTCCAGGCCCGACGCCTGAAGATCCG
>VGCC01000068.1 GCA_016870195.1 Actinomycetota bacterium
TCTGCAGGCACTCGTCGCGATCACACTGCTCGAGGCGGTGAACTACCTCGAGCACTACGGGATGCTGCGCCAGAAGGTCGGTCCTCCGGATCGCCGTCGCTACGAGCGTGTCGACCCCACACACAGCTGGAACTCGAACAATCTGGCGACCAACGTGCTGCTCTACCACCTGCAGCGCCATAGTGACCACCATGCGCAACCCACCCGCCGGTATCAGGCGCTGCGCGACTACGAACTCTCCCCTGTCTTGCCCACTGGGTACGCCGGCATGATCCTGCTCGCCCTCATCCCTCCAGCCTGGATGCGGGTGATGGATCCGCTGGTGGCTGCGCACTTCGACGGGGATATGACGCGGGCGAACATCGCACCCCACGCACGAACTCGCATTCTTGAACGCTGGCCTGCCCCCGACGCGCAGGAGGCCGAGACCTCGGACGCGCCACTGCCCAGCCAGGGTGCCTCACCTACCTATATGTGTCCCAGCTGCGGCTACACCTTCGACGAGCGTGTCGGCGATGTGCGCGAGGGTTTCCCGGCAGGGACCCCGTGGTCCCAGGTCCCGGACACCTGGTGCTGTCCGGACTGCGGCGTGCGGGACAAGATCGACTTCGTGTCCGTGGCCACCTCCCCGCGCTGACCCGCCCGTAGCCTGAGGCCGTGCGGCCCCTGCCACGTGACCTCTCCATCGGTTTCGGTACGGGCACTTTCTCCGGAATCTTCGGCGTGGGCGGCGGAATTTTGCTCGTCCCGATCCAAGTTCTCGGTTTCCAAGTCGAGCAGAAGAAGGCCCAGGCCACGAGCCTCGTGATGGTCATGATGGCCGCCGTCGCTGCTGCGATCACCTATGCGATCGGCGGTCAGGTCGCGTGGTTGCCGGCCGTGTCGATCCTCGTCGGTGGAATCGGTGGATCACTGCTCGGCTCCTACGTGGTGACGCGGAGCGCCAACAAAGTCCTGCAGGCAGGGTTCGGAATCCTGATGGTCCTCGCCGCGGTCCGACTCCTCGTGCATGTCGAACCAACGGGTGACATCCCCGCCGGACTCGACTGGACCGTGGCGGCGTATATCGCGAGCGGCGTTGCGATGGGACTGCTCTCCGCCCTCTTCGGCATCGGTGGGGGCATCATTCTGATTCCGATCCTGGTGGCCTTCTTCGGCTACCCTCAGCAACTCGCCGCCGGAACGTCCCTCGCCGTCATGGGACCGATCGCGCTCATCGGTGCAATCCGACTCACGAGGCCGGGACTCACCGACTGGCGCAGCGGAACACGCTTCGGCATCGGCGCGATTCCGGGCGGGATCGTCGGTGCCGCTCTTGCGCTCTGGCTGAGTGCGCCAGTGCTTCGCACTGCTTTCGCGATCGTTCTCACCATCGTCGGACTTCGAATGCTGTGGCAGGCCTCGCGACACCCGAGGACTGCGTGACTCACTGAGAAGCCGCGGTGACCATCTCCGTGAGGATCTCAGGAGTGAGTGGGCCGATGCGCTGTGCGGCGATTCGCCCCTCAGCGTCAAGAACCGTCGTGCTGGGAATGGCGCGCGGTGGAACCCCGGGAATCGAAACGAGAAGCGCACCATCCCTGTCGAGCAGGCTCGTGAAGGGAAGTTCCGCGAGCGCGGGAGGTGCTTCGCCCATGTCATCCATGACGCGCAATCCAAGGAATTGCGCCTGTGCCCGCGGATCATTTGCCGCCGCTGTAAGGATCGGCGCTTCCTCGAGGCACGGAGCACACCACGAAGCCCACGCGTTGATCACGAGTGGTTGCCCGCGAAGATCCACGGTGTCGATCATTGTGCCTTCGTTGTCCTGACCCAGGAGACTCAAGGGTTCCCCGCGATCCTCGGCGGGAATGATGCGCGTCTCAATGTCTCGATCCGGAAGGACACCCGCCTGAACCGGAATCAAGTCCTCGCGACTTGCGTCGAGAACACCCCCGGACGCGCAGCCGACGAGCAACAGAGGTCCGCAGACGATTACCGCCGCCGACCTCCACGTCCTAGACATGGATGGCTTCCTCACGTTCTACTGTGCGCTCCTGATCACGGAACCATTCCCACGCGGCGAGCATCGTCCACAGACCATCGATGACCATGGTGAGCGCCCATGCCAGGGCTCCCGCAAACTTCTGATCGACGAGTGGATCGGCACCGAGGGTGCTCGTGGTCAACGCGTAACTCGGGTAGAGAGGCACGGGCGAAAAATGGATCACCATTCCCAGCAAAGTCTCGGGAACCATCATCAAGCCGAGACTGGCCACTCGAATGCTGGGTTTCGGGCGATCGGGAAGCATGTTGTGCCCGATGAGAGGCAGGTAGAAGAGGAATGCCACCACCGTGTAGAGCGGGAAGATGAACAGGTGCATCGCGTGGTGGGATTCGAGGCTCCACTCCATCACCGCCGGAATATGGGTGATGATCAGCGTTCCGGCGAAGAGCAGCCAGGTGAGGACGGAATTCGTCAGGATGCGTACCGGACGACTCCGGAGGACCTGCACGAGTGACCTGCGGAGGGTGGGACTCGACGCGCGTATCGCGAGGGTGATCGGATTCCCCAGCACCATGAGTGGAACTGCGATCATCATGATCAACAGGTGCTG
>VGCC01000069.1 GCA_016870195.1 Actinomycetota bacterium
CTCATAACGATTCACGAACTCGAGCCCAATCGTGATGTCCGACCGTGCCGCCTCCTGCGCCAACTCAGCAATCACGGCTGCGCTGTTGCGTCGGGCGCCCTCCGTCACCGGCCCCGGGTACTTATCCATGGCGCCGAAGATCACCCCGCCCAGGTACGACGCGCCGGTATCGCGCGCCACCTGCAGCGCGTCCATCAGCACAGTTCGACCACGCGCCACGCTCGCCGCGTCCTCGGAGTTGATGTCGGTGTCGAAGGTCAGCCCCAACGTGAAACTCGCGTCCAGACCGTGCGCATCCAGCCTCGCGCGCGTGTCAGCGGGATCGAAACTGGTCGGATCGAAGGCCGGGATCTCGATCAGATCGAAACCTGCCTGCGCGGTCGACGCCATCGCGAACTCGGCCTGCTCCGGTGTCCACCCACCCGTCCACACCAGCGCGTGCACGCCCAGCGGATTACCCATCGACGCTCCCTGCCCCCCGAGCACGTCACGTTACCCTCGCCCATGCCTTCCGCGCTTGTGATCTTCGATCACGATGGGGTCCTCGTGGACTCCGAGCCCATCGCGATGAGTGTCCTCGCCTCGATCTCCACGGATTTCGGATTCCAACTCACCGCGGACGAGGCATTCGACCGCTACCTCGGCACCAGCTTCGACTATGTGGTCGACGATCTGCGCCGCCAAGGCGCGATCATCGACCGCGACGCCCTGCACGCCCAGTTCCACGATGACCTGTTCGCCGGCTTCCGCACCCGGCTGACTCCGATCCCGGGGATCCCGGAACTCCTCACCCACCTCACCGACAGCCACCAACCCATCGCCATCGCGTCGAGTGGCAACTCCCACCGCGTCACCCTCGGCATCACCTCCACCGGGATCGATCACTTCTTCGCGGACTCGGTCATCACCACCGCCGACGACGTCAGCCGCGGCAAACCGTTCCCCGATCTCTTCCTGACCACGGCCGAGCGCGCACGCATCGATCCGGAGCGCTGCATCGTCATCGAAGACAGCCCGTTCGGTGTCGAGGCCGCGCACGCGGCCGGCATGCGCGCCATCGGTTTCGCGCGCCACACGCCCGCGGCCACACTCCGCGATGCCGACTGGCTCATCACCACTATGGACGAGGCCTGGCCGATTCTGGCTCGGGACTAACGCCCACTTTCCCATGGATCCATATTCCCCGGGTCACGATGTGTAGACCTCACGTCGGTGTCCAACCCTGATCACGGCGACGATGCGAACTCCGTCATCCACGGAGTACAGGATCCGATAATCGCCCACCCGCACTCGATACACGTCCGTGTATCCCGTGAGCGGCACACATTTTAATGGTCGGGGATCAATGGCGAGAAGGTCGATGGCAGCTCGCACGCGCTGCTGATCGGTGCGGGGCAGTCGTGCGAGCTGCTTGATGACTCGACGCGGAACAACAACCTGGAAGCCTGACGTCATGCAAGGCCGAGTTCGGCCTTGACCTCATCCCAGGGGACGAAGTCGTCATCATCCTGGGCGAGTGCGACGGCCGCGCGATCCAGTGCATCCTCGGCATCGAGGGACATTCGCTCGAAAACGTCGGATGCCACAAGAACCGCGACACTCTTCCCGCGCCGGGTAAGCGCGATAGGTCCTCCGTTGGCCTGGACGTCGTCGATCACGTCGGCAAGACGCTCGCGTGCCTCGCTGACCGGAATCTCCCTCATGTACAAATTGTACATCTGTACCCCGGGCAGCTCGGTCGCTGGATAGGTGCGCACGGGTCCTCCCCTCTGCCGGTGGGGAATCACGATCACTCGGTTTAGGGGGCTGGGTCAACGAATGTGCGGCAGCATGTGGAGCACCTGCTGTGGAAGCGACTCCCTGCGATCTCTACGCACGATGGGGACATGCGTTCCCGCACGCGCAGCCGGGTGAAACCTCGAATGTGAGACCGAGTTCAGCCCTACTTCTTTAACTGCGACAGGATGAAGTCTTGAGGGAAGTTCGGACGTGGCTTTTCGTCTTCCTCTTCTGACTCCTCATCCTCAGAGTTCTCGGCCTTGCCGTAGTACTGCATCCACTGGTCGTATTGATTGTCGTTGTCCTGTTCATCGTCCTGATCGATGCTGTTGTCGTCGACGGTCTGATGGTTGGCGTCCTCGTTCTTTCCACCCCCGTACCCACCGGTTGCGCGCGGGTTGTTGACGGCCTGACGGAGGGCCGGCTGTTTCTGTTCCTCCGTAGAGTCGTAACTCTCGTAACTCCGGTGCCCTTCTGAAGCTGGTGCAGCACCCGCTGGATTGCTGTTGAAGGCGGACTTGACGTCCCTCCCCCCCTGATCGAGACGACCGTCCTTGCTCGCCTGGATGAGTTGGTCCGCCCAGCCACTGCTCTCACCCATGGGCGCGTTCGTTGACGTGATTCCCATGGATGCCGCTGACTTGCTCGGCCTCCTGCGGGCACCGAAAAGCCGCTCCATCCACGACCGCTTCTTGCCCCCATTCGAGAAACTCGCCTTGAGGCGCCCCCAGAAGGACGCCTTCGGTGCCCGGCCCGCTGCTTCGCGCT
>VGCC01000070.1 GCA_016870195.1 Actinomycetota bacterium
ACGGACAACGCGCCCCGATTAAGCGTTGTGTCGCGGATCGCCGACGACGGTGGGACCTACCTAGGTCCCTTCACATCGCACGCAGTGGCACGGCTTGCAGCGGAGGCACTGGAATACACGTATCCAATCCGCACCTGCACACCGCGCATCGCACGGTCACCGCGCAGCACCGTCGCCGGGTGCGCACTCGGTGAGTTGGGTCGCTGCCTAGCGCCCTGTCGCGCCGGTCACGATGCGGATGCGTACACCACAGCGGTGGAATCCGTTCGTCGAGCGATGCTGGGTGACGTCGCGCTCGTGGAAGACACAATCACCGCTCGTATGCGCGAACTCGCCGAAGCCGAGCGGTACGAGGAGGCAGCACGGTGGCGGGAGCGACTCACCTGCTTCATGTCCGCAACACTGCGCCGCCAGCGCTTGGCACTGATCGCACGTGAGCCGGAGATCGTCGCGGCCGTTCCCGAGGGAGAGGGGTGGGCGCTCCATGTCATCCGCTACGGATACCTAGCCGCCGCAGGATTCGTCGGCCCGAACGAGGATGCGCATGCGCGAGTGGATGTGTTGCGCTCCACCGCTGCCAGCGTCACACCGGGCACTGTGCCCGCACCGGCCGGGACCGCCGAAGAAGCCCTGGACCTCCTGCACTGGTTGGAATCTGCAGGCATCCGCTTGGTCTCGTGCACCCGCACCTGGGCATTACCCGTGAACGGAGGTGGGTCGTGGCTCGCACGATTCGGCGATGCCCGTGACTCCCTGCGCGCTTTCGAGACCGATCCCGCACCGCGACCCTGGGGGCCGCGGCTCGATGCCGTGACCAGGATTCGCGCGAGCGCTTAAGCCACCTCGGCGCTGCGTGCGATCCATGCGCGGAGCACGGCCAATGCCGCACCGTCATCGAGTGCCGCACGTGCACTGGTCATCCGCGCGAGGACACGACTCGTCAGGTCGCCGCTCCCCCGGTTTCCGCACGCCGCATCGAAGGCGACCAATGCGGCAGCCGCGTTGACCGTGACCGCGTGCCGGATCGCGTCCACGGCGGCAGCGTCCAGATCATCCCGGGGTGTCTCGGGGTCGAGCACCTTCAGGAGCAGTTCCGCGTTGCGCGCGGGTTCCCCGCCGCGCAGAAGTGCCGGTTCGATTGCTGGAATACCCAACTGCGTCGGGCCGAGAGTGGTCTCCACCACGCCGTCCCCCGTCGCATCCCAGACCCGCGTGTCCGCGGACACCGAGATCTCATCGAGTCCGTCGGTCCCGCGAACCACGAGCGCCGAGACACCGCGCTCGTGCAGCACCTCGGCGACCAGCGGGGCGAGTCGTTCATTGGAACACCCGACGAGTGAGGCGTTCGCCAACCCGGGATTGGTTAGCGGGCCGAGGATGTTGAACACCGATGGCACACCGAGTTCCCGGCGCACGGGAGCCGCGTGCCGCAGCGCCGGATGGTGCGCAGGTGCGAAGCAAAAACCGATCCCGACGTCCGCCGCGCAACGTCCGACGGCTTCCGGTGTCAGGGTGATGGTGACACCAACGGCTTCCAGCACATCCGCGGCACCGGCCTGACTCGACGCGGCGCGATTGCCGTGCTTGATCACCGGCGCGCCCGCGGCAGCGGCGATGAGCGCCGACATCGTGGAGATGTTCACCGATCCGGATCCGTCACCCCCGGTCCCCACCACGTCGAGCACCACGTCGAGACCCTCGGGACGGGGAACGAGGTTGGCGAACTCGAGCATTACCTCGGTGAGCTCCCGGACCTCGGCAGCCTGCTCCCCCTTCATCCGCAGTCCGATGATGAACCCTGCGGTCTGGGCGGGTGTTGCATCCCCGCGCAGGATCTCGCCCATCGCCCACCGGGCGGCATCGGGAGGCAGGTCCTGCCCGGAAGTCAGGGACGCGAGAACCGACGCCCAGGTGCGCTCGGACATGGGCTCATGCGCTGACGCGTGGGCGCAGCAACTTCTCCGCGGCGCGGGCCATGGCGATGGCGTCAATCGGATGCGCCACGACGGCGTCGGCCCGCGACCAGGTGGCGAGCCACGCGTCCTGGGGGCGTCCGACGAGCAGGAGGATCGGCGGGCAGCGGTAGATCTCGTCCTTCAACTGGCGGGCGATCCCCATTCCACCGGCGGGGACGGCCTCACCGTCGAGGATGATCAAGTCGTAGCGGTGTGAGTCCACCAGTGCCTCCAACGCGGGGGCAGTGGCGACCTCGGTGTAGTCGATGTTGGGGAGGTGGGCGGCGGGCCGGCGCCCCAACGCCATGCGCACCTGCTGCCGGACCAGACGGTCGTCGCTGTAGACCAGAACCTGAACGGTGGGGGTCTCGGGCACGCCCTCACTGTAGCCGGGCATTCCCGGACCGCCGACGTGACCAACGCCATCCCGAATTGTGAGGGGCCCAGGAGGATAAGACACCCGAGATCTGACAGACTCGGACCGTGGCGAACGCGACAATTCCGGCGGCGTACGCCCACGCTCCGGCCAACCGTCCGAACATGGTCTCGATCGGGACCATAGTGTGGCTCTCGAGCGAATTGATGTTCTT
>VGCC01000071.1 GCA_016870195.1 Actinomycetota bacterium
TGATGACCTCGGAATTGAACGGGGCGATGAGGATGTGTCGGCTCGCCACCGAAACCCCGAAGATGTACTTCCCGCGGTACTTCACCATGGGCTGGTTCCAAGCCATGACGATCTCGGCTTTAGGAAACTTCGTCTGCACGGCCTTGAGGATGCTGCGAATGGTCGCCTGCTTGACGGCATCGTGCTGGGCGAGGAATTCCTCGACCGAGGTGAATCGCTTCGAGGTGGTGGACCCGCGGCTATAGAGCACAAGGGCGTTGGCGTGCGCCCTGCTGAAGCCGTGATCCTCCTGCAAGTAGGCCATCTGCTCCGCGTATTTCCGATCCTGCATCTCTTTCATGACACCGAACCAGTAGGACATCGGCTGTCCGTAACGCTTTTCGATCGCCGGGAAGTAGTCCGAGCGATCACCCGATCGTGACACCCAGGAATCCTAGGTCGTCGGGTGCTGGTGCAGGCCACTCCGCCGCCACGCCCACAGGGCCACCACCGCGGACACCAGGAGGGTGCCGATGATCACCAGGAACAGCGTCGTGCGGTCCAGTCCCTGGGTACTGGTGGGTGCCGATGCGGGAACCTCAAGGCTCGCGAGGATCCCGACATGGTCGGTGGGGAAGCACACTGCATCCACCTGGCTGATGTTTAAGGCCTTCGCAGCAGCCTCCGCATTCTGGATCTGGAGGGGATTCGAGCAGGGCCACACGTTTTCCCCATCGGGCCACTTCTCCCCCACCAGCGCAGCATCCCGCACGGTGACACCGTTGGCCACGAAGATGTAGTCGAGTCGGTCAGTGTGACCGTAGGGATTTCCTGCCGCCTGCGACAGGCGCTGGATGTCGGGCCCTGCCAGCAACGCGCTGGCACCCCACGTCGCGTTCGCGGGATCTATCGCATCGGGACCCACGTCGGTGAAACCCGCCTGCACCATCGACCAGTAGGCACTGCAGGACGCATCGGCGGTCGAGGGCGCAGGCGAGTCCACCTGTTCGGAGCATCCCGTGGTGACATCGGGTTGCAGACTCGGATTGAGCTCGCCCGCACCGCGCGGGTCTCGCGGGTCGGAGTTGAAGTCACCGATCACCACGAGCGGCATCGTCCACGTCGTCGTCGCGTCGATGAGCTCCCTCGCCTGCAGTGCACTCGAAGGTGACGCCCCCGGGCTCCAGGCGTACTCCAGGTGGGTAGTGACGAAACGCGCACTGCCCTGCGGCAGCGCGATGTCGGCCCAGGAGTAACCCCGCGGGATCTCGAAGATCGCGGGAACCACCGCGTACTTCGCCTCGTAGTCGACGGTGCCCACCGCCGTCACTGAATCGGCTAGGTCAGCGCGCACGAGCAGTGCGTCGCCGATGGTAAATCCGCAGGCGACTTCGTCGGCACCGAAGATCGGCCGGAAGGTAGCGGGGTCCTTGACGGTGGTGAGTCCCGGTATCGCCGGGATCGAGTAACCGGGATTCATGGCCTGCACCCCATCGTGCGAAGCAATGACGTACGGGGTGCCGGCGGCTTCTGTGGCCTCGAGAATCTGGTCGAGGAAGTCATAGACCACCGTGCTGGATCCCAGCCACGACGGTCGACACATCCACGTCGTGGCCTCCTGGATCCCCACGACATCCGGCTGGTTCTGCACCAACTCCGCCGCGAGGGAATCCACGCGCGCATCGAAGTCGGTGGCGGCCACCTGCTCCCACATGAACTGCGCCGCCGCGGGCATATCGGGGAGCAGTTCCAGGGCGATGGCCACATCGGCGCCCAGGTAGAGGTTGCGACTCATCACGGTCACCGTGCCGTCCTCAGCCTGCGCCGGGGAGACCCCCACGGGGGCCACAAGGAGGGTGAAAAGCAGTACGGATGCTGCACGCCGCATGGCCGCAGTATGTCGGGTGTCATCCCCCCGACCCGGGAACTGCCGACCTCATGCTCCCCCGGGGTGCCCGCTGCGAACGGGTGGCCCCTCCCTGCGCTCACTAATGTCACGCTCATGGCACGCGCGGACGTCGACATGACAGACGACCTGACAGCACTGCCTCAGACGTCGGTTTTCCAACAACTGCGGGCCACCCCGCGGATCTTCGCGTTCATGGGTCTCCTCATCGGAGCCGCGATGAGTCTGGGGGCGAAGGAGGTAGCCCGATGGCAGTATCTCGACGAGGCATTCTCCGATGAGTGGGGCCTCGGTGAGACAGCTGCGGTCGCCGCCGTCACCGTCGCAGTGACGAGCCTGACTCTGGGCCGCGTCATGGATCGCCGAGACCCACGGCCGTTTGTGTTGGTCGCTATCGCCCTAGCAATCGTGTCCCACGGGCTCATTGGATTCCTTCTCCTCCAGGGTCCTCTGCCGATCTGGATTGCCCTCGTTGCCGCAGCCTTCGATGGGGCAGCCCTCGGCATGGGCGGCGTCTCCCTGCTGAAGACGCAGGCTGCGTTCGTGATTCCTGGAGCCGAGGGTGCAGCCGAGATTCTCAATGTGCTCAGGCTCGGGATCGGCGGAGTGCTCGGCGCACTCCTC
>VGCC01000072.1 GCA_016870195.1 Actinomycetota bacterium
CGGCCGCCAGGGTTGTGGCGAGTGCCACGGCCGCGTTGACCTTCCCGGCTCCGGTGATCAACACGGGCAGCCCTGACACGTGCAAGTGCGTGGCCTCCTCCTCCAGTGCGACGACGAGGAGTGGCTGATCCGGGCTGATGGTTCGGTGCAGGCGCATGCGCGGACGCTAGCGCCCGTAGGTGCACTACCGTTGGCTCCCCGGGCGAGGTGGCAGAGCGGCCGAATGCAGTCGCCTTGAAAGCGACCGAGGGGCAACCCTCCGGGGGTTCAAATCCCTCCCTCGCCGCGTAGAGGAGGTGGCGATGGGCGATCTCATCCGCCTCATCGCCATCGACGTCCTTGTCGTGATCGTCGTGTCCTTAGCGGTGGGAGTCAGCGCACCGCGCTGGCCCGGTTCCTGGCTCACGCGGGACCGGCTGGTGCTGCACCGATTCCCATGGGAGACACCGACGTACTTCCGGCGCTTCCCCATCGCCACATGGGCCCGGGTTCTCCCCGAGTGGGGGGCCACCTTCGGCGGACAGAGCAAGCGCTCGATACCGGATCGTGACCCCCTGGCCATCGCCGCGTACCTCACTGAGCTGCGCCGGGCCGAGTGGGTGCACTGGGTCTCGATGTTCAGTTGGGTCCCGTTGGCCTTCTTCAATCCATGGTGGCTGACCGTGGCCTTCGCGATCATCGTGGTGCTCGGGAACGCGCCGTTCATGATGATCCTGCGCAGCAATCGGATGCGCATGACATCCATACTTGCTCGACTTGAGAAGGAATGACATGAACGCTTTCGGTGTGAACTCGATGGTGGGCGACCTCGCCTGGGTTGCCGTGCGGCCACCCTCCGAGCGAGGTGACTATTCCGTTGCCCACTGGGCAACCCCGGTGGACTTCGACCTCCTCGCCAGCCAGCACGGCGCCTTCACCGAGTTGTTGACCCGCCTGGGGTGCGCGGTGCTGGTCCTCGATCCGGTCGACGACATGCCCGATGCGATCTTCACCTACGACCCTGCGTTCGTCGTGCCGTCGGGCGTCATCGAATTGCGCGGCGCCAAGCAGGCGCGTGCCGGCGAGCCACCGTTGCTGGCCATGGAATTGCAGCGTGCAGGAATCCCACTCGTCGGCGCCTTGCACGCCCCTGCCACAGCCGATGGTGGTGACATGTTCTGGCTGGATCGCACGACGCTGGCCATCGGGCGCAGTTATCGGACGAATCAGGCGGCCGTCGATCAGTTAACCGCGATGCTCGCGCCCATCGGAATCACCGTGGAGACCTTCGATCTCCCGCACGACCAGGGACCCGAGTTCTGCCTGCACCTGATGAGCGTTCTGTCCCCGGTGCGCGAGGACCTGGCCGTGGTCTACGAGCGCCTCGCACCCGTCCCTCTCCTTCAGGCACTGCGCACCCGGGGAATCGAGACCGTGTCAGTGCCCGAGCAGGACTACGCCTCGCTGGGATGCAGCATCCTGACGATCCGACCAGGCGAGGTGGTGCTGGCTGCAGGCAACGACGCCACCACGGAGTTGCTGCGCAACCACGGGGTCACCGTGCACACCTACGAGGCGAGTGAGATCAACAAGGGTGAGGGTGGGCCGACGTGTCTCACCCGCCCTTTGTTGCGACGTTAGATCGTCGACGCGTCGATCACGAACCGGTACCGAACGTCACTGTTGACCACGCGCTCCCAGGCCTCGTTGATCTGATCAGCGCGGATCACCTCGACGTCTGATCCGTAGCCATTCTCCGCGCAGAAGTCGAGCATCTCCTGGGTCTGGCCCATGCCGCCGATGTTCGATCCCGCGAGCCGGAGGCGCTGCATCACCAGGGTGAAGGTGCTGACCGAGAGCGGCTTATCTGGGAGTCCGACACAGACGAGCGTGCCGTCAGTGGCGAGCAGGCTCATCAGGTTGTCGATGTCGATGGATGCGGAGACCGTGTTGACGATGAGGTCGAAGGTGCCGCGCGCCGCCATCATCGCGTCCTTGTCCGTCATGAGAAGGAAGTGATCGGCACCGAGGCGCAGCGCGTCATCGCGCTTTCCGGGTGAGTGGCTGATGAGTGTGACGTCCGCACCCATGGCCTGCGCGTGCTTGACACCCATGTGACCGAGGCCGCCCAGCCCGACGATCGCCACCTTCTTTCCGGGACCCGCACCCCACTCGCGCAGCGGTGAATACGTGGTGATCCCCGCGCAGAGGAGCGGTGCTGCCTCCTCGAGGCTCAGGCCGTCAGGGATGCGGAGGACGTAGCCCTGGTTCACGACGATCTGCTTCGAGTAGCCGCCGTACGCGGGGGTGCCGTCGTAGTGACGCCCGTTGTACGTGGGGACGAATCCCTTGATGCAGTAGTTGCCGAGGTCCTTGACGCAGTTCGCGCACTCCCCGCAGGAGTCCACGAACACGCCCACGCCCACGCGGTCACCGACCGAGAAGCGCGTCACGTTCGATCCCACCGCGGCGACGGTCCCGGCGATCTCGTGCCCGGGGAC
>VGCC01000073.1 GCA_016870195.1 Actinomycetota bacterium
GCGCATCGTCGCCCGCGCACAGTTCCCCCGAGAGCACGGAGACCAGGAAGTCGCGGATCACGTAGGTCCCGCCCGAGGGAGCATCGCGACGCACGGTCCCCACCTCACGCTCGACCTGCACCGACAGCCCGGTTTCCTCCCACACCTCACGCACCACGGCGGCGGTGGCAGACTCGCCAGCCTCGACCCGCCCACCGGGCAGCGACCACAGACCCTCGGCCGGCGGTTGACCTCGAAGGATGAGCAGAAGTCGGTGCGCATCGTCGATGCAGACCGCGCCCACGCACGGAATCTCGATTTCCGCACCGTCCACGTGGTGGATGCTAGTGACGCCTTAGGTTTCTCGGATGGCGTCACGGGCCCGCATTGCGGTCGCGCTCTTGTTCTTCGCCAACGGGATGTCGCTCGTAAGCTAGGTGCCCCGCCTGATCGACGTGCAATCACGTCTCAGCATGTCCGATGCGACGGTCGGTGTGGTGCTGGCCGTGGGCGCGATAGGGGGTATCGCCTTCGGGCTTGTCGCAGGACGGGCAAGTGCCCGCTGGGGAAGCGGCCGGGTCGCGGTCGTCACGATTCTGCTGTGCGCCCTGGTGGCCCCACTTACCGCGCTCGCGCCCTCTCCCTGGATCCTTGCCGTGATCCTCGCTTGGATGATGGGAATGGATGCGATCTCCGACGCAGCCATGAATGCCCACGGAATCCGAGTCCAGAAGTTGTACTCGACGTCGATCCTCAATTCCTTCCACGGCTGTTGGTCACTTGGCACGGTCATCGGCGGGGCGATCGGCGCGGGCAGCCTGCTCATCGGTGCACCGTTGCTTCCGACACTGATCTTCTCCGCGGCCATTGCCGTCCTCGCAACAGTCATCGCGTCACGCAACCTGCTCCCAGGCTCCGATCCCGATACCCATCTCGACGAGGAGGTGCCGTCCTTCGCAGACCTCGGTTCCGTCGGTCAGCGTTTCCGTGTCGCCTCCCTCACCCCCCTCACGTTCATGCTCGGGATCTTCACGCTGCTCGCGGTCACCGTGGAGGAGATTCCTCCCCGATGGAGCTCCATCTACCTCGGATTGATCGGGGTCGATGAACAGTTCGTCGGCATCGCCTTCGTGGCGTTCACCGTCGCGATGATGGCGGGTCGATTCACCGGTGATCGCTTGGTCGATCGGTTCGGCGAGCTCACGGTGGTGCGCCTGAGCATGGTGGCGGCCACCGTGGCGCTCGTGTTCGGGTTGATCAGCTCGTCGCTGATCGGGTTCACCCTCGCCTGCATCGTCACGGGGTACGGGATCGCGACCCTCTTCCCCGCCGCGATGCGTGCAGCCGCGCACATCCCGGGGATCCGCCCGGCATCCGGTGTCACCGTAGTCAGTTGGCTTGCGCGCTCGGGCTTCTTCATCGCACCGCTGATCGTGGGATTCGTCGCCGAGTCAGCAGGTCCCGGCTGGGGCATCGCCTGCGCAGCCGCAGCCGCCGCGATCATCGTCCCGATGGCAACGGTCCTCAGATGGGGCTCGACTCCGTCACCGCGCGCGGTGAACTCGACCGGATGACGATCACGAGTCCCGCGAAGATCAGCGCCATGGCGGGATAGACCGCGAGTGGCGGAATCTGGCCGAGGAAGATCGCGGCGATGATGGTTGCTCCGGGCATCTCCAACAGGATGGCCAGCGAGACGACGGTGGCGGGGGTGGTCGCCAGAACCTTGTTCATCAATGTGTGTCCCAGCAGCTGTGCGCCCACGGTGATGGCGAGGATCATCAACCACGCCTGAGCACTGAATCCCACGAAGGGCTGACCTGCGATCAGCGCAATCGGGACGATCGTCATCGCAGATGCGAAATAGAGCATCGACGTCATGGTTGCTGTCGGGACCGTCTGTCGAACACGCTGAGCCACGGTGACATACGCAGCCGCGAGCACAGCGGAGATCAATGCCAAGGCATCACCGATCAATGCGCGTGGCTCGATGGAGAAGTCGATCCCACCGAGGAGGAGGATTCCCGCGAAAGCGACGACGATTCCGATCCACACGGTCCGTGGAACACGGACCCCGAGCGCGCGGGCGATCACCGCGGCCCAGATCGGTTGGGTGGCGACGAAGGCTGTCGACGACGCGATCGACGTGAGGGTCAGAGAGGGGATCCATGCCGCGAAGTGGAGGCCGAGGAAGACCCCCGCGATCACCGTGAGTCGAATCTCCCGCCGGTTCAGGGAGGTCAGCGCGGCGCGCTCGCGCACCAGCACGAATACCCCCGTCACGCCGCCGGCGATGAAGCAGCGCCAGAAGGCGATGGCCAACGGTGCGGCGGCGGTGGCGACGATCAGGGGACCGCTCAGGGCGATGAACACGATGGCCACGGAGAGGCGCGCCAGGTCCGCCGCCGGGGGGCGCGTCATGACCTGATTCACGTGTGACTCCT
>VGCC01000074.1 GCA_016870195.1 Actinomycetota bacterium
TGGCCCCCAGGGACGCGGTGCGGGATCGGTCTCGAAAGCGCGTAGGGAGTCACGGGCATCGCCGAAGCGGGCCAGCCACGACCCACCCCCGTTCACGGGTAATGCCCAGGTGCGGGTGCACGAGACCAGGCGGATGCCTGCGGATTCCAACCAGTGCAGCAAGTCCAGGGCTTCTTCGGCGGTCCCGGCCGGTGCGGGCACGGTGCCCGGTGCGACGCTGGCAGCGGTGGATCGCAGCGCATCCACTCGCGCATGCGCATCCTCGTTCGGACCAACGAATCCTGCGGCAGCCAGGTATCCGTAGCGGATCACGTGGAGCGCCCATCCCTCGCCTTCGGGAACGGCCGCGACGATTTCCGGTTCACCTGCGATCAGTTCCAAGCGCTGGCGGCGCAGTGTTGCGGACATGAAGCAGGTGAGCCGCTCCCGCCAGCGAGCGGCCTCCTCGTAGCGCTCGGCCTCGGCGAGTTCACGCATACGCGCGGCGATTGTGTCTTCCACGAGCGCGACGTCACCCAGCATCGCTCGACGCACGGATTCCACCGCTGCGGTGTACGCATCGGAATCATGTCCTGCGCGACAGGGCGCTAGGCAGCGACCCAACTCACCGAGTGCGCACCCGGCAACGGCGCTGCGCGGTGTCCGCGGGATGCGCGGGGTGCAGGTGCGGATCGGATAGGTGTATTCCAGCGCCTCCGCGGCGAGCCGTGCCACAGCGTGTGACGTGAAGGGACCGAGGTAGGTGGCGCCATCGTCGGCGATCCGCGACACAACGCTTAATCGGGGCGCGTTGTCCGTGGTGAGCTTGACCCACGACGGCTCACTCGCCCGACGGGAGCGACGGTTGTATCGGGGCTGCTCGTCGACGATGAGGCGACGCTCCCTGACCCGGGCCTCCAGGGTGGTGGCGCACTCGATCGCCCGCACGGAGTGGGCGATGGTGATCATCTCGCTCATCCGGCGACGCTGCTCCGCAGCGGTGAAGTAGGAGCGGACACGTTGCCGGATGTTCTTGGATGTCCCTATATAGAGGGGTCGTCCCTCCCGGTCCTCGAAGATGTAGACCCCCGGTCCCGTGGGCAGCCGGTCCGCCAGATGCCGCTTGGTGCGCTGAGCGTTGCTGACCCGTCCGGTGAAGGCCCGCAGGTCCTCGAGCGTCATGACCCCGAAGTTGCCCACCCGCTCCAGGAGATGGTGGAACACCTCGGCCGTCGCGCGTGCGTCGGCCAGCGCCCGGTGCGAGGGCTCGGTGGCGGTGCGGAAGTACGCGGCGAGGGTGCCGAGCTTGCAGTTGCGCACCTCGTCGCGTTGCAGCGCCGAGCGCGCGAGGCGGGCGGTATCGACGACCGGGCCGTGATTCCACGTGAGGTCGTGTCGCTCGCAGGCCGCCCGCAGGAAGCCGAGGTCGAAGGGGGCGTTGTGGGCAACGACCGCGGCGTCCCCGGCGAACTCGAGGAACATGGCCACGGCGGTGAGAACGCTCGGCGCGCCGGCGACATCCGCGTTGGTGACGCCGGTGAGTGCCGCGATGAAGGGCGGTATCGGGATCCCGGGATTTACCAGGGTGGTGAACTCACCCAGTACCTCGCCGCCGCGGACTTTCACGGCACCGATCTCGGTGATCGCGCAGTCTCGACTGCTCCCACCGGTGGTTTCCAGGTCGACCACGACAAACGTGGCGAGGGAGAGGGGAGTCCCCGCCTCGTCAAGCGAGAGCTGCTGATCGGACATCGGGTTCACCGTACGGGCAGGGTGAGACGACTGCACCCGGCACGCCGCGCCTCGCTAGGGTTCGGACATGCCGCAATTGCCCGACGAAACCACCCGGTTGCGCTGCGCCCACTGCGGCAACCTGACCCGTTTCGACGTGATCCGCACCGTGCGGTCCCAGGAGTTCTGGCACGCCACCATGTCCGGGGACGTTCAGATCGACGAGACCACGGTTCTCTCCGAGGAGGTCGAGGAAGTCCGCTGCCGGTGGTGCTCGGCTTCGGATCGGATCAAGGTCGTGCCCCGTCCCGAGTTCGGGGGACCCGAGTCCGAGGGCCCCGGTGACGGCGGGGTTTAGCCGGGATGCGTACGTCGCCGATGGGATTGCGCGTGGGTAGCCCGGACGCGGACCTGCTGGCTCGGTCCAACCGACTCGGCAGTGATAAGCGCAATACGAACTACGCCGGCGGCAATACGTCCGCAAAGGGCGTTGCTGTCGACCCCGTCACAGGTGACGACGTCGAGTTGATGTGGGTGAAGGGTTCGGGAGGAGATCTGGGAAC
>VGCC01000075.1 GCA_016870195.1 Actinomycetota bacterium
GGGCTGGCGGTGTGCACCCCGCGCCTGATCCTCTGCGAGAAACCCCTGGCCACGTCGATGTCAGAGGCGCGGGTGATGGTCGACGCCTGTGTGGCTCGGGGGATCGCGGTGTATGTCAACTACATGCGGTGCGTCGAACCCGGTGCACTCGAGATGGAGCGTCGGCTTCAGACGCATCAGTGGGCGCCGCCGTACGCCGCAGTCGTGTGGTACACCAAGGGCCTGCGGCACAACGCCTCGCACTTCTGGACGCTGGCGGAACGCTGGTTCGGCCCCACGAAGCAAGCTCGTGTGACGTCGCGCGACGGCGCCTGGGAGGATGGCGACGCGCGCGTTGCCGTTCGCGCGGTCCATGCCGAAGCCGTGGTCCACTACCTGCCGGTGCCGGACGGACCGCTGTCGCATCATGGTGTGGAGATTCTCGCAGGGAACGGGAGGGCGCGGTACGATCACGGGGGCCGCGTGATTACCTGGGAGCCCCGCGTCGTGGGAGTGCCGCCAACCATCCTCGGGCGCGAGTTCGTCAGTCTCCCCACCGATTTTGATCGTTTCCAGTGGTATGTCGCCGACGCGCTGGTCGCGGCGCTCGACGGCCGACCACAGGCGCTGTGTACCGGGGCCGAGGCCCTGGCTGGTCTGTCTCGTCTCTGGCCGTTACTGGAGTCCTGAATATGGCTGTTGCATCGACGTCGTTGGCATTGCATGGGGGAGCGCGCACGATTCCGACCCCGTTTCCGCACTACAACCCGCTGGGACCCGAGGAAGTGGCCGCGGCCACGGCCGTGATCCAGAGCGGCGTGTTGTCGCAGTACATCGGCGCCTGGTGCCCGGATTTTCTGGGGGGACCCAAGGTCCGCGAGTTCGAACAGGCGGTGTGCGACCGGTTCGGCGTCTCGCACGCGATCACCGTTAACTCTTGGACGTCGGGCCTGATTGCCGCCATTGGCGCACTCGACATCGAGCCAGGCGACGAGATCATCGTGAGTCCGTGGACGATGTGTGCCAGCGCAACGGCGATTTTGCACTGGAATGCGATCCCGGTGTTTGCCGACATCGAGCGCGAGACCTTCTGCCTCGATCCGGCTTCGATCGAAGCGAACATCACGCCGCATACCCGGGCGATCCTGGCGCCCGATATTTTCGGCCACCCGGCCGACATGGACGCGATCATGGCGATCGCAGAGCGCCATGGTCTGCAGGTCATCAGCGACACCGCGCAGGCACCTGGCTCGTTATATCGGGGCAAGCCGTCGGGCACCTTAGCGCATATCGGTGGGTACAGCCTCAATTATCACAAGCACATTCACACCGGAGAGGGCGGGATTCTGGTCACCAACGACGCGCGGCTGGCAGAGCGTATGCAGCTCATCCGCAATCATGCGGAGGCGGTCGTGCAGGACAAGGGCGTCACCGACCTGCGGAACATGATTGGGCACAATTTCCGCCTCGGGGAGATCGAGTGCGCGATGGGCATCGAGCAGCTCAAGAAGCTCGACCGGGCGATCGCAAGCCGACAGAGAGCCGCCAACCGACTAGCTGCGGGCCTGGCACCGCTCGAGGGACTGCGGCCGCCAGTTGTCAAACCCGACTGTACTCACGTGTACTACTTCTTCCCGATGATCCTCGACGAGGCAGTGACCGGCGTGCCGCGCGCGCGGCTGCACGAGGCGCTGCTGGCCGAAGGCATCACCGGCCTGGGCGCGCGCTACCAGAACGTGCACCTGCTGCCGATGTATCAGCAGAAGATCGGGTACGGCTCTAAGGGATTCCCGTGGGTGCCGGGCATCGTCCATCGTGACGTCGATTACCGCAAGGGCATCTGTCCGGTGGCTGAGGAACTGCAGGACCGCTCCTACATGGGGCTGTTCATGTGCATGAGCGACTACACCGATGCTCAGATTGACCTGGTGATCGAGGCGTTTCACAAGGTGTGGCAGCACAGGGACGCGCTGCGATGATTGCGCAGCTCTCGGACGAGTACTACGTTCGCGCCCTTGAGGAGCGTGACTTGCAGGGACCCTACCCTGCCTGGTTCCAGGACCAGGAGGTCTGCCGATTCAACAGTCACGGCAAGTTCCTCAAGACCGAGCAGTACTTTCGAGACTTCCTCAAGGCGCTCGACCGGGAGGATCGGGTGGTGTGGGCGATGTGCCACCGGACCGACGGACACATCGGCAATATCAGCCTGCAAGGACTGTCGTTCATCAATCGTTCGGCTGACTTCGCGATTCTGCTGGGCGATCGCCG
>VGCC01000076.1 GCA_016870195.1 Actinomycetota bacterium
AATGCGGCCTGCCTTGCTGGATTTGCTCAACACCTACGCCGATGGATTGAGCGAGGAGCCGGGCACGGAAGTGTTCATGATCTCGATCGACCCGGACGATGCGAACCTGGTGTGGTTGTTCGAGGTGTTCAAAGACGAGGACGCGGAGGAGGCGCACCGGGCGTCGTCGGGATTCGCATCCATGATGGGATCCATGCCGCCGCTGCTGGGATCGCCGCCCGCCGTGCTGCGCACCACTCCGCTGCGGATGACGCTGCAGGAGGAGTCGCTCACGGAGGATTGGGCGCTGTAGATCTACCTCGTCGCTGAACGCGGTGCAGTGGATGGCTTCGCGCATTGCTCGATCCGAAGCAGCAGGTGCGAGGACGGGGTGACAGCTCCTGTGGCGTAGGTGCTCAATCGCGAGGCTGAGGTTCCGATGCGCTCGGCGAACTGCGCAGCCGTCAGCCCACTCGCGGCGATTGCGGAACGCACCTGCTCGGCGACTTCGGCACGCTCACGGTTCTCGGCGTTGCTGCGGGCACGTTCGATCGCGAGCCGGAACAGCGTCGTGAATCCGTCGACGGGGGCGTAGGACAGGTAGCGCTCGATCTTTCGCGACACGGGTCCCCACGGATCGCGCTTGAGTTCGTCGAAGATTGGATGCCAGTCGGGGACGAGGCCGCGTTCGATGGCGGTCACCAGCGCTTCGTAGGGCCAGGTGTTGACCGGGTCGGTCGGGAGCGCGTCGACGTTGCGGAACTTCAGGGCCATCAGTCCGCCTGGGCGATGCGCAGAGACAATTGCTGACAGGCCTCGATGACACTGGACCACTGGTGCCAGCGCTTGTCGAGGCCTTTGTAGCGGGGGAGTTCCGGGATGACGTCGCGGTCGCGGGGATCCGGCTTCGCGAGTCTGCCCACGAGGGTCGTCATCACCGACC
The DNA here is from genome assembly GCA_016870195.1 of Actinomycetota bacterium. Classification (GTDB taxonomy): domain Bacteria; phylum Actinomycetota; class Actinomycetes; order S36-B12; family S36-B12; genus VGCC01. Next base: position 923 of record VGCC01000076.1, read on the forward strand.
CTACCTCCTCGGATCTGTCGGCGTAGTACGTGTCGATGTCACGCAAGGTGCCTGCCGCGTCGTCCATTCCGAGTTCGTTCGCTAACGCCACGACGTCGAGGTAGTCGCGGACGTAGTTGCGCTGCACGATGAGGAACGCCTTCACCCGCAACATCTCGTCGAGGGTGGGAACCACCACGGTCGTGTCCCCGTCGATCGCCACCTCCGCGGTCTCGAGCGGGCGCACGCGGCGCATCTGACGCAGGCCCGCTTCCACACCATCGAGGGAGCCGAGGATCGTCATCGGCGGACTGGATGCGCGCACAGAGGTCGCCCAACCATCGGAGGCTTCGACCGCCTCCAGCACCTGGTCGTACCGGGCCGCCAGGTCTGTCAGGACGTGGTCGTGGTCGAAGGACTCCCGATGCCCGGCGTAGAGCGCCGCGGCCGCACCGCCGACGAGAACTGCGTCGGGGACGAGTTCCTGGAGCCGCGCGGCGGAGCGCAGCACCTGGTCCAGGCCCTGGCTGGGCCGGTGGCGAGAGTTCATGACCGTAGATTATCAGAAATGATAAGTGAGCCTAGCTGAACGGCGGCCGATCGTCAAACCGGATGCTCGCCCTCCCCGCCGTGCGCCAGAGGCGCGCGGTGGCGTCCCGGTCCTCCGGGGTCACCAGGTTGCCCATGACGCGCAGCGCGATCGTCATCAGGAACCGCGAGCGCATCCCGATGGGTCCGAAGGTGGTGAGGAATCCGGGGACGGTGAGCAGGGTGGCCAAGCGCCGTGCGATGGAGAAGGCGAGTCCGTAGTGCTCGCGCAGGATCACCGGCCAGCGGTTGTCGTAGCTGAGCGCTGCGTTCGGGATGGTTGATGCGATGAGTTGGGCCGCGAGGTGACCGGTCTCGAGTCCATAATCGATGCCCTCACCGTTGAGCGGATTCACACATCCGGCCGCATCGCCGACGAGCACCCAGTTCGGTCCTGCAACGCCGCTGACCGCGCCACCCATGGGCAGGAGCGCCGACCACGGTGCTCGAACATCGCCCTCGAGTTCCCAGGTGTCGCGTTGCTGCGATGCGTAATGCGTGAGAAGCGAGCGCAGGTTGACGTCGGCCGGATGCTTGGCCGTGGCGAGCGTGCCCACGCCGATATTCACTTCACCATCACCGAGCGGGAAGATCCAGCCGTAGCCGGAGAGCAGTTCGTTGGATTCGCCGCGTAGTTCCAAATGTGAGGAGATCCACGGGTCGTCGCTGCGATGGGACTTGATATAGGCGCGGGCGGCGACTCCGTACGCGGTGCTGCGATGCCATTCGCGGCCGAGCATG
>VGCC01000077.1 GCA_016870195.1 Actinomycetota bacterium
CTTTCGGGGCCGAATGACCCGGTTCTTTACCAATCGGAGATCAAATATCGGCAGATCTACCGATAGCGGGATTCGGCTGGGACTGATGGGGTTCGATGTGCTGGGCGGACCGCGCCCTGTTGTGTCATGGAGGCCACATGAAGAGAACCCGACTGATGGCTGCCGCCGGCTCCGTAGCGGCGCTGTCCTTGGTCCTGAGCGCCTGCAGCTCCTCCGATTCCGGGGATGCCGCAAGCGAGACGACGGCAGCGGAGACCGCTGCCGAGGAGACCGCCGCCGAGGAGGCCGCCCCGGCCGAAGCCAGCGGCGATCCCATTGTGATCGGCTTGCCGATCGCCCAGTCCGGTCCGGCAGGTATCGCTGACCACGCGGACTGCCTCAACGGCGCCACCCTGGCGAAGGACGAGATCAACGCTGCCGGTGGTGTCGGCGGACGTCCGATCGAGTTCAGCGTCACGGACATCGACATCCTCACCCCCGAGGGCATCACCGCCGGCTTCCAGAAGCTGACCGGCGAGGGAGTCTCGGCTCTGGTGAGCCCGTTCGTGATCATCCCGCCGCCGGCGCTCGATGCAGCGGCCGCGTACGGAGCCCCGTACATGAGCGGTGACACGAACATCGATGCCCAGAAGATCCGTGCATCAGACCCTGCCAAGTATGGGAACTACTTCGTCGATCCCCCGGAGACCTACTACGGCTCCGGTTTCGTCACGTTCCTGACGAACCTGGCTGACTCGGGTGCGTGGACGCCGAAGAACAACACGGTGGACATCATCCGTGGCGACACGGCGTACAACCAGAACATCGCAGCAGCGACAGTCGAAGCGATCGAGGCATCGGGTGGTAAGTGGCAGCTCGGCGAGATCATCGACATCACCGCCGGCACCAAGGACTGGTCACCGGTGCTGCAGAAGCTCGCCGCCAACGATCCCGGCGTGATCATGGTTGATCACTGGATCGGTGCCGAGCTCGCGTCGTTCTCGCAGCAGTTCGCCGCCGCACCGGTTGACGGTTCGCTGGTGTATCTGCAGTACGGACCGTCACAGCCGGAGTACCTCGACATCGCGGGTGATTCCGCGGAGGGCTTCGTCTGGGGCACCGTGATCGGCACGGGCAACACCAGTGCGGAGGACAAGGCCTTCCGCGCGGCGTACCACGCAGCCACCGGCACGAACGATGTGACGATGGGCATGGTGTACCCGGCCTGGTGCTACGACATGGTCAAGGTCCTGGCCAACGCCTGGTCCAACGTCGATCCGGCGGACTTCGCCGCGGTGAACGAGTTCATCGCAGCGAACCCGACCCAGGGTGTGACGGGCTACATCGATTTCGCAAACGGTGTGACCCCGAGCTACCCGAACGACGTCGCCAGCGCAGCTGAGGGCGTAACTCACTACTTCTACCAGGTTCAGGATGGTCGCCACACGGTCATCGAGCCTGCCGACGATGCCGAGGCGCCATTCACCCCGGCACCGTGGATGCAGTAGTCATCCGGTAGGAGAACTGAATGGCGCTCCTGACCTGCTCCGAGATCACCCTTGATCTTGGCGGTCGCCGCATCCTCGAGGGCGTGTCCCTCGAGGTCGAGCAGGCAGAGGTTGTCGGTCTTGCCGGCCCCAATGGGGCCGGCAAGACCAGCCTCTTCGAAGTCCTCTCCGGCCGCCAACTGCGGCACGGAGGGGACGTCGTCTTTTCCGGCGAGTCCGTGGCGAAGTTGCCGATGCGCGAGCGCGTGGAGCGCGGGTTGGTGCGCAGCTACCAGCGCCCGATCGTTCCCGCGGGGCTGACGGTCGCCGAAACCCTGAAGGCCGCGCGCAAGGCCTACAAGCCCTACCCCTCCCGGCTGCAGTTGGAGTGGGCCACCGAATTCGTGCACATGCGCGCATCGATGCACCAGCCCACCGGGTCCCTGGAGACCCTGGAGCGCCGCAAGTTGATGTTGGCGTGCCTGTTGCTGCGCTCCCCGCGCATCGTGTTGCTGGATGAACCCGCATCCGGGTTGACCGGCTCCGAGATCGACGAGATCGACCTGATCGTGCGCAACTTGTCGCAGGAGTATGGGATCGCGGTGCTGCTGATCGAGCACCGCTTGGAACTTCTGGCCATGGTGGCCTCGCGGGTGTTGGTCCTCGACGTCGGGCAGGTGATCGCGGAAGGTCCCCCCGAGAAGGTGTTCCTCGAGCCGCAGGTCCGCCAGGCGTACTTCGAT
>VGCC01000078.1 GCA_016870195.1 Actinomycetota bacterium
GTCAGCGAGCACTCGCGATACGAGGCGGATGCACTCGGGCGTCTGGCCGGCACCACGCAGTGGCTGACGGTGGTGACATTCGGTGATCGCGCGATGGCCGACCGCGAGTGCGCGCGCGTACGCGGCATGCACCGTCGAGTCACCGGCACCTACGAGACCGCCGGGGGACCCAAGCCCTACTCCGCCTCCGATCCGGATCTGCTGCGCTGGGTCCACATCGCCTTCACCGATTCCTTCCTCACCACACATCGGGTGTGGGGCGGCGTGATCCCCGGGGGTGAGGACGCCTACGTCCGCGAGTGGGCGATCGCGGGCGAGTTGGTAGGTGTAGAGAATCCGCCGCGCAGTGTCGCGGAACTCCAGCGGCAACTCGATGACTTCCGTCCGGTCCTGACGGGAAGTGAGGTCGCGGCGCGCACCGTCGATTTCATTTGTAACCCTCCGCTGCCACTCCCGGCCCGTCCGCCGTACAGCGTCCTCTTCGCCGGTGCCGTGGCCACGATGCCCACGCACTACAGAAGTCTGCTCGGGTTACCGCAGATGTCACTGGCGATCATGAAGCCGACCGTCGCAACCATGCTTGGTGGAATGCAACTGATCCTGGGGCCGCAGTCACCGTCGATGCGCAACGCACAGCAGCGGGTATCGGCGCTCTAGCCCAACAACTCCTGCACCTCGTCGAGGGTGGGGAGTGAGGGAACCGCACCCGCCTTCGTCGCGGCGAGCGCGCCGCACGCCGATGCCCATCGCAGCGCCTCGGACAGCGTCTCTCCGCGCACTAGTCCGACGGCAAGCCCACCGCAGAACGCGTCACCCGCGGCGACCGTGTCCACTGCGTGAACGCGAAACGCCTGCACTTGGCCAGAGTTGGTTGCGGTGGACCACACCGCGCCGCGCTCACCGCGCGTGATCACCACGCACCCAACACCCCACCGGGTCATCTCTCCCGCCGTCTCCACAGCGTCCACCGTGGAGCCCACCTCAAGTCCGGTCATTAACGCCGCCTCGTGTTCATTGGGCACTAGGAAGTTCACCGAGTCCATGACATCTCTCGGATACTCGCGGGCGGGCGCGGGATTGAGGATCGTCTGCGCCCCACGTGCACGTCCGGCGCGCATCGCCGTCACGATGACATCCATGGGCACCTCACCCTGGGTGAGCACGACGCCTACGTCCGGACTTGATGCGATGTAGTCGGCAACAACTGTCGCATCCACCAGATCATTCGCGCCGGGGATCACCACGATTCGGTTGGCACCGGTTGCATCCACCTCGATCACCGCGGCGCCCGATGTTCCCGCCAAGGTACTAATTCCCGATTGATCAATCCCTTCCGCGGACATCACGGAACGCAGCCAGTCACCGGATCCGTCATCACCCACGGCGCCGACCATGGTGACCGGAACACCGAGTCGTGCAGCAGCGACGGCCTGGTTGAGTCCCTTCCCACCGGGGTGCCTTTCAAGGCTGTGGCCGAACACGGTCTCGCCCGGGTGGGGCATCCGCTCAAGCCCGACGACGAGATCGATATTCAGGCTGCCCACCACCACGACGCGAGGCGGAATACTGGAGGACGTGTCGGACGTCATGGGATCCCTTGGACTCGACGTGGGGACGGGTTCGCTCAAGGCGGCCATTGTGTCCCCTGCCGGCACCGCCGCGGAACCAGAAATCGAGAGGGCTTGCTCACACTCCTATTCATTGGCCAGCCCCCGCCCGGGGTGGGCCGAGATCAACGCGCAGGAGTGGCTGGCCGCGGCCCGGATCGGCTTCGCGGACCTGGGGGATCCCTCGGGAAGGGTCGGCTTCTCCGGGCAGATGCACGGGGTGGTGATCGCCGACGAGGACCTCACCCCCCTGCGCCCGGCCATTACCTGGGCCGATACGCGCGGGGCGGACTACGTCGGGCGCATCGTGCGGGAGGTGTCCGGGGATGCGCGATCACGTCTGGGATCCGTTCCGGTCGCGGGATTCGCGGCCACGTCACTTGCCTGGGTGCGGGACAACGAGCCGGAGGTCTGGTCGAAGGCGCGCTGGTTCCTGCAGGTGAAGGACT
>VGCC01000079.1 GCA_016870195.1 Actinomycetota bacterium
ACCGCCTCGTTGCGCCTGAAACTGAGGGCGGCTTCGGTGCGTCCGCGAGTGACCGCGAATTGGTCCGCGCCGTCGCAGGTTGGTTGTACGGGAACGCCCTTCGCCGCACCGGCTGACACGCTTTACGCGTTGTGGTGGATCGCGGTGATAGCCACAACGCCTCCGGTTTCCCGAGCATGGCACGTCGACCGTTCGCGACCGACGGACTTGCAGGCGCCGCCCCCAAGTGGGACACTTCGGGGATGAAACGGTTCCAGGGAATCCGTCACGACGATCCGCTGCGCATCTTGGTTCCGATCGGGGTGCCGTGCGTCCTCCTTCTCGCGCTTGGCATGATCTTTCCTCAGGTTGTCATAGTCGTGATCGCCCTCGGAGTGCCCGCTGCAACTATCGCTGTCGCATATCTCCTCTTTCGATTCGTCCAAAAGTTCCTCGGTGAGAACCGCGGGCCAGGCTGCACGCTCGACACCTGGCGACCGACCGTACTCTCGGGTCTCCGCACCGGATGTTGTGTGCTCCTCCAATGGGCGCCGTTCGGATTCCTCGCGCTGCTCGTGTTTGGGGCGAATGGCTTGATCGTGAACGGGATTGAGTGGCTCCTCACCATGGGCATGAGTAAACTCGCTGCTGGGACGAGCAATGTCGGGAGAGGGGTCGGTGAATACTCGGGCTGGTGGTGTTGGTTCCCGGGCGTAAAGGAGGCGCTCCAATCGACCGCAACGGAGTTAAAAGGCGTTGAAAAAGCCCTCTACAACCTCCTTGAGGTTGTCAGGTACATCTTCGTGGTCGAAACCTATGTCTCGTGGATTTTCCTCATCTGGTTGACGACTCGCTCGGTGCTCTACTTCCTCTCCCGCCGAGTGCTGGTTGAACAGAGTCTGGCTCCTGACGCCGAGTCTTCGCCAATTGAGATCCGATTCGACATGGAGTTCACCCGATGAACCTCCTCATGCGGACCACGGTCTACTCCGACAACTTTTCCATCGAGGGCTTCGAGCCGCTCTACGCGCGGATCGGCCGGGGGCCGAACAGACGGGGCAACTTCGCCATCCCACAGCGGTCGAGTTGCGTCCTACGACGGCTGCTCACCGGGATGTACGTGCTCAATCGAGTCGATCCGAAGTCACGAGGCGCGAACGCACCCCTGCTCTGGCCCGTTCGCGCGCCTGAGCGCATCGCTGTCGTCGAGTTGCGAGACGAGCAGCTGTGCTTCCGAATGCGAAACCTCGCCTTCTTCGAGGAGGGACTTCGGCTCTCGACGATCGTGAACACCCAGGCGCCTTGGCTGGCGTTCGAAAGCCCCCTCATCACCAAGGTCTCGGGTTCCGGCCGCGTCGGCATCCAAATTGACGGAACCCCAGACTGCCTCGCAGCTGATCCTGCGCCGAACGCACCTCACATCAGCTTGCATCGCCTTGCGGCGTGGTCGACCGATACGCGGTTTGGTCTCGACGTTGCGCCTGGCTACGCGAACACCGTGCTCGTTGCGCCAGCAGCTGCGATCGTTCGGTCGTCATCGCTTGTCATCGCGGGCCGCGATGATGAGGAGACCGTCGGTACCGCAGGGCTCGCGATGCGCGTTGGGCGACTCATCATCCCGTGATGCGGAAGCAGGTCGGCACCCAAGCCCACTCACCGTTGGGCTGGCTTCTTCTTCTCCTCGTTCGCGAGATCGATGACACCTTGCGGTTCCACTTTGAATACCGTCTTATCGTCAAACGTTGTGATCGGCGACCTAGTGCCGGCATGCGGCACGAGCAGGATGAACTGATCAGGCGAGTTCGTCCGCACGATGTACTCCGCGTCTTTACGCTCCCCGTAATCGTAGATGATCTCTATCGAGTAGGACACCAGACCGTTTTCTGTCGCCCTGGCAAGGTCCGGCGGCCATCCTTCAGCCTTTTCCTTGATCAAATCGAATCGGAGATCGCTTCGGGTGACGGGAAGGATGAGGTACCCCTTCTGGTACCCAACGACTTTGGGGGGCACCGCGACACCAAACCCGGGGGGGGGGGACCTTTTTCGCCGTAATTCTACCCCTCA
>VGCC01000080.1 GCA_016870195.1 Actinomycetota bacterium
GCTGGGCACGATCGCCCTGTGGTTGATGATCCCGGTGAGCGCCATCGGGCGCCTGCGCCAGAAACTCGGCAAGCGCGGTGCCACGCTGTTCAAGCGCAGTCACCTCATCGCCTACGCCGCCTGGCCGTTCGCCACCGCGCACTACGTCCTCGCGGGGACGGATGCGCTCACTGAGTGGTCGATCGCGATGCTGATCGCGGCATCCGCGGTGATCGTGTTCCTGCTGATCGCGCGTGGCTTCGTGCCACCCCAGCGTCGTCGCAGCGCGGCGCCCGCTCCGGCACAGGAGCTCGTGTCAGCATGATCGCGTGGAGGGAAGCCTCGGTCTCGATGGCCTGCTGACCTGGCACCAGGCGCGCCAGGTTGCCGTCACCGCGGCAGCGCCGCTTCCCGCCAAGACCGCGCGTCTCGACGAAGCGCACGGGAGTCTGCTCGCCGCACCGCTCGTCACGCTGCAGGACGATCCGGCCGAGGACATCGCTGCGGTGGATGGGTACGCACTCTGCGGCGAGGGACCGTGGCGGGTCATCGACCTCGTCCCCAACGTCGCACTGCCCTCGCACTTCGCAACACCGGTGATCCGCGGGGAGCCGACTCCCCCGCATAGTGACTGCGTCATCTCGCATCAGAAATGCGTGGCGAGCCTCAACGAGGTCGGGGACACGGTCATCGTGGCCCGCGACCCACTCACCGAGATCCCGGACGAGCGCGCGCGCCCGCGCCTCGGCGAGGGGATCGTTCGTCAGGGCGACCACAGCAGGACCGGTGCCCCGGTCCTCGCCGCCGGTACGCCGATCACCCCACCGCTGCTCGCGCTCGCCGCATCCCTGGGCTACGACCGACTCCCGATCACACCGCCCCCCAGCGTGGGGACGCTCATCCTCGGTGCCCACCTGCTCGAGCACGGTCTTCCCCGCTACGGCCGGCCCCGAGATGCGCTGGCCCTGACCATCCCCACCTTCCTCGGGCGACTGGGCGCGCGCGGGAACCCCGCGGTGCGGGCCCCGGAGTCCGCACGCTTCCTGATCGAGGAGATCAGTGACTCCACCGCGGACCTCATCGTCACCGCGGGCTCCACCGCACCCGAGGCTGCCAACCTGCTGCGCGAAGTGCTGCGCGACATCGAAGCGCACTGGCTGATCGATGGCGTCCTGGCAACGCCGGGGGCCGAGACGCTGCTAGTGCGACTACCCGACGGCAGGTTGCTGCTCGGCCTTTCCAGTGATCCCGTGCACGCACTTGCCGGCCTGGTCACCCTCGCGCCGCCGCTGATCGGCGCCCTGCGCGGGATTCCCGGTGCCGAATCGGCGCCCACCACCACCGCGGTCCTGGCAATGCCCACACCCGAGGGGGATGCGCCGACGGACGAGGTCCTCGTCCCTGTGCGGATCAATCGCGATCGCGCGGGAGCGACCGCATCGGTCCTGCCCGACCCCTTCTCCCTAACCGCGTGGGCATCGGCGGATGCCATCGCCGTAGTGCCCCCTGGTGCCGGGGCTGATGGTGACGTCGTGCCCGTGATCCCCACCACGCCACGTCCGCCCGAGCCAGAAGGCGGCGCCGGGCAGGACTAGATTGCTGGGGATTCGTCACCCGAGGGATGCCCGTGGCCACTGAACGTCGCCGCTCGCTGCGCGAGCGCAGTGAACGCTTCCTCGAGACCAACCCCGACGACGGCAAGCGCACCCTCATGTTCGCGCGCCATGCCTGGGGACCGGTACGCAACATCGGCACCCGCGTCGGGATCGCATTCTTCGCTCTCTTCGCCACCGCGGTGATCGTCTACCTGGAGCGCAACTGCTACGCCGATCGCGGCGAGGTCGGGACCCTCACCCCACTTGACGCGCTCTATTACGCCACCGTGTCGCTGTCCACCACGGGCTACGGTGACATCGTCCCGGTCTGCGCGTCCTCACGCGCCGTCAACGTCCTCGTGATCACGCCGCTGAGGTTCCTCTTCCTCATCGTCCTGGTCGGGACCACCATCGAAGTCCTCACCCAGCGCACTCGCCAGGAGTGGCGCTCACGTAATTGGA
>VGCC01000081.1 GCA_016870195.1 Actinomycetota bacterium
ATCGGGAGTTCGAGTCTCCCCGCCCCGACCACTCGGCACCACTAGGTGCCGACGAGTAGTACCGATTGAGGAGTGTCGTGAAGACCGCTGTCGAGACCCTGTCCCCGACCCGCGTGAAATTGAGCGTCGAGATCCCTTTCGACGACCTCAAGCCGAGCCTGGACGCGGCCTACGCCCGCATCGCCAAGCAGGTCAACATCCCCGGGTTCCGCAAGGGGAAGGTGCCGGCGCGCGTGATCGAGCAGCGCTTCGGCCGCGAGGTCGTGCTCGAGGAAGCGATCAACGATGCGGTGCCGAAGGCTTACGACGAGGCGGTGCGTGAGAACAAGATCGTGCCCGTGAGTCGACCCGAGGTGGCGGTCGGGGAGTTGAAGGATGGCGAACCCCTCACCTTCACAGCGGAAGTCGATATCCGCCCGGAGTTCGAGCTTCCCGACTACGCGAGTCTGTCCGTCGAAGTCGATCCCGTGGTCGTCAGTGACGACGACGTTGCGGCGCAGATCGACAGCCTGCGCACGCGGTTCGCCACGCTGATCGACGTGGACCGCGCCGCGCGCGACGGGGATGTGCTCCTGGTCGACGTCAGCGGAGCCACACCCGAGGGTGATCCGGTCGACGACCTCTCCGGGCCGGCTATGTCCTACGAACTCGGCACGGACGGGCTGCTCCCCGGATTCGACGACGCAGTCCGCGGCGCGAGTGCGGGTGAGGATCGCACCTTCGAGTTCACCCCGCAGAACGGCGATTGGGCGGGCGAACCCCTGACGGTGCACGTGCACGTGACGAAGGTCCGCGAGCGCGAACTGCCGCCCCTCGACGACGACTTTGTGCAGTTGGCCTCGGAGTTCGACACACTCGGCGACCTGCAGGAGGACTTCCGCACCCGTCTGGGACGCGTGAAGCGGCTCGAGCAGGGGGCGCAAGCGCGCGAACGCGTGCACGAGGTTCTGATCGACTCCGTGAAGATGCCGATACCGGAGAGCCTGATCGCCGCTGAGGTGGATGCGTACTTCGAGGATGGACACGATTCCGGTGAGGACCATCGCATCGAGGTGGAACTTCAGGCACGCCGCGGCGTGAAGAGCCAGTTCATCCTGGATCGGATCGCCGAGGCGGAGGAGATCACGGTCGGGGAGAGCGAGTTGTCCGCGTGGCTCGTGCAGCAAGCACCCCGCTACGGCATGGCCCCCGATGCGTTCGCGAAGGCGTTGGTGGAGGCCGGGCAGGTGCCGATGGCCATGCAGGACATCCGCAGGGCTAAGGCGTTGGCGCACGTTTTGGAGTCTGCATCCGTCGTGGACACGACAGGTGCGGCCGTGGACCTGAAGGCTCTCGACCGCGACCTCGTGCCGACCAGCGATTAGGGCTCACGTGCTTTCGGCCCTCGGCGAACCGGGGCTTCTCGGGGCGGTCCCGCGCGTGTTCTGCGACTAGGGTTGATGCATGCCCCACGTGATGAATGACCTACGCGCGCCCGGCGGCGGTATGTCCGGATTCGGCGACATGTTGGATGAGCGGCTCCTGCGCGAGCGCATCATCTGGCTCGAGGGCGAAGTGCGCGACGAGAACTCCAACCGGATCGCCAAGCAGCTCCAGGTGCTTGCAGCCGAGGACCCCGAGCGAGATATCACGCTCTACATCAACTCCCCTGGTGGGTCGATCACCGCGGGCATGGTCATCTACGACACCATGCAGTTGATTCCCAACGACGTCACCACGATCGCCATGGGCCTCGCGGCATCGATGGGACAGTTCCTGCTCTGCGCCGGCGCGGACGGTAAGCGCTACGCCACACCGAACACCCGCATCATGATGCATCAGCCTCTCGGCGGGATCGGTGGAACGGCCAGCGACATCAAGATTCAGGCTGAGCAGATGCTGTTCATCAAGAAGCGGATGGCGGAACTCATCGCGAGCCACTCCGGTCAGACCCTCGAGCAAATCGAGAAGGACTCCGACCGC
>VGCC01000082.1 GCA_016870195.1 Actinomycetota bacterium
CGGACTTTTCCCCCTCTGCGTCCACAAGGCTGGGTTCTGGGAGTGCTTCACCGACCCCTTCGCGGGCTACTGGCTGTTCCTGCCCCGCCTCCTGGCCTGGCCCGTGTCGCTGTTCCCCTGGGAGCACTGGGCCTTGGCCTCGAACCTTCTCGGGGCCCTGATCACCGGGGCCGTGGCCGCGGTGACCGCGCTCGTGCTGCGGCGTGCAGGCCTGACCGTGTTCGTGGCGGTGGCGGCAGGACTCCTGCCCGCGCTGGCCCCCATCGTGGGCCTCGAGTCGATCAACGCCCTGGGCAGCGTCTACATGCCGCTGCTGTTCCTCTGCACCGTGCTCGTGGCGTTTCCCCAGTACCGCGGGTCGGGGGTTGGAACAGCGCTGCTCCTGCTGGTGACCGCCATGACGATCCCCTCCGCTGTGGTGCTCCTTCCGTTGATCCTGATCGTCGCGATCCGCGCCGGGGTGCGCTGGCGCGTCGCGGGACTCTGGCTTGTTGCGTTGGCTATCGGATTGGCGCTGCAGGCGTGGGTCTCGCTTGGAGCTGCGACTCCCCGATCGACCGCATTCACCGTCGAGACGGTCCGCGCATGGGCCGATGCGGTGCCCGTTGCGATCCTGACGTACTGGCCGGGGATCACGATCGGGGAGTACTCCCTGTTCACCAACTTCACCCTGAGCCCGTGGCCGTTCACCGGTTGGCTGGTCGTTGCGGTTTTGGGACTCTGGGGTGCGTGGGCGCTTGTCGCCGGGCGCGGCCGGGTGTTCGGTGCCGGAGTGCTCGTGGTCGCCGGCCTCGCCCTCGGTCTGATCCCGGCGGCGATCGGGTCTTCGAACAACCGCTATTTCGTCGTGCCCCTCCTCGTCTGGGGGGTGGCCGCCCTCGTTCTCCTGGACCCGGTGATCCGGCGCTCCCGACCGTGGGTGGTGGCGGTGGTGACCGCCGTGGTCCTGGTGATCTGGTGGCCTGCGTTTCCCGCCAGTGAATTCCGTGCAGTTCCCCAGCCTCCATGGACCTCGGAGACCCAGCGGATCGAGGCGCGCTGCGCCGCTGAGCCCGACGCCGTGGAGCGGCCGCTCTTCAGCCACTTCTGGCCGCCCAATTGGGGCGACGGTCTCGACGAGCCCACGCACCCGAGCCTTCCGTGCACGGTTGTCTGGCGGTGGATCGACTAAATGGACGAGACTCGATCGACCCTGCGCGCTCGGCTCGGGCGTCTCGCGGCCCGGGTCTACCCCCAGGTCGAGGATCGCGCCTTCAACCGGGACCGCGATCGCAGTAACCCGGAGTCGCGCGCGCGTGGACTGCAACCGCCGCCCTACTCCGAACGCGCACCTCACATCGTCGTGGTGCCCCAGGAAGGACCGCACTTCGCAACGTGGAGGCCGGGAACCCGCAACTTCTACTACGAGGCGTACCGGTCGGGGGTGGAGAACTACGGAGATCACTCGATGTCCGTGCTCGACGTTGCTCCCGGTGAACCGCGTTCCTCGTGGATTCCCCGCCTGCGGGATCACCTGGCGGATTATCGGGCTACTCACATCGTGACCCACATCGAGCATGATCCAGGTGATCAAAGCGCGTGGCACTGGGACGAAGCGTGGGCCCGGATTACGCCGGACTGGGACGGTGTGCTCCTGGGAGTGATGTTTGATTCCGCGTTCTCCCTGGTGCGCATGAAAGGACGACGCGTCGCCCGAATGTCACCGAACTTCATGGCCGTGGACATCTGCGACTCGATGGATTCTGTCCTTGTCCCGGG
>VGCC01000083.1 GCA_016870195.1 Actinomycetota bacterium
GTCCGGCACTTCGTGCACGCGGAAGACACCCACTCCGCCGAGCCGCGCGAGCACCGTGAAAAAGGGCTCTCCGAGCCGATATCGCTCCTCGAACAGGTCGAATGCGTGGGGCATGATCTGGCAGACCGGACGTCCGAGTTCGCGCAACCGGAACGAGTGCAGCAACACCTGGGCCTGGTGCAGGTACTTCTCCCGCGGGCTGATCGCGGCTCCGTAGAAGAAGCCCAGTCCCGGATCGAGTGCAAGGGACATCACACCCAGGGCCCGTGCCCGCTCGATGCGCGGACCGAAGTAATCGATGAGCGGGGGAATCGGATCGTCGTGGATGGTGAAGGGTGAGCCATCGCGGACGTGCGTGCCGGGGACGTAACACATCACGACCGATGCTCCTGCCTCCCCCGCCAGAGCCAACATCTCATCGTTGGGATCACTTCCGGTGAGATTGAGCACGCCCGCTCCCGCGCTCAGACACGCCCGCACGACATCGGGCTCATAGGACTCCACGGACACGGGAACGCTGGATTCCCGGCACTGTTCGATGACCGGTACCAACCGTTCGATCTGACCCCGCGCATCGACTCGCGATGCATCGGCACGGCTTGACTCGGCGCCGATGTCGATCACATGGGCGCCTTCGACCATCTGGAGGCGCGCCTTGCGCACCGCGGACTCCGTCGAGATCGCGATGCTCTCGCGATACGTCGAGTCCCGCGAGAGGTTCACCACCCCCATCACGACCGGGGCTGCATCGGTGTCGAAGGCCGTGCCATCGATGACGAAGGGCGCAACAGGAGCATCAGCGAGCCCGGGATATTGGTCGTGCAGGCGAACGATCGCCTCCGCAGTGATCACCCGATCAGGCTAACAAGTCATCCTTGACGTACCGCGTGAAGAGGAAGCCATCGATCACCCACTGCTCCAGAAGGTTCCAACGGCGGGGTGACGTGATGGTGTGTGCCGGTGACGTGGATCCAGCGAGCACGGGTGAGAACGTGATGTCGAGCTCGTCCACGACGTCCTCGTCGATCATCTGGGCTACCAGACGTGGGCCCGCCTCGCATGCAATCCGAGTGAGGCCCCGATCCTGAAGAGCGGCAACAATGTCTCCCATACCCAGCGTGTCACCTGGAAGGGTGATGACATCGCAGTTCTCGCGTGCGCGAGCCAGGTGCGATGCACTCGCCGACCCCGACGTAATGATTACGGGACGCATGTCGGACTCGGTGAAGACGGGCTCCTCCCAGGGCAGGTCGCAACTGCCCGAGATGACGACGAGCACGGGGGCGGCGTTCAGCTCGGCTGCGCGGCGGCCATCGGGATCGGCTGCCCGCAACGGTCGATACCTTTCCGCCCTGAGTGTGGCTCCCCCGATCACCACCGCGTCGCTCAGCCGACGCACCTCGGCCATCGCGGCACGGTCTGCCGGTGAGGAGATCGACGAACTCCGACCATCTGCACCCCCCACGGACCCGTCCAGGGTGGTCGCATTCATGACCCGCACCCAGGTGCGGTCGGCGGGCCACGGGTAACGACCCGTCCAGTCCGACGTCACGCTCATATTCCTCGGTGACAACGCGACCGATCTTGCTCCATCCGCCCATTCTGGTCCTAGGCTGCAGCCGTGGACGACATGCGGATAGAGCCCCAGGCGCGCTCGGCGACTGTCACGAAAGTCATTGCCGTCATCGTCGCCATCCTCACGGCCGGATACATGCTGCCATGGGCGATCGCGGCAGTGCGCGATGTTCCGCACT
>VGCC01000084.1 GCA_016870195.1 Actinomycetota bacterium
GAATGAAGGCCAGACTCGACCGGAGATCCTGGGCAAGCGTGGGGCTCACGCCTACTTCGCTCGCGAACGGTTCGAATGACCACGGCCCGTCGGTGACACCCATCAACCGGCGCACCTGGTCGATGTTCCCCAAGATGTCGTCGGGCCCGACGAGCACTCGATGCTCGTCGCCAAGTTCCTCGAGGGGAAGACCGAGATTGGGCACCCCTGACAGGTGGACGAGAGTGATGTGTGTCGAGTAGAGCGGATCGCGTGCGATCGCGTGGTGGAAACTGTCGTGGACGATCCCGAAGCAGCTCGGAGTCTCGCGCCGGCTGAACTCGGCCTCCACGACGTCCTGGGTCCGAATCGATGAACGTGGGAAACCGAGCGGTTCGATGAGTCCGCGCACACCCGCGTTCTCGAGTATCGGTTGAAGTCCATCGAGTGCTGCCGGAAGTCCGGTGGGTAGGGCCGGTGATCCGACCGGTGCCACGCTGGGGCAGAGGACCACCGCACCGATCCCCGCCGCGGCGGCGAAATCGATCATCGTGCGCGCCTGCAGTTCACGCTCCGAATCCCACTGGTCGAACCTTTGCAAGGCGTTGATGGACAGGATTTCAACGCCAGCATCCGCGGCCATGCGGGCGATGTCGCGTGGGTCGTGGGTGAGGACGTTGGAAGAGTCGGGGAACACCCAGCCGGGGGGCATGCCGTCCCGGAGCTCCACCGCGTCGACGCCCACCTCGCCAGCAAGCGCGATGAAATCGGGGACGGGAATCAGGGGCGCGATGCTGTGATTGAGGGAGAAGCGCATCTTCGTGTCACCCGACCACGAGTGGGAATCGTGGCTGCGCCGGCGTGTTGACCAATCCGGTGGGTGTGGCACCGTCGGCAACAGAATTCAACTGGGTCGCGATCATTCGCGTCATTCGCTCGATGGTGTGAGCACCCAACGAGGCGGAGTGCGGCGAAAACACGCAGCTGTCGATAGTCAACAGCGGATCACCCGGTGCCGGTGGTTCCTGTGCAAGTACGTCGAGACCGGCGCCGGCAATATGACCAGTTCGCAGGGCTGACGCTAAAGCGACTTCGTCGAGAACGCCCCCTCGTGCTGCGTTGATCACGAACGCTCCCCGAGGAAGCAGCGCAAGTTCATCGCCACCAATCAAACCCCGTGTGGAATCCAGGAGAGGCGTGTGGAGGGAGATCGCCTGGCACTGGGGGAGCATCTCCGCGATACTCGCCGCTACCGTCACGTAGTCCGGCGCATCCCGGATGGGCATCACATCGAACGCGATGATCCGTGCGCCGAAGGCGTGCAGCAGGGCGGCAGTAGCCCGTCCGATATGACCGAACCCAATGATTCCAACGGTCATCCCCTGGATCTCCGGGAAGAAGTCTCCGTCCCTCCACTCTCCATTGCGGACTCTGGCGTCGTAATAGGCAACTCGGTGGGTCACGCTCAACAGGAGTGTGACGGTGTGTTCGGCCACGCCCTGCGCGTTCACTCCCGGAGTCGTCGTGACGTGGATACCGAGACGGGAGGCGGCCTCAAGATCGATCTGGTCGAACCCCACACCGGATCGTGCGATGAGGCAGAGGTGGGGGAGACGGTCGAGTAATTCCGCGGTGTAGGTCTCGGCTCCGGCGATGACAGCGAAGGCGCCCGTCAGATTTCCCACGCGCTCAGGCACGGGTCCGTTCGGGGGAACACTCGTGAGGCGCACATGGGATGAGAGTCCGAAGTCATGTCCG
>VGCC01000085.1 GCA_016870195.1 Actinomycetota bacterium
GACCGAACCTGTCGAGGGTTCGCAACCACAGACCGCGGTGGCCGGTGGCGTCCTCGCGGGCCAACTGTGCGCGGGTGAACTGGATGAGTGGGTAGCGCAGGGGCTCGGGTGGGAACGGGAACGGCTTGCGACGCACGAGGGTGAGCTCGGTGCGCTCCGTGCGGCGACCGGCGAGGAGATCGAGCATGGTGAGCGCCCCGAAGCGCGAGGACGCGGTGCCGAGTCCGGTGTAGCCGACGGCGTACGCGAGTTTCCCGTGCAGGGCGGTGCCGATCGCGGGGGTGAATCTGCTGGTCGAGTCGATCAGCCCGGCCCACTTGTGGGTGAAGCGCAGTCCCTCGAGTTGCGGGAACGTGGCGAAGAACTGGGTGGCGAGGAGGGCGTGGCTGGCGTCGCGGTGTTCGAGTGCGGGATCCGTGCGGTTGCCGCGGTGGTAGATCGCGTCGTAGCCACCCCAGAGGATGCGGTTGTCCGGGGTGAGGCGGTAGTAGTGGAACTGGTTGCCGATGTCGGTGAGTCCCTGACGTTCGTGCCAACCGATGTCATCGAGTTGACGTTCACTGAGCGGCTCGGTGACGAGTACGTGATCGAAGATCGGGAGGATGCGGGAGCGGAGTCGGCGCAGAAGTGGCGTGAACGCGTTGGTGGCCAGCACGGCGTGGCGTGCGGTGATCGTGGTAATCGGTGTGGTGGCGGTGATCGAGGATGTAGTGCTGCGCAGGTCGGTGATGGGTGTGTTCTCGTGGATGCGGACGCCGAGTGCGTGTGCGGTGCGGGCGAGACCCCAGGCCAGGCGTGCGGGATCCATCAGGCCGCTGCCGGTGCGTACCCGCAGACCACCGAGATAGGTGGGCGAGTGGACGTCGGCGCGCATGTCATTGTCATCGAGGAGTTCCGCGTCTTCGTTCCATCTGCGATGGATGTCGAGCGTCGGACGTAGGGATTGGTGTGCGTGCGGGGTGGTGGCGATCGCGGTCTTGCCAACGAGCTGCAGGTCCGCGTCGATGGTGTGCTCGCGGGTGAACGCGACGATGTCCGCGAGGTTCTGCCGACCCTGGTCGACGAGGGAGTCCATCTCGGTGGGCCAGAGCGCTTCGCCATGCGCGAGGCCGTGGGTGAGGGATGCGGAGATGAATCCGCCGTTGCGTCCCGATCCCCCGTGCGCGATGGTGCTGGCGTCGATGAGGAGGACATGGAGTTGCGGGTTCTCCTGCTTGGCGCAGATCGCGGTCCAGAGACCGGTGAACCCGGCCCCGATGACGAGCAGGTCCGTGCTGATGGGTGCGTCGAGCGGTGGGTGCGGGGTGGGGCGGTCCGGACGGTCGGTCCAGAACGGGGTGTGGACGACGTCGGCGAGGGACGCACGGACCCGGGAGTCCGCGTGGGTCGTGACGCTCATCCGGGGATCACCACGGCGCCGGTGGGGTCCCAGGTGATCCCGACTTGCGCGCCCGCGTGGACCGTTGGTGCTCCCGCGTGGGAGGCGATGACGGGGGCGTCGAGTCCGGGGACGGCAATGGAGGTGGTGGAGGACCCGCCGTAGAAGTGCGTCTCCACGACGGTGCCGCCCAGCGGTGCGTGCGTGGGGTCGGTCGTGAGGGTGATGTTCTCTGGGCGGATGAGCAGCACGGCGGAGCCGGCGGTGGTTGTTGTTGGTGCGGGCAGGCGGGTGCCGAGGGCGTCAAACCCGGATGCGGTGACGGTGCCGCAGATGAGGGTGCCGGA
>VGCC01000086.1 GCA_016870195.1 Actinomycetota bacterium
ACGCTTCCCGATCATGCTCGTCGAAGCGCTCCGAGCCGAGGTGGGGGAGGACTTCCCGATCGGCTACCGCATGACCGCAGACGAGTACATCGCCGATGGCCTGGGTGTTTCCGAAGCCGCGGAGTTCGCCGGGATGCTGGCGGATGCGAGCGTCGACTTGATCGACATCTCCGGCGGGTTCTACGAGAGCAACTACATGATCATGCAGGGCTCCGAATCACCCGATGCTGGTTTCCTCTCGCACGCTCTCAAGATCAAGTCGGTGGTCGGTGACCGCGCCCTGGTGAGCGTGGCGCAGCGATTGTCGAGACCTGGGGTCGCCGAGGAGGTGCTCGATCAGGGCATCGACATGGTGTCCATGAGTCGCGCCTTCCACGCCGATCCTGATTACGTTGCCAAGCGACGTTCAGGTCGCGTCGATGACATCATTCCATGCATCGCGTGTCACCACTGCGTGGATGAACTCGAGGCCAACCGGGTGGCGGATTGCTCCGTGAATCCGTTCACCGCTCGCGAGTATCTGCGCATTGACGCACCGCCGGCGGGTACTGCCCCGTCCCCGGTCATGGTGGTCGGAAGTGGTCCGGCGGGTCTCCAGGCCGCGATTCAGTTCGCCGAGCGTGGCAGCGACGTGCATCTCTTCGAACGCCGCGATGTCATTGGTGGTCAGATGGCCCTGGCCGTGGATGTCCATGGCGATTTCCGCCGATTCTTGGACAACTCCTCAGTGCGGTTGAAGCACCTGGGGGTGACCCTTCATCTGAATACCGAGGTCGACCGTGACCTGGTGGTCGGCATGTCACCAGCGGTGATCGTGATGGCCACCGGTGCCCGAAGCGCACCGCCCGGCCACCTGCGGGATAGTGCGACAACCCGTGTTCTGGGGCTGTTCGAGGCCTACGGCAACGTCACCGCACCGGCGAACGTAGTGATCGCCGATGGCTCGGTTGCCAGCTGCGTGCTTGCCGTCCACCTTGCGCGCGCCGGATGTCAGGTGGTACTCGTGGAGCCCAACAACGCCCTCGCGCTCGATCAGCCTGGTTGGGGACGCGAACAGATCGAGCGTCTCGTGCACAACACGGATGGGATCGACGTCCGCCTGGAGACCACGGTCGAGACGGTGGCCACGGACGGGATCCACCTCCAATCCCATGGCGATCTCGAAATCCTCACCGACATCGACGCTGTGGTCGTCGGTGGCCGCCAGCCTGAGAACGCATTGGCGGAGCACTTGCTTTCGGATCCGCACCTGGCCGATCGCGTACTCGTGGTCGGTGATGCGGTGCGCCCGCGCAATATCCATGCGGCGACTCTCGAGGGTATGCGGGCGGCGGTGCTCGGTCGGTCGGCTGCCTTCGCGCTCGTCTAGGTCAGTCGGCGACCCGGTCGCGAATGTAAGCCAGACTCGACCGGAGATCCTGGGCAAGCGTGGGGCTCTCACCTACTTCGCCCGCGAACGGTTCGAATGACCACGGCCCGTCGGTGACACCCATCAACCGGCGCACCTGGTCGATGTTCCCCAAGATGTCGTCGGGCCCGACGAGCACTCGATGCTCGTCGCCAAGTTCCTCGAGGGG
>VGCC01000087.1 GCA_016870195.1 Actinomycetota bacterium
GTTGCCCGCGCGTGTCCTCGGCGATGACCACGCCCGTGCTGGACGGGTCAACTGTGGACGCGAGAGCGGGTGTTGTGACGCCGACGAGCAGGGTGCTCGTGAGTGCGGCGACCAGTATGCGTTTCATGATCTTCTCCTTGCCGGTTCCTTGACAGAGGAGGTGTTCGTGTCAGGCGTCGGTGAAACGTCGAAATCCGCGAACAGTGCACTGGGTGCGACGGGGGTAGTGCCCAGTGACATCAGTACATGGATGTGGTGTGAATTCCATGGCTGAGATTCCGATGTCGGTGCGTGATGGGAGGATGCATCCGTGGCGGACATTGCGACCCAGCTAGCCGAGGTGGTCGGGGCAAACCATGTGATCACCGACCCGGCCGTGATGGAGCCCTACCTGGTGGACTGGACGCGCCGCTACCGCGGAGATGCCCGGTGCGTGGTTCGCCCGGGAAGCACGGATGAAGTCGCGTCGGTGCTTCGCATGTGCTCGGCCGCGGGTGTCCCTGTGGTGGTGCAGGGAGGCAACACCGGCCTCGTGGGTGGAGCGATCCCCGGCGAGGGATTGCCGGTGGTGCTCTCCACACGTCGGCTGGACTGGATCGGCGACGTGGACCAGCGGGCGGGACAGCTCAGCGCCGGAGCCGGTGCAACCCTGGGAGCCGTCCAGCGAGCCGCGGCGTCGGCCGGGTGGGTCTACGGAGTCGACCTAGCAGGACGTGACTCCGCGACGATCGGTGGGACCGTTGCCACGAACGCGGGCGGGATCCACGTCGTTGCGTTCGGTATGACCCGCGCGCAGGTGGTGGGTATCGAAGCCGTGCTGGCCGATGGGATCGTGCTGTCCCACCTTTCCGGGCTACTGAAGGACAACACCGGTCTGGACCTCGGTGCGCTTCTCTGCGGATCCGAGGGGACGCTCGCGGTGATCACGGCAGTACGTGTGCGACTGCATCGACCGGTGGGCGCCACGACGGTCGCACTCATCGGGTCGCCGTCCTATGCCGATGCCGTGGATCTTGTGCAGACCGCGGTGGTGCCGGGTGCCCGGGTGATCGGTGCCGAGGTTGTCGATGACACGGGCATGCGCCTCGTCGAGGGTGTCATCGGTCAGCCGTATCCCTTGAGTGAGCGTCACCCCCTCGTCGTCCTCCTCGAAGTGGCGGATGGGGGAACCGGGGAGGGGTTCATCGGACTTGAGGACCGCGATGTCGTCGTCGGAATCGATGCCGGTGAGCGTGCGCGCCTATGGCGTTACCGTGAGGCGCAGGCGGATGCATTCGCCCTGCTGGGGGTGTTACACAAACTTGACGTTTCGGTGCCATTGAGTGCGTTGCCCGCGTGCGCCGAGGAGTTGAATTCCTTGTTGGGTGCTGACGCTGGCGTGACGGAGCACGGGATCTTCGGTCACATCGGTGATGGAAACCTGCACGTCGAGTTCGCGGGTCCGTCCGCCGATGACTACCGGATGGATCGCGTGGTCCTGGAGTGTGTTGCGCGCTATGACGGATCGGTGTCCGCGGAACACGGGATCGGCCGCGCCAAGG